>NZ_JBEYWW010000003.1:42141-362149 GCF_040644635.1 Microbispora sp. NPDC046933 | reverse complement strand
GGCGCCGTCGACGAGACCAGCAATAGTCACTCGACGCTGCGCTCATATCCGGCAGGATCCTTCAGCCCGAGCTGGACCCACGTCGTCGCCGTGGGGAGCCGGATCCTGTGGTACAACTCGGCCAACGGCTCGGGCGCAATCGGCGCCGTCGACGAGACCAGCAATAGTCACTCGACGCTGCGCTCATATCCGGCAGGATCCTTCAGCCCGAGCTGGACCCACGTCGTCGCCGTGGGAGGGAGACGGATTCTCTGGTACAACTCAGCCAACGGATCAGGCGCAATCGGTTACATCAACCCCGAGTACAGTCACGTGACGCTGCGTTCATATCCGGCGGGAGCGTTCAGTACCAACTGGACCCACATCGTTTTCGCTGGTAAGGCCCCTTCCCGGATCCTGTGGTACAACTCGGCCAACGGCTCGGGTGCAATCGGCACCATCGACGAGACCAGCAATAGTCACGTGACGCTGCGTTCATATCCGGCGGGAGCGTTCTCTTCGCACTGGACCCACGTGGTGAATTCGTGGGGCCGGATCCTGTGGTACAACTCGGCCAACGGCTCGGGCGCAATCGGCACCGTCGACGCCAGCAAGGGTCACGTGACGCTGCGTTCATATCCGGCGGGAGCGTTCAGTACCAACTGGACCCACATCGCTGCGATGTAATAGATCGATGATCCGAACCTCATCGAAGGCGTAAAGGGCGGCCTCCCCGGCTGCCCTTACGTTTGCGGTCGGCCGACCTGCGCACGGCTCCGTCCGTGCCTCAGGCTGGGCAACTCGCACGATCGCGCCGGTCACCATCGAGGCGCGGTCGCTGGAGGAGGTGACCGCCGCGCCGACGGCGATCGACGCCGCCGCGAGATCAACCGCGAGCGCGCGTGACGTTGTCACCTCCGTCGCCACCACAGACCGGGTGCACCAGGGTTCTCAGCTGGTGGCGCCCCAGGTGAGAGAGATGCCGGTGGCGGCGCGTTCGGTGCGGATCTCCATCATGCTGCCGAGGATGGTGGCATGGTCGGACACCACGGGGGTGGCGTCGAGCGTGTAGGTGATCCGGCTGCTGACGAGCACCGGGCTGCCCTGCGGCTTGTGGAGATGGCGGGCGGCGGCGGGGCCGAGCAGACCGGGCCGGACCACCTCGGACGCCCGGGCGACCGTCACTCCCGCGTCGGCGAGGGCCGTGTAGAGGGAGACGGCGGTGAAGTCGCGGTCGCGGATCCGGTCAGCCACCGGCCGACGGATCCAGGACACCTGGTGTACGGCGGGACGTCCCGCGAACTCGCGGACCCGCTCCAGCCGCAGGGCGGTGTCGCCGGGACGCAGCCGCAGCTCCGCGACGATCCGGGCGGGGGCCCGGCGCACCGCCCGCCCGGCCACCGCGGTGCACACCTCGTGGCCCTGTTTACGCAGATCGTCCACCAGGCTGCGGAGCAAGATATGCATAAACCATGCTTAC
Source organism: Microbispora sp. NPDC046933 (assembly GCF_040644635.1). Taxonomy (NCBI): domain Bacteria; kingdom Bacillati; phylum Actinomycetota; class Actinomycetes; order Streptosporangiales; family Streptosporangiaceae; genus Microbispora; species Microbispora sp. NPDC046933. Next base: position 360,690 of record NZ_JBEYWW010000003.1, on the reverse strand, counting down.
GACTCCCGGGTAGCGGGAGTCGTACGACCGGGCGCGGTCGTGCAACGAGTGTGTGGAGCAACGGCGTGTGCGCGGCGAAACCCGAGCCACATCAGAGACTCTACGGAACTCGGCGCGGTTCACCGACTCCACAGAACCCGAGGCACATCACGGCCTCCACGAAACTCGGCGCGGTTCAGTCGGGCGGCCGTCTTGTCGCCTTACTCGCCGGGCTACCAGGCGTACGCCTCGGGGGCCTCGCCGCCGGGGCCCGGCCAGATTTCGTCGAGCGTCCGGAGAGTCTCGGGCGACAGGGACAGGTGCGGGGCGCGCAGCGATTCGGTCAGCTGCTCGGGGGTGCGCGGTCCGACGATGGTGGTGGCGACCGCCGGGTTGTGCAGCAGCCACGCGAGGGCGACGTCCGCGGGCCGCTCGCCGAGGTCCGCGCACAAGGCTTCGTAGCGTTCGAGCTGCGGCCGGTGCTGCTCGACGGTGGCCAGGAAGTCGGGGGACGAGCGCCGGCCGCTGTCGGCCTTGCGCAGGGCGCCGCCGAGCAGGCCGCCGCCCAGCGGGCTCCAAGGGATCAGGCCGAGACCGTAGTGGCGCAGGGCGGGGATCAGTTCGAGTTCGATGGTGCGGGCGCCCAGGTTGTACAGGCTCTGCTCGGACACGAGACCCAGGAAGTGCTGCTTGCCCGCTTCCTGCTGGGCGGTGGCGATGTGCCAGCCGGCGAAGTTGCTGCTGCCTACGTAGGTGACCTTGCCCTCGCGGACAAGTTGTTCCATGGCCTGCCAGATCTCGTCCCACGGCGTGGAGCGGTCGATATGGTGCATCTGGTACAAGTCGATGTGGTCGGTCTGCAGCCGTCGGAGGCTGGCCTCAGCGGCCCTGCGGATCTTGTAGGCCGAGAGGTACTTGTCGTTCGGGCCGGTACCCATGGGCTGGTAGAGCTTGGTGGCCAGCACGATCTTGTCGCGTCGGCCGTCTCCTTGGGCCAGCCAGCGGCCGATGATCTCCTCGGAGAGACCGTAGCCCTGTTCCATGTCGGGTGACTGCGGTCCGCCGTAGACGTCGGCGGTGTCGATGAAGTTGATGCCTTCCTCGACGGCCCGGTCGAGGATGGCGAAGCCGGTGGGCTCGCCGGTGACCCAGCCGAAGTTCATGGTTCCCAGGCCGAGCTTGCTGACCTTCAGGCCGGTCCGGCCGAGGTGGTTGTACGTCATCGTCATAGGTGGTGCGTCCAATCCAGTAGGGCAGTGCACAGAGCGCAGCGCACGCAGCCTCAACGGGCCGGGGCGTGCCATGCCGGGACGCTGGAGGAACGGTCCTCGGGCCGTGCGGGGCGCCGAGCATGTGCGGCCGGCGGGCGCGGTCGGGGCACTTCGGCAAAGGTCTGCCCGAAGCGAGCGCCGACCGGCCATGGCCGACTCGCGCCGCGTGCTGTGCAACGGTCGGCTCAGGGCTTGAGGAGTGCCTTGATGGCGCGCCGTTCGTCCATGGCCTGGTAGGCGTCGGCGACCTGTCCGAGCGGCAGGGTGAGGTCGAAGACCTTGCCGGGGTTGATGCGGCCGGTGAGCACGCGGTCGATCAGGTCGGGCAGGAACTCGCGCACGGGGGCGGGGCCGCCGCGCAGGCCGACGTGGGAGTAGAACAGTTCGGTGCCGTCGATCGCCACGCCGTGGGGGACGCCGACGAAGCCGACGTTGCCGCCGGGCCGCGTCGAGCGCAGCGCCTGCTGCATCGCCTCCGGTGTGCCCACGCACTCCAAGACGCGGTCGGCGCCGATCCCGCCGGTCATCTCCTTGATGCGGGCGATGCCCTCCTCGCCGCGCTCGGCGACGATGTCGGTGGCCCCAAACTCGCGGGCCAGCTTCTGCCGGGCCTCGTGCCGGGACATGGCGATGATCCGCGTCGCGCCCAGTTCCTTGGCGGCGATGACCGCGCACAGGCCGACCGCGCCGTCGCCGACCACGGCGACCGTGTCGCCGGGCCGCACCTCGGCAGCGACGGCCGCGTACCAGCCGGTGCCCATCACGTCGGAGCAGGCGAGCAGACTGGGAATGTGCTCCTCGGCCGGCTGGTCGGGCGTGGCGACCAGGGTGCCGTCCGCGAGCGGAATGCGGATCTTCTCGGCCTGGCAGCCTTCGGCGCCGACCAACTCGCGGTGCAGGCAGTCGGTCTGGTAGCCGTTGCGGCAGTTGGCGCAGGTGTTGTCGGAGGCGAAGAAGGAGCCGATGACGAACTGACCCGGCTTCAGAGTCTTCACATCCGCGCCGACTTCCTCAACGATGCCGACGTACTCGTGGCCGAACGGGGTCGGCTGCTCGACCGGGTTGATGCCGCGGTAGTCCCACAGGTCCGAGCCGCACACACAGGTCGCGGCGGTACGGATGACCGCGTCGGTCGCCTCGATGATCTTCGGGTCGTCGCGCTCCTCGAAGCGCACGTCCCCGGGGGCGTGGAGAACGGCTCCGCGCATGATGATGCTCCTTACAGATTGTCCGGGTGCGGGTCAGCGGCGGGTGCTGGTGCGCGGGCCGGCGTATTCGTCGTCGCCGACGTGCTCGAGCCAGTCGACCTCATCGGTCTCCCACAGCGCGATGTGCGTCATGAAGTGGTCCGGAGCGGCACCGTGCCAGTGCTCCTCCCCCGGCGGCGTCCAGATCACGTCGCCCGGTGGGCTTGGAGGATCTCGCCGCCGCGGGACTGGACCAGGGCGATGCCCTCGACGATGTAGAGGGTCTGGCCCAGGCCATGGCTGTGCCAGGCGGTCCGGGCGCCGGGCGCGAAGCGCACCGCGTTCGCGCGGGCGCGGGAGGGTGCCTCACCGCGGTAGATCACATCGGCCCAGGCGTCGCCGGTGAACCACTGGGCGGGCAGCTTCATCGCCCGGCTGCTTGGTCAGCAATTCCATGAGGTGGTGCTCCCTTGTCGCAGTTCGCCGTCAGGCGGTGGCCTGCTCGTCGTCGATCTGCTTGAGCAGGTTGATCGCGGTCATGGCGTTGGGCCAGCCGGCGTAGAAGGCGAGATGCGTGATCGCCTCGGACAGCTCCTCCACGCTCAGCCCGTTCTCCAGCGCCACACGGAGGTGGTAGCCGAGCTGCTCACCGCGGTAGAGCGCGGCCAGCACGCTCACGGTCACCAGGCTGCGATCCCGCGGAGACAGTCCGGGCCGCTCCCAGACGTCGCCGAAGAGAACCTCATTGGTGACCTCGACGAGCTTGGGCGCGATGCCGGCCAGCTCCTGGGGCGCGGACTGCTTCGCCATCGGGCGACTCCTTCACTCGCAAACGGTATGGAAACAGGCACTCCCACTCTGAGGTCGGGCGCCCGTCCCGGCAGCCCGGAGCCTCTCGTCCGAGGTGCCCGCCGGGAGCCGCCATAGCGGCCACTACCGAGGAAACCGCAGGTCACGTGCGGGTGGAAGGTACGGCCGTTACAGGTACTGACAGAACCCCCCTCACCCGGGCCCGCCCGCCTAGCCTGGAAGACGTGAGTACCGAGAGCGACATCCGCGACTTCCTGGCCTCCCGCCGCGCCAAGATCACCCCGCAGCAGGCCGGACTTCCCGCCTACGGCGGCAACCGGCGCGTGCCCGGGCTGCGCCGCGAGGAAGTCGCGATGCTCGCCGGCGTCAGCGTCGACTACTACGTCCGCCTGGAACGCGGCCACCTCGCCGGAGCCTCCGAGGAAGTCCTCGACGCCGTCGCGAACGCCCTGCAACTCGACGAGGCCGAACGCGCCCACCTCTACGACCTGGCCCGCGCCGTCGCCAGACGTCCAATCCGCCGTACCAAACGCGTTCGCGGCCCGCTCCCGGACAGTGTCCTGCGCGTCCTTCACTCCATGACCGACTTCCCGGCCTTCATCCGCAACGGCCGCCTCGACATCCTCGCGATCAACCACCTCGGCCGCGCCCTGTACGCCCCGCTGTACAGTGATGACGCTCCGCACCCGGTCAACGTCGCCCGCTTCCAGTTCCTGAACCCGCACGGCCGTGACTTTTTCCCCGACTGGGAACAGTCGGTACACACGACCGTGGCCCTGCTGCGCACCGAGGCCGGACGGGCTCCCGGCGACAGCGATCTGACCGGGCTGATCGGTGAACTCGTCACCCGCAGCGAGGAGTTCCGCACCGCTTGGGCCAAGCACAACGTGCGCCTGCACCACACCGGCCGCAAATCTTTCCGTCACCCGGCCATCGGCGAGATCACCCTGGACTTCGACGCGATGGAACTGCCCGCGCAGCCCGGCCTGACCCTGACCGCATACAGCGCCGGCCCGCACACTCCGGCCTACGACGCGCTGCAACTGCTGGCCGCCTGGGCCGCCACTGAGGACGCCTCCGCAGCCGCCGACCACATCAGCAGCCACTGAACAGCATCTCCGGGCCGGGTCCCGATCACACACCGCAGGAGGCACCACCATGCACACGCGGATCCTCGGCCAGGGCCTTGAAGTCTCGGCCATCGGCTTGGGCTGCATGGGCATGTCCCAGAGCTATGGCCCCAACCCCGGCGACCGGCAGGACATGATCGCCGTGATTCGCGGCGCCGTCGACCGTGGCATCACGTTCTTCGACACCGCAGAGGTCTACGGCCCCTACACCAACGAAAAGCTCGTGGGTGAAGCGCTCGCCCCTCTGCGCGACCAGGTCGTCATCGCCACCAAGTTCGGCTGGCGCATCGAAGACGGCAAGTCTGTCGGGCTCGATAGCCGGCCAGAGCAGATCAAGCGGGTCGCCGACGCCTCGCTGCGTCGTCTGCGCACGGACACGATCGACCTCTTCTACCAGCACCGGGTCGACCCCGACGTGCCGATCGAGGAGGTCGCGGGCGCGGTCGGTGAACTGGTACAGGCCGGCAAGGTACGGCACTTCGGCCTGTCCGAAGCGAGCGCGGCGACGATCCGCAGGGCGCACGCCGTGCACCCCCTGACCGCGGTGCAGAGCGAGTACTCCCTGTGGACCCGTGATCCCGAGCCCGAAGTCCTGCCCACGCTCGCCGAACTCGGCATCGGGTTCGTCCCCTTCAGCCCGCTCGGCAAGGGGTTCCTCACCGGCACCGTCGACACCACGACCGTGTTCACTGACGGTGATATCCGCACGACCATCCCACGGTTCGACCAGGACAACCTCGCCGGCAACCAGGCACTGATCGACCACGTCGCCGCCCTGGCCCACGCGAAGAAGGCCACCCCCGGACAGGTGGCCCTGGCCTGGCTGCTCGCCCAGCACCCCTGGATCGTGCCGATCCCCGGCACCCGCCGCATCGCACGCATGGAGGAGAACGCCGATGCCACACAACTCGCGCTGTCCGCAGACGAGCGGACGGACCTGGATGCGCTGGCGGCCCGCATCGGCGTCCGCGGCGACCGCTACAACGGTATGCACATGAGCCTGGTCGACAAGTAATTTGGGCCACGCACCGGCAGTGCCGTCGCCCCCGCCCCCGCGGGCGGCTTCACCGCGATCAACCAGCTCACCGGCAACTAAATGGAGATCCCAAACGCCTCCACCAGCGGCGTGGGCCAAGCGGCCGTCGAGCGCTTTGGACGGTAGTCATCAGATGCGAGCCCGTCGCCCTGGTAGCGTCGTCAGCCGAGCGGCAACACGCGACAACCGTCCGCAGAATCTGTGAGTCCCAGGGTGTTGGAGCCGTAGGCGACGATCGCCGCAGCCAGTTCTTTCCCAGGGCCGATACCCACATGTCGGAGGCCAGCGCGTAGATGATCTCGTAGCCTTCCGCCACGTCCGTCAGTTTGATTTCGGCGCGCCCGGCGAAACGATCGTTCCGGCGGATGGCCCAGACGTCAAACGAATCCTAGGCATAGACCTTCGTGAAGATCCGTACGAACAGGGCACGGTACTCCGCCGTCGGTGACGGGACCATCACCCATCCACTGCGACACCCTGGCTGCGCCGGCGCTCTTCGCGCCGGATGTGGTGCCACTCCCCGGCCCCACCGGTGCAGCCATCGCTGTACCAGTAGTAGGCGGTGACGCCCCAATAGCAGCCGCTCGTACGGTGGCTCTGGGACGCGCTGTCAGCGGTGACCCCGTCCGGCAGCATGCACACCCCGAACCGATGATCATGTACGGGCACGCACGTCACCATCGGCACATCGGCCATTTGCACCCATGCCGGCCGGGTCTCGTCGGTCTTGCTCATGCGGTCACCCTTCGGCTCCGTGACGTCCCGGACTGGGGCTGTCACAAAACTGGGTGCACCGTGATCACCCCCTGACTCGCGCGAGCGGCCGCCTAGAACACCGCAACGACCTCGCCCGGGCTGATACTCGTGAGGGCGCTGCCGGTAAGGAGGTCGGCCCGGGTGTTGCGGTGCTCGTCCTTAGTCCCGCGGGACGGGTTTGCCGAGCATCGCGCAGATCGCCGCGTCGACGAGCTTGCGGTCGAGTGCGTTCATCTTCTCGTCCCGCAGGCCGAACTGGGTCGTGGTGACGACGGTGACGGTACGGCGGCCGCTGCTGTCGGTGTAGTTCTGGCTGGAGTAACCGGGGATGCCTCCGGTGTGCCCCCACACCGTGCCGCAGGAGTTGGTGTGGCGCTGCAGACCCAGCCCGTATCGGCTGGAGGGGTCGTCCGGGTCCTTCACCGTGACCCGCATCTGCGCGAGTTGCGCCGGTGGGAGCAGCTTGCCGGACATCAGCGCGCGGAGGAAGCGTCCCCAGTCGCCCGGGGTGGAGACCACGGCGCCGGATGCCCAAGTGATCGAGGGGTCGATCCCGGTCACGTCGACGTGGCCGTCCCGCTCCGGCCCGGTGAACGCCAGGCCGGAGGCAACCTCGGGCAACCGCAGTTCGGCCAGGTGATCGGCGTCGGGCTCGTAGCCGTGGGCGAGCCGGTCCCCGTCGCGTGAGCCGGCGTCGGCGGCCAGGTAGGTGTGGCGCAGGCCGAGCGGGCGTGCGATACGCCGCTGGATGAGGTCGGCGAGGGATCGCCCGGTGACCTTCTCCAGCACGAGGCCGAGGGCGACATAGTTGGTGTTGCTGTAGGCATGCCGCTTACCTGGGGCGAACAGCGTCGGCTGCTTGATGCCGAGGGCAAGCATCTGCCCGGGCGTCCAGGTCCGCTTCTCCTGCCCGATGAGTGTCTTGATCGCATCCGGCGTAAGAAGATAGTCGGCGAGGCCGCTGGTGTGGTTGAGCAGCATCCGCAGGGTGATCGAGCGCCCGTTCTTGATGGCGGGCAGCCACTTGGCGACAGGATCTTCCAGCTTGAGTCGGCGTTCGGCGACGAGCTGCAGGACCAAGGTCGCGACCATGGTTTTGGTGTTGGAGCCCATGCGGAACTGGCTGTCGGCACTGAGGCGGGAGTCGTTCGCGGTCCACGCCGCCTGCTCGGCGATCCGCAGGGGCTCACCACGGCCGTGGTCGATGCGTACGATCACGCCAGGAGCGCCCGCCTCGATCTCTTGCCGCGCCAGACCGGTGAGCAGGGACCCGGGTGTGGGCGCCGTGCCGGCCGCCGCCGGGCTCGCCGGCAAGGCGATTGTCAGCGCGGCCACCATGGTGCTCAATGCGACCGTCGTCGACCGCTTCGTCGCTGCCCGCGGTTGAAAGGCGCGTTGGTGCATGCCACGTCTCCATCGATGAGATTCAGAGTTTCTCGCAGCAGATCGGCTGCAAACGGACGAGCTCAACGCTAGGGCGGCCGTATACGTAAGAAACAGCTCAAAAGATTGCAAGCTCTGTTATGTTTTTGAATATGGATGCCGTCAATCGTCAAATTCTTAATCTTTTAGTGCTCAACGGGCGGGCCAGCATGACCGAGATCGCGTCCGTGGTCTCACTGTCCGTGCCCGCAGTGAAACGACGGATCGATCGCCTGGAGAAGGACGGGATCATCCGCGGTTACACCGCGATCACCCAAGAGCCCGGCCCGAGCAAGATGCACGCGCTCGTGGAGCTCTTCCTGGCAGTGGACACCCGTCATCGGGACGCCCCATCCATCTTCGGGGAGCGGCCGGAGGTGCGCATGGCCTTCACGGCTGCGGGCGAAAGCGACGTGATCATGCTGGTGCAGGTGGACGACGCCAATCACCTGGAGTCCCTGCTAATCGACCTGCGCCGCCATCCGGCAGTACAGCGAACGCGGGCTCTGGTCCTGCTCAAAAACCTCCTCGACCGCCTTCCCGCGTGAACCGGGCGCGACGAGGCGCGCTCCGACGTGCGGCGTCGTGGGTCTGAGGAGAAGACAACGGCTCTCCGAGAACAGCGCTGTCGGCGTCATGAGCGCGGACGTCGTTCGTGAGGGCGTAGCCCAGGCGGTGGTGTGAGCGCGGACGCTCAGGTCGTCTCGCGGCGGATACACCACAGGGGCACACCGGTCGGTGCGGTGCAACGCTTCACGAAAGCTTCACGATCTGACGCGTACGGGCCACATGATGTTCCAATCTGCTGTCCAGGTATGGACAGCTTTTCCCTCACCCGGAAACTCGTGGTCGCGGCTCATGCCGGGTTGGCCGGGGCGTTGGCCGGCGCCATCGTCCTGCACGTCGGCTGGGCGAAGCGAGTGAACACCGCTGGGCACGCCTTCAGTGACTACGCGTTGAGCGAGGACGCGGACTGGATCTTCACCGGGACCGTGGTCTGCCTCTCGGCGGGATCGGCGGCGCTGATGGCCGGTCTGGTACGGTCCACGCTGCCTGTCGGCGGGTCGGCGAAGGCGTTGCTGGGCGTATGGTGCGGTGGGCTGGCGCTCACGGCACTGTTCCGGACCGACCCCGTGGGCGGTGTTCCTTCGGTAGGCGGCTTGGTGCACCGGTACGCGGCGGGTGGCGCCATCGCGGCGCTCCCGGTCGCCGGGCTTTTGATCGCCCGCCGGCTGGCGCGACTTCCCGGTTCGGAGGCGACGGCGCGGGCGCTGCGCCGGATCTCTTGGGCGAGTGCGGCGGGCGGCCTCGCCTTTTTGTACGCGCACCTGTGCGCCGCGATCTTGGATCCCACCCCGGCGGTCCGTTCGATCGGCGGCTGGATGGGGTTGGCCGAGCGGGTGGCCCTCGCTTTGGAGCTGGGCCTGCTGCTCTCGCTGGCCGGGGTGGTGCGTGCGGGTGGGGAGAGCCGGTGACCTGGCTCGCGATCGGCCTGGCGGTTGTGAACGCATGCTGTTTCACGGTCGGGACATGGTTGCAGCACGGGGTCTCGGCGGATGCGCCGTCCTTGGTGGCGGCGGTGCGGCGGCCCCGCTGGCTGGCCGGGCTGGTGCTGCTGGCGACGGGGTCGGTGTTCCAGGTCATCGCGCTGGGGTTCGCCCCGGTGACCGTGGTCGAGCCCGCCGGGGTGCTCGGGATCGTGATCAGCGTGGTGTTGGCGCTCAGGGCGCAGGGCACCCGGTTGCGTTGGGGCACGGGGTGTGCGCTGGCGGCGATCCTCGTAGGGACGGGCGCATTCGCGGTGCTCGCCGCGCTGAACACCGTGCCTGTCCCGATCTCCACAGGGGCGCTGTTCCAGGCCGGTGCGGTGGTCCTCGCCGTGATGGCCGCCTGCCGGCTGGCCGGCGGCCTGCTGCGCGGTCGGGCCCGGTGTCTGGTCATGGGCGTCGGCGGGGGCGCCGCCTATGGCTGCACCTCCACGCTCGTGCGGGCCGCGACGGAGCAGTACGCGGTGCACGGTGTCAGCGGTGGCCTGCTCGGCACACTCTTCGGTCTCGCAGCGGCGATCCTCGCGGGTTTCTGGTTCGTGCAGCGCGCGTACGCCGACGGTCCGCCCGAGAGCACGGTGGCCATCCTCACCGTCGTGGATCCGGTGGTCGCCGTCTGCATCGGCATCGGCGTGCTGGGTGAGGCCCCCGGCGTGACCGTGCCGATCGCCACTCTGGGGCTGGCCTGTACCGCTCTGGCGGTCGCCGGAGTCGTTCGTCTCTCCAGTGATGTTCCACGGCGCCCCGCCTTCACCGAGCTGCCCCATTCCTCCTCTTTTCCGCCCTATCCCTTCTCCTACGACAGGACCGCCCCATGCCCGATTCCACCCAGCGCGTCATCATCGGCGCGGACACCTATCCGCCTGATATCAACGGTGCCGCGAACTTCGCCCACCGTCTGGCCACCGGTCTCGCCGGGCGAGGCCACGAGGTCCACGTGATCTGCCCCTCGCCGGGCGGAGGCGACGAGCGCGTCACGTCCGGCGGTCCGGCCGTGCACCGGCTCGCCTCGCACGGCACTCCGTTCCATCCCGATTTCCGCGTCTGCCTACCCTGGCAGATCCGCGGTGCGACGGCCCGGCTGCTGGACCGCATCGCCCCGGACGTGGTTCACATACAGTCCCACTTCGCCGTGGGGCGGACCTTGATCACCGCGGCACAGCGCAGGGGTGTACCAGTGGTGGCGACCAATCACTTCATGCCGGAGAACCTCGTCCGCTACACGCGCCTGCCCGGCCGGCTCGCCGATGCTGCCTGCGGGCTGCTCTGGCGCGACTTCGTACGCGTCTTCCGCCGCGCCGACATCGTCACCGCTCCCACCCCTCGCGCCGTGCAGCTGATGCACCGGCATGGCCTCGTTGGCACCGCCCTCGCGGTGTCCTGTGGCCTGGATCTGCGCCGCTTCGCGCAGCCCGCGGCGAAGAAGGAGGACCAGGGGTTGCGCGTGCTGTTCGTGGGCCGGCTGGACGCAGAGAAGAACGTGCACGAACTCCTGCGCGCTCTGGCGCTGCTGCCCGCGGTCACGGCCGAGATCGTGGGCCACGGGTCGCGCCGCGGCGAATTGGAGGAGCTGGCTTGCACGCTGGGTGTGGCCGACCGGGTCACCTTCCACGGCCTGGTCGGCGACCAGGAGCTTTTGGATGCCTACGCCCGCTGTGACGTGTTCTGCATGCCCAGCACCGCCGAGTTACAGAGCCTGGCTACGATGGAGGCCATGGCCGCCGGAAAGCCTGTCGTCGCCGCCGACGCCATGGCCCTGCCCCATTTGGTCCATCCCGGGCGCAACGGGGAGCTCTTCCCACCCGGCGACATCGCGGCCCTGGCCGTGGCGCTCGGCTCGGTCCTGGGCGACGCCGAAGCCCGGCTGCGCATGGGGGAGGCCAGCCGTGAGCTTGTCGCCCAGCATGACATCGCACTCACCCTCGAGGCGTTCGAAGGCATCTATCAAGAATCGGCCGGGGGTGCGCAGTCCCTCCCACGGACCGCTCACAGAGACGAGCATGAGGACACAGCGCATTCTGGTCGTTGACGACGAGCCCAAGATCCGGATGACGCTGCGCGGCTATCTGGAGGCGGACGGCTTTGAGGTCCTGGAGGCCGCGGACGGGCCACTGGGCCTCGCCTCGGTCGCCCGTGAGCGGCCCGACCTTGTCGTGCTGGATGTGATGCTGCCCAGGCTGGACGGGTTCGAGGTGCTGCGCCGGATCCGGGCGACCAGCCAGGTGCCGGTGATTCTGCTCACCGCACGGGCGGAGGAGATTGACCGGGTCATCGGCTTCACCGCGGGCAGCGACGACTACGTCACCAAGCCGTTCAGCGCCCGCGAACTCGCCCTGCGGGCGCGGGCCATCCTGCGCCGCGCGGAGGCGCCCGGCCAGGAGGCCGAGGATCGGACCCTGCGATTCGAGGGCCTGGTCGTCGACCCCGACACCCGTACCGTCACCGTCGACGCCGGCCGCGTCGTGGAGCTGTCGGCGCTCGACTTCGACCTGCTGGTGGCGCTGGCCGGCACCCCGGGCCGGGTCTTCACCCGCCGCGGGCTGATCGAGCACGTTTGGGGCCGCGACTTCTTCGGCGACGAACGCGTGGTGGACGTGCACATTCGCACGCTGCGGCGGGCGCTCGGCGACGATGCGAGCACCCCCCGGTTCGTTGGCACCGTACGCGCCATCGGCTATCGCTTCCTCGCCCGCCCGGTCGTATGACCCGCTCGCCCCGTCACTGGAGAACCGAGAGCACCGGGACGGCCCGCGGCCCGGCCCGCACCGTTCGCCGGCTAACGGCCCTGCCGTTGACCGTCCGCCTGGTGCTGTCCCACCTGGCGGTCCTGGTCGTGGCGCTCACGGCGATGAACCTCGTTGCCAGCGTCGTCGACGGCTTCGATGAGCCGGCCCCGGCAGACCGTACCGGCCTCGAGGCGTTGACGGCCGTGCTGGGCGCGCGGCGCCCGGGGGAGGTCGATCTCGAACTGCTCTGGCCCGCGCTGGCCGTCGGCATGGCCGCGGCGCTCGTTTTGTCCCTCGTCTTCTCCCGGTTCCTACTGCGGCCGCTGCGCCAGGTCAGGGCCGCGACCCACCGCCTCGCCGACGGGCACTACGACGACGTCCTCGACGTTCCCCGCGAACCGGGACTCGCCGCACTGGTCAAGGACGTCAACCGGCTGGCGGCGGCCCTGGCCGACGTCCAGCGGCGCCGCGCCCGCCTGGTCTCGGAGATCGCCCATGAGATGCGTACTCCCATCACCATCCTCAGCGGCCAGATCGAGGGCATGGCCGATGGCATCTTCACCCGCGACGACGCCATGTTCGCCTCCCTCGCCGACGACCTCGCGCGGCTGCGGCGCCTCGCGGACGACCTGTCCAACCTCTCCCAGGCCGAAGAGGGCGCCTTCACCTTCCGGCCGGTGCCTACCGACGTGATCGCCCTGGCCGAGCGCACCGCCGAACGTCTGCGGCCCCAGTTCGACGACGGGCAGGTCACGCTCACCGTCGCCCCCGGCCCGCCGGTCACGGCCGTGCTCGACCCGGGCCGCATCGCCCAGGTCCTGATCAATCTTCTGGGCAACGCGCTTGGCGCCTGCGATCCCGGCGACCGGGTGTCGGTCACCGTGTGCACTCGGCACGGCCCAGCGCCGTACGTCGAGATCACCGTTCAGGACGACGGCATCGGCATCGCCGGGCACGACCTCACGCGGATCTTCAACCGCTTCGAGCGCGTCGAGCACCCCGGACGCCCGGCTCCGGCGGGCGGCAGCGGCATCGGCCTGACCATTGCTCAGGGCATCGCCCGGGCCCACGGCGGCGGCATCACCGCTACCTCCCGGGGCCTGGGCCACGGGGCGAGCTTCACCGTCCGCCTGCCGCTGCGGCCGGCCGATCGCGGGTGATCTTCACCGTAGCTTCACGGTCCACGTCGTATGGGCCACACGGCGCTCCGGTTCCATGCCGGACATGGACGGTATTGACCTCACCAGAGAACGCCGCGCCGAGTCCGCCGTCGCCCGCGCGGCTCAGCCCGCGGAGCTGTCGTGAAAGCGGCGGCGGCGCTGCTGTGCGCCCTCGGAATCCTCTGGGCCACGGCGGCCCCTGTGCTCGCCGACGGAGCGCCCGACGGCGGTGACCTCCATGTCGCCCAGACCCTCGGCGACCGCGAGTTGACGGTGGTCATCCGCCGGGTGGAGCCGGTGCCCGGCCCGGTGTACGTCGACGTGGTCACCCACGCCGGCAGCCCACCCGGTGAGCTGGCGCTGCGTCTGCTCCAGAACGGCCGGCAGGCCAGCGCGGCGTCCGTCCGGCTCGGCACACGGCCGGGTTTCCACCGCGCCGGCGCGCTGTCGGTGTCGGGCGCCGGCCTGTGGGAGTTGGCGATCGACGACGGCGTACGGACCGGGACGATCCCCTTCATCGTGCCCGCACGGGTGCCGTCACCGTGGGAGAGGACGACGAACGGCGGGTTCGTCGCCGCGGGCGTGCTGATGATGGTGACGCTGGCCGTCGCGGTCCGTAGGCCGGGCACCACCGCGCTGGTGCCCGCCACGGGCGCGGTGGCGGCGCTGACCGTGGCGGTGACGGCGGTGATGCTGTCGTGGAGCGTGCCACCGCTCCCGCCACCGGGCTCCACGCTGGACCCGACCGCCGAGAGCATCGCCGACCCGTACGGCGCCGCGCTCCTGACCCCGGCGGACGGTTCGCGGCCGCCGGTGAACCTGGTGGCGGACACCGACGACGCAGACCTGAGGCTGACACTGACCGACGGCGCGACCGGACACCCCGTCGACGATCTGCTGCCGCACGACAGAGCGCTGATGCACCTCGTCGTCGTGTCCCCGGCGGGAGCACTCTGGCATCTCCACCCGATCCGCGTGGGACCCGGTCACTACCGGGTGAAGTTCACGGCGCCGGAGCAGGGTCGCTACGCGGTCACAGCCGACATAGCCCGGCGTGGCGGCGGCAGGCAGCAGCTCCGCACCTCGATCACACTCGATGCCGCGGGCGGCACGGCGCCGGCCACGGAGGACTTCCCCTTGGAACGCCGCATCGCGCCCGCCGGATCGGCCAGCACCATCACCGCGAGGTTCGGCACGCGGAACCTGCAGCCCTGGCTGGGGATGGTCGGCCACATGATCGTCGCCGGACCTGTCACCGCCGAGGTCGCGGATGCGCCCATCTGGGCCCACGTCCACGCGATGGTACCGGTCCGGCAGGACCAGCCGGACGAGAGCGTCGCCGCGTACGGGCCCGACGTGCCGTTCACCTACACCTTCCCGCTGCCCGGCCGCTACCTCGTATGGGTGCAGGCCGAGCGTGGCTACGCGGTGCGGACCGTCTCCACGACCGTGAACGTACCGGAGTCCGCAGGGTCGTCACGATGAGCACCAAGACCAGGTTCGTCCTCTTGGCGGCGTTCGTGACCTTGCTGGCGGGGGGCCTGCTGGTGATCCGGCCATGGCTCGCCGGCGCCGGCCGCACCACGATGACGGCCTCCACCGCCACCTACACCGTGCGACTGTTCACCGACGGGCCGCGCGAGGGCGCCAACACCTTCGACTTCGAGATCACCGCCAGGGACGGTACTCCCGCCCACCTGGACGAGGTGACCCTCCAACCAGTGATGCCCCAGATGGGCCACGCATACCCGCCGGTCACGGCCGCCCGGACCGCGCCAGGCCGCTACCGCGCGAAGGACACCATGCTGGCGATGACCGGCTACTGGCGGATCAACGTCACGCTGCGCCGCGCGAACGACGCCCAACAGGCCGCCTTCACCCTGTTGGCCAAATGACCCGCACAACCGAACGAGCCAGATGAAAGGACCAGTGATGGACATCAGCATGACCGGCACCCGAGCGACCGACGAGGTGAGAGCCAGGCCGAGAACCGACCCGAAGGGGCTGCTCGGGGCGGTCTTCGTCCTCGGCGGCGCGATGATGTCACTGACCGGAATGGTCTGGGACATCCAATGGCACAACGACGTTGGGCCCGACACCTTCTTCACCGCGCCTCACCTCGTGCTGTACGCGGGCAGCGCGGTGGCGGGGATCGCCAGCCTCGTCGTGGTGCTGGCGACCACCATGGCCGAACGGCGTGGACGCCCGGTGGACCCCACCGTCGGCGGCACCGCGGTCGGCGTGTTCGGCCGTACCTTCGCCGCTCCGGTCGGCTACCTGATCTCGGGCGTCGGCGCCGCGTTGTTCCTGGTCTACGGCCTGCTGGATGAGCGGTGGCATCGGCTGTACGGGTTCGACGTGGTGATCGAATCCCCTCCGCACATCGGATTCCTGCTGGCCATCACGTTGACCATGGTCGGAGCGGTGATGGTGTCCGCCGCCGCCCTCGGCAAGCGGTGGGGCGAGATCACCACCGTCATGGGGCTCGCCCTGCTCCTCGGGTTCGACTCCATCGTGGTCGAAGGGCTGAACGCCTTCGGCCTGGGCGCGGTCGACCTCCGTACGGCCGGGATTTCCTTCGTATCCGTGCTGCCCCTCGTGGTGGGCGCCCGCCTGCTCGGACGACCGGGCGGCGCGATCGGCATCGCTCTGATTCTGGCCGCGCTCCAGGCGCTCTACTGGTGGTTCGGCCCGTGGGCCACCCGGCTGTACGCCGACGCGATCGGGCAACCGTTCCGCGACGACCCGGTCGGCGTCCCGATGGTGCCCGCCCTGATCCCGATGACCCTCTTGCCGGTCGCCGCCCTGGTGGGACCGCTGCTGGCGCGCGCCCGCGACAATGGCCGGCTCGCCATGGTCGTGGGCGGCATCGGGGGCCTGGTCATCACCGTGACGGCGGCCGGGCAGTCGATGCTGCTCCTGGGGGAGGGCGCCTTCGACGAACTCCCCGTCATGATCGCGACGGCCGCCGCAGGTACGGCCGTCGGCGTGGCCGCCGGTTTCCTCGGTGTTCGCTTCGCCGAGATCCTCCGCTCTCTCGCCCCGGCCGGCGAAGGGCGGTAGGGCCATGCGCAAGATCGTCATGGTGTTGCTCGGCGTCATCGGGCTTCTCCTCGTCACGACCCCGACGGCACAGGCCGAAGAGCCGATCAAAGTCGTACACACCGAGCAGGTCCAGGCCGGACCTTACAGGCTCACCGTCGGCTTCAGCAGGTGGCCGCTGAAAGCCATGCAGTCCCTGGACTACACGTTCACGCCCGACGGCGGCATCAGAGGCAGAAGCGGCACCCTTGCCGTGATCGCCCCCGACGGTAGCCGCTATGAGGTCGAACTCGCCCGCCACCCCCGCCAGCGCGAGGTGTGGGGCCTGGATGTCCAGTCGCTGGATGAACCGGGAGAGTGGACGTTCCGGTTCATCATCGACGGCGCGCAGGGGCAGGGAACCGGCGAGCTCAGGCTCACCATGCTGGAGCAGCCCGGTCCGCCGCTGGCCATCAGCTGGGCGATCGGCTCCGGACCCCTGATCGGCCTGATCGCGCTCATCGTCGTCGGATGGCGGCGCGTCCGTCCGCGAGCATCGATCGCACACTGAGGTCGCGGGACGCACCGCCAGATCGTCCCGCACCCTTGCGTGGGTGCGGGACCCGGCGCGAAGTTCTGGCTTGTTGTCAACAAGGGACGTGATGACGACAGCAGCACCTCCCGGGGGCGATGTCATTGAAGACGTCCTCCGACAGCCCTGATCAACAGCGCCGAGCATGAACACCCTCCTCGGGCCTCGGGGAACAGCGCTCCAGCCAATAGCGGTACCCGCGAGCGCCAAGGAGTCGGCAGGTGTGTCCACGCCAGTGATGCTCAGCAAACGAGCGGGTCCGCCGAAGGCGGCGGCCTGGTGTCCGGTCTCATTTCTCGACCTGGGGCTCGGAAACGACGAAGGCCCCCGGCCGCGGTGTGCCGAGGGTCCTTGAATGGAAGACCGCGGGCGTGGTGAACGCGGGTACGCGCCTACGTAGGCGCGTACCCGCGTGGGCAGGAGGGTAGGCCAGCGCCGTCGTGCGGTCCCGGCCGCCAGGATGCCCGGCCGCGGCCAGCCCTGCTTTCCTACATCGGCCGCCGCCGGTGAGCGCGGCCGACCTGAAGAGTCACGGGCGGGGTGGGGCCGACGCGGTCCGGGCCGGGGCCGCGCGGGACCATCCGGCGGAGCGGACGGCCGTGAGTACTACGAGGATCCCCTCAGCTACCGCTCACGGGCGTACCCCGCAGCCTTCTTGGTGAGTTCAGCCACATCTGAACTGGTACCAAACCACGTCCTCAATCCCAATGAGACCGTCGACGCGACCGCCATACCGTGCGTTATCGACTGTGTCGAAAAGACCAGGGCGCGTGAGTAGGTGATTTGCGGCCTGTCGAACGTGGGCCGGCGCCGTGATGTTCCCTGTGCCGTTCACGGTGGCCCGTAGGTCGGTCCTGTTGATCATATTGTCCTTACGGCTGCCTGGGCCAGCACCGTCGAGAGCTGAGAAGTTGTCCTGGATGGTACGCAGAGCGGAGCAATCAGTGACCGCCGCGTGGGCGCTGTTTGCCGGTGCCAGGACGACGGCTGAGGCGGCTGCCGCCAAGGTGACCTGCAACGTTCGCTTGAGCTTTCGGTTCATACATGCTCCTTTGCTCGATGGTTGACCAGGGCGACTGGCGAGTTGCCGGCCGTGTCGAGGTGTCGATGCAGCGGCAAGGCTGAGCCCGGCTGCCGTCATCACTCCTTCAGCGCGCGCATACCGCCTGCTGCAGGATCGAGATCGGAAGGACAAGATCAACGCTAGTGCGACCGGGCGGGAAAGTAACAGTTGTAAAAGTTGCGGCGCCTGTCACTCTTTTATCCGTGTGCACGGGGGACCGTTGGATTCTTAATCCGAGCCAACCCCAAACTGGACCGGCTCCTGACCCTCGTGGCCGATGACATCACCCGCCGGGTGCGCGAGATCCGCCACCGGCCGGAAAGCCGCTGCGGATACGGCTATCTGCTGGGGCGGGCCAACGGCTGCATGCAAGCGATCTGAGAGCCCGGCACGGTCGTGGCCGACGGGCACAGCGCATGAGAGGTGCAGCTGGCCGTGGCGTGCCGGGTGGCCATCACGGCCGGGCTGCCGGCCCCCTGGCCGATTGGGGCTGACCGACCCATGGGGCCCGGCTACCCATCAGGTCCCGGCCCACGTGACGACCTTCATAGCTGGAGTGTTTGTCCAGGTCGCTCGTCTGCACCAGCGCCCCGGGAACTGTCGAAATCTTCACGACAATCCTGGCCGCCACGCCGGCGATGTCTGCGGCCCCGCCAATGCGGGGCCGCAGACGTGGATCCGCTCCTTCAGCCTCCGGTGCAGGTGGTGCCGTTGAGGGTGAAGGAGGACGGCGGGTTGTTTGCGCCGTTCCAGGCGCCGTTGAAGCCGAACGAGACGTTGCCGCCGTTGGCAGGGATGGTGGCGTCGTAGTCGAGGTTGCGGACGTTCACCTGTGCCCCGGAGCTGCTGGCGGTGGCGTTCCAGATCTGGGTGATGGTCTGCCCGTTCGGGAAGCTCCAGGACAGGGTCCAGCCGTTGACCGGTGAGGCGCTCGTGTTGGTGATGGTGACGCCGGCGCCGAATCCGCCGGACCACTGGTTGGTCACCGTGTACGCCACCCGGCACGGCGCCGACCCCGGTGGCGGACCGGTCGGGCTGGTGCTCGGGGTGGGAGACCCGGCAGTCGGAGAGGGCGTCGGCCCGGTGCTCGGGGTGTAGGTCGGCCAACCCGCGGCGTCGAAATACAGATCGTTGATCAGCATCTTCGGCGCGCCGCCCGCGTTGCCGTCGTAGTAGTGCCGGATGATCAGCCAACCGCTGCCGTTACGGATCACCGATTGACCGCCCGGCCCGATGATGTTGCCGTGCGAGGACTCCAGTACGGTGCCGCCGCCGTTGATCATGTCGGCCCCCCTGGCATCGGTGTAGGGGCCGGTGATGCTGCGGGAACGCCCATACGCGATCTTGTAGTCGCTGTTGACGCCATTGCAACAGTGGTCGAACGAGACGATCAGGTAGTAGTAGCCGTTGGCGTAGACGATGTTGGGGCCTTCGATACCGTTGGCGCGCGCGGCGATCCGGGTCAGCGGGCCGGTCGGCTTCATGGTGGCCGGGTCGATGCGCGTGACGTAGATGCCGGAGAACCAGGAGCCGAACACCAACCATGGTTCGCCATTCGCGTCGAAGACCAGGTCCGGGTCGATCGTGTTGTAGCTCTTCTGGCCCAGCGCCGAGTTGATCACCATGCCGTCGTCACGCCAGTCGCCGCTGGCCACCGACGATGCGGAGGTCAGCCCGATCGCCGACTGATGGTTGCCGCTGTACACCGAGTAGTACAACCACACCCGGCCGTTGTAGGTGTGCATGTCCGCAGCCCACACGTCGTTCGGGCGCATACCGGGCGCGTACGTGCGCCACCAGGGCAGCTCATTGCGGAAGATCTGGTTGCGCTGTGTCCAGTTGTGCCCGTCAGGCGAGGACTTCATCGGGATGCCGGCGCCCGTGCCGGAGACCCACCAGGTGTTGCCCTCTTTCATGATGGTGGGGTCGTGGGATCCGACGTTGCCGGTCAATTGCCAGGTATCGGCCAGGGCCGGGGTGTTCTGTGTGATGACGGTGAGCAGTCCGGCCAGCAAGACGGTGGCCAGCGTGATGATGGCCCGGTGGCGGCGGGGGTGTGGTGGAGAGGTGCACAGGATGTTCACGGACACTCCGTTCTGTGAGCGTGACGTGCCGGTGCGCGGCATGAGCCTGGGCGCAGAACGTGTGTGGGTTGGAGCGCCTGGGCTCTGGTCGCGGTTGAGGAGGCGTTTGCCGGAGGTTGCGCGCGATCGCCTGATCGTTGGTCATTGACGGGGTGGCCGGCGGCTGTGGTGATAGTCATGCGTTTGTTAAAAAGGTGCATGGATACGCCCGAGCCGAGTTGGTCGCCGTCCGCGCGTGTATACGTTGTTATCGCTAACAATCAATTGTGTGTGTGGTCGATTCAGCCTCCAGGCGTGGGGGTGGCGCGATGGCCATCACTATGAGCCCGGCGCGGATGAAGCGTCAAGATTGCCCGAGGGTTGCCGGTGGCTGCATTGCAGGAGGTGTTCACCCTCATGAGCTGGCGTTTCTTTGGGTCTCCGGAGAGCGGAGGAATAGGGATCTGCGCCTGGGTGTCAGGGTCGGCGGCGGTGGCCGGTGGGAAAGTTTCGATACTGGGCCGCAATTTTTATGTCGAGGAGCGGTCGTCGGCCCGACCGGTCACCTGCGGTGTTGTTCGGTGCCGAAACGTGGCCCGGGCGGCCTCGGGCCGGATTTGCACAATAGGGCGCGGGGTGGCTGGTGGAACCTTTCGAGATCCGCCAGATACATTTTCGATCGGCGTAAACAGCTGAAACTTTCAGTGAATCCCGATTGTGATCTCGAACATCCCTGTTATCGAACGGCTACTTAGAGCGTGTTTGAGAAGTGGTGATACCGGTTGATAACGGGCGGCGTGTCGTTCGGCCGTACGGCGTGAAGATCTCCAGCATGGTCCGGTGCTACGCGAGCGTCGCTACCCCTCTGACCTGACCGACGCGCAGTGGGCGCTGATCGAGCCGCTACTCCCCGCGCCGAACACGGGCGGACGGCCGGAAAAGCACCCCCGCCGGGACGTCGTCGACGCGATCCTCTACGTGGTGCGCACCGGCTGCGCCTGGCGGCAGCTGCCGTTCGACTTCCCGCCCTGGCAGACCGTGTACTGGTACTTCGTCCGATGGGAAGAAGCCAAGGTCACCGAGCAGATGCTCGCCATACTGCGGCGCCGGGTTCGGACGGCGCAGGGGCGAGCCGAAGAGCCGACCGCGGGCATCATCGACTCCCAGAGCGTCAAGGGCGCCGACACCGTCGGCCGCGACAGCCGCGGTTACGACGCAGGCAAGAAGGTCAACGGGCGCAAGCGGTTCATCGTCACCGACACCCTCGGGTTGCTACTGGTCGTCTGCGTGATGGCCGCCTCCGTCCAAGACCGGGACGGAGCGAAGACCACCCTGCTCAGCATGTATCTGATGACGCCGGTCCGGTACGTGTTCGCTGATGCCGGCTTCGCTGGGACGCTGGTGGACTGGACACAGCGGGTCCTGCGGACCGTGCTTCACATCGTCCGCAAGGCCCCGGGGCAGATCGGGTTCGCCGTGATCGAACGGCGGTGGGTCGTCGAAAGGTCGCTGGCCTGGCTGACTAGCCATCGCCGTCTGGCCCGGGACTATGAGCGCCACCCCGCCACCGCCGAAGCCATGATCCGGTGGGCGGCGATCTCAGGAATGGCGCGGCGTCTCACCCGCAGACACGCCGCGACACGCCAGCAAGCACGGACCCTCAATCGCCAATTAGACCGGCTCTAACCCGCCCTAGGATCATCAAGGCCGCGTGACACTGTTACCGAGGGCAGGCGTTTTGCGGGGGGACCGTGTACTTCGGGGGGTCGTCCATATTCCTGCCGTAACCCTGACCCGTCCAGTAGATTCCTATTACAGCCTTCGGCGCGCCCGCCGATAGGACGATCGGAAAATCCGAAACATACTTCTGGCCGTCGAGTGTTCTACCCTGAACCACCAGCTGCCACGTCTCTTCGTACTTGTCCGTGGCCGGTAGATGCACCGAGCGCTTCACGATGGGCTTGTCTCCAGGCAGCAGGCACCGCCCCAAGGCATCCTTCAGAAGAGTCTCACATGTCCCCGTGCTACGCGCGAACTTGGAGCAGAAATCGGCGACGCCGTTCTTGCTGACTCCGGCGACAACTTCCACAAGGACTGACTCCGCCATCTCCGGCGTGAACGCGACCGCAGGAGGTGGTTTTGCTTGCTCCGGCTCAAATGTACAGCTGGCTACCATCAGTGCGGCCACTACCGTTACCGCGATTCGACGCACGATCGGGAGCATATGCCTCCTTCGGGGGATCCCGCACGGGCTGGAGCGGCCACGGTCGCCGCGGCGGCGTTCGGGCACCAAAGCCATGATCGCGACACGACGGTGCTCACGGCAGCGAGATGCGCAGACCGTTATCAGCCCTTCTCAAACACGCTCTTACCTGTCGTTGGGTGGGATGGTCGTCGACGCCCCGCTACGCCAGCCGGAGACGGACGACGGAGGAGAGCCCTACCATTGGCGGTAGCGATCGCAGGAAGATCCGATCAGAGGCGTCAGTTGCCTGGGCGAGGGTGTTGAATAGGAGACTCCGCACCCGGCGCGACAGCCGGGCCACCAGGCTGACCACGACCGCGATTTCACACTCCAGCCGAACCGCTCAGTCGGCTACCGGATGGGCGCGAAAGATCGAGGCTAGTCCCGCAACCGGCGTCTGACAGCCTCGACGAGAGCCATATCGCTGTCCAGGGTGGACCCGCCGAGATGTGGTGTCAGCACCACGTTGCTCAACTCCAGCAGTGGGCTGTCTGAAGCCAACGGTTCCCGGGTGAAGACATCCAGTGCCGCTCCCGCGATCCGTCTGGATCGCAGGGCCCGAATGAGCGCGTCCTCGTCGACCACCGCCCCACGGGAGGTGTTGATGAAGAAGGCGTCGCGCTTCATCAGCTGAAACATCGCATCGTCCATGAGGCCGCGAGTGCTGTTGTTCAACGGCACCAGGACCACCAGGAAGTCCGCGGCCGCCACTACCTCCGTCAGCCGGGCGAACCTCAAGCCGAACGCCGACTCCAGGTCAGGCCGTCGCCGGATGTCGTGATACAGCATCCGCATGTCAAAGCCGGACATCCGGCGCGCCAGCAGAGCCCCGATTCGCCCGAGGCCGACGATGCCGAGCGTACGGCCGAAGACGTCACGTCCCGAGAAGCGCACCTTCAAATCCGCCCTGCTCCACTGCCCGTGGCGAACCGCGGCATCGGCCTGCGGAATCTGGCGGGCCCCCGCGAGAACCAGGCCGGCGGTCAGATCCGCCACGGTCTCCCACAGCGTAGGGACCTCGTGCACCACGATGCCGCGATCGGCGGCGGCAGAACGAAGTTCCGGCGGGCAACTGTGGCAGGAGATCACTTTCAGCCGCCCAGCCGTTTCGAGTTCGTTCACCGACATGGGTGCCCCGTACGCGACCACGGCATCACAATCGACGAGGTCCACGGTCAGTGACTCACGCCGCAGTTCCCTCACCTCGCCCAATTGCTCGAGAGCCGCCCGAGCGGACGGGTGTAACGAAACTCCGCACAAGATATGCGCTCTCGTTTGCATCCGAACAAATCCTTCTGCCAGACGCGGCCACGGGCAGGTACGGCATCAATTCGGCAGGCCGAGCACCCGCTCAAGGTACGGGTTCCGGAATTTGTGACCGGGGTCGAGACGCTCGGCGAGCCGTACGAAATCCCCGTAGCGTTCATACGTGGATTTCGTGGCGTCGACGTCCAGCGTGAACCACTTTCCCCAATGCGGCCGCGGATCGAACGGCGCCAGAGCCTCCTCGATCCGCGGAAGCACCCTCAGGACGTGTGTGGGGCTGTTCTTCCAGGTGAAGTGGATCGCAAAGCTGTCACGGTGATACGCGGGGCTCATCCAGAGGTCGTCTCCGGCGACCGTTCGGAACTCGGAGATCAGAAGATGTGGGTCGATCTTCGCGCCGAGACGCCTGACCGCCCTGAGTGCTCGCGCCGCGTCCTCCCGCGCGACGAAGTACTCCGTCTGGATCTCGTTTCCATTGCTCGGGACGGAGTCGAACCGGAAATGAGGCAGACGCTCATGCCATGCTCCCGCGACCCCACCCTGGACCGTGGTGTTGTCATGCCCCTCGTCCGAGGGGGACATGATCTTGTCCTTGGCGCCGACCGCTCCGTGAAATTCGTCTGCGAATCGAAAAGGCTCGCCCATGCGGCTCTTCAGCCAGACCTGGGCCACGTCGCTTTCGGTCCAGCGCGTGAACACACTGACGCTGTAGGCGGCGCTCATGACGGCGTCGAGCCTCGACAGCAGGGTGCGCCAAGGCAGCGACAAATAGACGTCCTGGCGCACCTCAAAGCTCGGAACGACCGCCAGCTTGACGCGTGTGACGATGCCAAGGGCGCCAAGACCGACGACGAAACCCTCGAAGTCGGTCGCGCCGGACTCCACGCGCAGCAAATCGCCGTCGGCGGTAACGATCTCTATGCCGGTCACGGAGGACGACAGGTTGCCGTTGGAGTCGCCCGAGCCATGGGTTCCGACCGCGATCGCGCCTCCAATGGAGATGTGCGGCAGGGAACCGAGATTCGCGACCGCGAGGCCGCGGTCGTCAAGCCACTCGGCCAGAGCGCCATACGGCAGGCCGGCAGGCGCCCAGACGGCCATATCGGGCTCGGCGAGCTCGATCTCGGTCTTGATCGCCCTTACGCTGAGCAAAACACCGCCCGTGTCGGCGATGTCATTGAATGAGTGGCGAGTGCCGAGAGCCCGTACTCGCCGGGAGTTCCTCACCAATTCCTGGACTTCCGACACCGTCCGCGGCGAAACCACCTTGGTGGCGATGTACTTGTGCGTCCCTGACCAATTGCCGCCGGCCGGTTCGCCGGAAAGGTCCTGCATCTAATTCCTCCGTCGGTACGGGTTCGAGCGCATCACGTCCAGGGCGGAGCGATGGGCTCTTCTCGATGAGGGGAAGACCGCCCTGCTTGTCCAGCCGTCCGGCTTCGGCATGACGACCGTCAGAGGCACCGGAGCACGCCGCCGGCGTCATGCTAGCGTGGGCGACACATCTGGTACGGCGGCTTGCTCATCTGAGCGCGGAGGGGACATGGGGCCGGACGACGAGGTAAGGATCGCTTATGTCGCGCGACGATTCTTCGGCGACAAAGCAAGCAAAATTGATATAGCCAATGAACTCGGCCTATCGCGATTCAAAGTGGCCCGCCTCCTGGACGAGGCCGTCGAAACCGGCGTCGTGTCGATCACGATTAACAATCCGGGACCGATAGACGCCGGCCTGTCGGTGGCGTTGCGGGAGCGATTCGATCTTCGCCGAGCCATCGTAGTGGCGACTCCGAGCGATGAACCCGACGCGGTCCGTGACCATCTCTCGCCCGTCGCCGCCGAGCTGTTGACCAGCCTGGTGAGCGACTACGACGTGCTCGGGACGACAACGGGGCGAACCGTGCAGTCCATCTCGTCGCACGTTCGATCGCTGAAGAGATGTGACGTCGTTCAGCTGACCGGCGTCGCGGATCCGCGCTTGGAGAACGGGCTCGAGGCGATCGCCAGGTTCACCAGAGCTTCCGGTGGACGGGGCTATTCGCTCTACGCCCCCCAGGTCTTCGCCGACTCGCTCGCCGCGGACGCGCTCCTGCGGCATCCCAGCATCAGGCGGACGATGAACAGGATCGACGATGTGACGATCGCGCTGGTCACGATCGGAAGCTGGGCACCGCCGGACTCCCAGCTCTTCGACAACTTCATGGATGACGATGAGAGAGACGGCCTGCTCTCGCGCGGCGTCGTGGGGGAGGTGTGCTCCACATTGGTCGACCAGGAGGGGCGCATCGTCGAGTGGGATGCCGCGAGAGCGATCTCCATCACCGCGAAACAATTGAGCGCCGTTAACGAGGTCATAGCCGTGGGTGGTGGCCAGAGGAAGGTCGGCGCGGTGCAAGCAGTCGCCGCCTCGGGCCTGATCAGCTCGCTCGTGACGGATGATCGGACGGCCAGGAAGCTTCTTAGCTGATCCCTCATCAGCGGTAAAGCGGTCTGCTCGTCTGAGCGCCGCCATCGCCCAGGCGAGCTGAGGCGGTAGCGTACGGGGCCTTGCTCATTCGCCAGGGTTCAGGGATGACATGGATCGCTCGATACGCACACTCGGACGCTTCTCCGCCATCTTGTGCGACCTCGACGGCACGCTGGTCGACTCACGTGCCGCGCTGGCCCGGTCCTGGGAACGCTGGCTGCGGGAGGAGGGCGTCGTCGTCTCGGCGGCGGACCTGCCTCATGGCGTACCGGCGAACACGATCATCGAAACGGTGATCCCGTCCCACCGGAGAGAGATGTCGGCCGCGCGGTTGCAGGACATCGAGATCGCGGATGCCGATGGAGTCAGGGAGATGGTGGGCGCCCGCAGGTTCCTGGCCCGACTCCCGAGCGACAAGTGGGCCATTGTGACCTCGTCCACATCAGAGGTGGCACTCGCGCGAATGCGGGCGGCGATGATCCCGCCTCCAGCGGTTCTGGTCACATCCGACGATGTGACCGGAGGCAAGCCGTCGCCCGAGCCTTTCCTGCGAGCGGCTGCCTTGCTGGGCGTGTCGCCGGACCGTTGCCTGGTCATTGAGGACTCGGACGCGGGTGTCGCCGCGGGGCTCGCGGCCGGCTGTGCCGTACTGATCGTCAGCGGTGACCGCACCGTGATTCCGGAAGATTCAGCAGCGCCCATCTTCGTGTCCGATCTTCGATTGGTCCGAGCTCACTCGGACGGAGACGCCGTCGTGGTCGAGCTCCACGGTTGACCGGAATTCCTCATCAGGGAGGTTCTGAATGCATGCCGCTTCCATCTCGTTCGGTCATTCGCGGCAAGTCGCTCCCGTGCCCCGACGCATTTTCGGCTCTTTTGTGGAACACCTCGGCCGGGCTGTCTACACCGGGATCTACGAGCCCGGTCACCCCGACGCCGACGAAGACGGGTTCCGGCGAGACGTACTGCGCCTGGTACGAGAGCTCGGGGTGACCGTCGTCCGCTACCCGGGCGGAAACTTCGTCTCGGGCTACAGATGGGAAGACGGCGTCGGGCCTCGCGCCGACCGGCCGCGCCGACTCGATCTGGCCTGGCATTCGTTGGAGACCAACGAGATAGGGCTGGACGAGTTCATGCGCTGGGCAGGCAAGGCGAACGTCGAACCCATGCTGGCCGTGAATCTCGGCACCCGCGGCGTTCAGGAGGCCGTAGACCTTCTTGAGTATGCGAACCACGGTGGCGGTACCCGGCTTTCCGACCGTCGACGTGCCAATGGTGCCGAGAAGCCGCACGGAATCCGGCTCTGGTGCCTCGGCAACGAGATGGACGGCCCGTGGCAGACCGGCCATAAGACAGCCATGGAATACGGACGCCTCGCCGCCGAGACCGCCCGAGCGATGCGCCAGTTCGATCCGACGCTGGAGTTGGTCGCGTGTGGTTCGTCGAGTTCCGCGATGCCGAGCTTCCTGGAGTGGGAGCGCGTCGTCCTGCAGGAGACGATCGAGTTGGTCGACATGATCTCCTGCCACGCCTACTACGCGGAGGAAGGCGGAGTCGACCTCGCATCATTCCTCGCGTCCGCCGAGGACATGGACTACTTCATCACGTCGGTGACGGGCGTAGCCGACTCTGTCGCCGCGGCGAAGAGGATCGACAAGCGTGTGATGATCTCGTTCGACGAGTGGAACGTGTGGTACCAGAAGTCCGCGCCATCTGTGCCACCGTCTGGTGAGGACTGGCCTGTCGCGCCGCGTCTGCTCGAGGACAACTACAACCTCGCGGACGCGGTCGTCGTCGGCGGCCTCCTCATCTGCCTTCTTCGGCACAGCGACCGCGTCGCCGCCGCTTGTCTCGCGCAACTGGTGAACGTCATCGCCCCGATCATGACCGAGCCTGGCGGTCGCGCATGGCGCCAGACGACATTCCATCCGTTCTCGCTGACGTCCCGCCACGCGCGCGGAGCGGTGTTGTCCACATCGGTCACCAGCACTGCTCTTCAAACTGAACGATTCGGTTCCGTGCGAGCGGTCGACGCGGTGGCGACGTGGGACGAAGCGACCCGTGAAGTCGCGACGTTCATCGTAAACCGAGACCCGAGCACGCCGGCGCGCGTCGAGTTCACGTTCGACGGCGACGCCGAACTGATCGAAGCGCTGACATTCGGCGGCGATCCCTACGCGCGGAACACGCTCGACGATCCCGACCGCGTGGAGCCGGCTCCGAATGACTCCGCGACCACTCGGTCGGTCGAGGTGCCCGGATGTTCGTGGAGTTGTGTCAGATTCCGGCTCGCCTGACCGCCACGGCGAGTGCCCCAGGAACGGCGGTGTTCCCTCGATCGCGAACACTCACGCTACCTCGGTGAAACACACGAGGTCCCGATCGAAATCCCGCGCCCTATAGAGACGGGCCAGGGCCGCCGAGAGCGGCTGCCTGTCCATGCGAGATGTCCCTTATCCACATAGGGGAGCTCGCCGGTCTTGTTATCGCTAACTCATCTCAACTCTCGGGGACGAATCGGCAAAGGAACAGGTATGAACGTTCGCAAGACTGCGGTACTCATGATGATCGGCCTGCTGGCCGCCGCATGCGGAAGCGGTGGCGGCGCGACAAAGGACACCGCGCCGGACCAGGCCGGAGGCCCCGTGCGCATCAAGGTGTGGGCCTGGTACCCGGAGTTCAAGGACGTGGTGGCCCACTTCAACGCCACCCACAAGGACGTCCAGGTCGATTGGGTCCAGGCCGGCATCGGCGGCGACGAGTACACCAAGCTCAAGACGGCGCTCAAGGCCGGGTCCGGTGCGCCTGATGTCGTCATGCTGGAGTTCCAGGAGCTCCCCACCATCCAGCTCACCAAGCACCTGCTCGACATCGGTCCGTACGGCGCCAGCGCCGTGAAGGGCGACTACGCCGAGTGGGCGTGGAAGCAGGTCAGCGACGGGAACAAGGTCTTCGCGATTCCGGTGGACGGCGGTCCGATGGCGATGCTCTATCGCAAGGACATCTTCGACAAGTACCAGCTCGACGTGCCGAAGACCTGGGACGAGTACCGCAAGGTCGCCGAAAAGCTCAAGCAGGCCGCCCCGGACAAGTTCATCAGTGCCTTCGGCATCAGCCCGGACGCCGCGGGCTGGCTGCAGGGCCTGTTCTGGCAGGCCGGCTCGCGCCCGTACACCTACTCCTACTCCAAGCTCCCCAACATCGGCGTCACGCTCAACGACCCCAACGCCAAGAAGGTCATGGAGTACTGGGGCGGCCTGGTTCGCGACAAGCTGGCCGACCCGACCTCGACGGGCGGCACCGACTTCTACAACGGCCTGGGCTCCGGGAAGTACGTCACCTATCTGGCCGCCGGATGGGGTCCCGCCTACCTGGCCAGCATCGCCGAGAAGACCAAGGGCAAGTGGCGGGCGGCGCCGATGCCACAGTGGACGGCGGGAGCCAACGACCACGGCGACTGGGGCGGGTCCACCTTCGCCGTGACCGACCAGACCAAGCATCCCAAGGAGGCCGCCAAGGTCGCCATGGAACTGTTCGGCACCGACAAGGAGGCCTGGAAGATCGGAATCGACAAGGCGTTCCTCTTCCCCACCGTCACCTCCATCCTGCACTGGGACTACTTCCTGAACAAGGAGTACGAGTTCTTCGGCAATCAGAAGGTCAACGAGGTCTTCGTCCCGACGTCGGACGCGCTCGGCCCGTTCGACTGGAGCCCGTTCCAGGACTACGCGTACAACACGCTCACCGAGCAGGTCGCCGCCGCCTCCAAGGGGACGGTGTCCTGGAGCGGGGCGCTCGACCAGCTCCAGGCCAAGGTGACCGCGTACGCCGGGCAGCAGGGATTCACCGTCAGCCCTTCGGCGCAGCAGTAGCGACATGAGTACGTCGCATCAGATCGCCCCGCCCCGGCCCGTCCTCCCGGAGGAGGCGCCCGCACGCCTCCGGCGGGCCGGGGCGGGGGCCCGGCGCCTCGTCGGCCTGCTGTTCGTCACCCCCTTCGTCCTGGTCATGGTCGCCTTTCTGGTGATCCCGCTGACGTACTCCCTGTGGCTCAGCCTGCATCGCACCACGCTGCTGCAGGGCGAGTACTTCAGCGGCCTGGAGAACTACGTCAGGGCGTTCACCGATCCCGAGTTCCTCACCGGCGTGCGCCGCGTCGCGCTGTTCGGCCTGGTGCAGATCCCCGTCATGCTCGGCCTGGCCCTGGTCGGCGCGCTGATCCTGGACGTCGTGGCCGGGCGCCTCGCCCGCGCCTTCCGGCTCACGCTGTTCATGCCCTACGCGGTCCCGGCCGTCGTCGGCACGCTGATGTGGGGATTCATCTACAGCCCCAGTTTCGGCGTGGTCCGGGGCGTGGACCTGTTCAGCGACAACTGGATCATGCTCGCCCTGGGCAACATCGTCACCTGGCAGTGGACCGGCTACAACATGATCGTCCTGTACGCGGCATTGCAGGGGCTGCCGAGGGATGTCTACGAGGCCGCCGCGGTGGACGGGGCCGATCAGTGGCGGATCGCCTGGCGGGTCAAGGTGCCGATGATTCGTTCGGCCCTGGTGCTCACCACCGTCTTCGCCATTATCGGCACGCTCCAGTTCTTCACCGAGGTGCAGACGCTGCGACCGATCGCGTCCAAGGCGATCTCCGCGGGTTTCACGCCCAACCTCTACGCGTACAACATGGCCTTCCAGTACTCGGAGTTCGAGTACTCGGCGGCGATCTCCTTCGCGCTGGGGGCCGTGGTCTTCGTGGGCTCCTACGTGTTCCTCTTCGTCACCCGCAAGAAGGGAGGCACGCGGTGAGCAGGGCCGGGATCCGGCTGTTCATGATCGGCCTGATCGTCTACTTCTTCGTCCCCTTCTGGTGGCTCCTGGTCTCGTCCACCAAGAGCTCCAAGAATCTGTTCGACTCGGCCGCGTTCTGGTTCTCCGCCCCCGGCTCCGTGGTGGACAACCTGCGCGAGCTGTTCACCCAGCAGGGCCACGCGTATCTGCACTGGATGGGTAACACGGTCGTCTACTCGATCTTGGGGGGAGCGGGCGCGACGGCGATCGCCACGCTGGCCGGTTACTCCTTCGCCAAGTTCACCTTCCCCGGCAGGCGCCTGCTGTTCTCGGCGCTACTTGGCATGATCATGGTGCCGGCCACGGCCCTGGTCATTCCCACGTACCTCCTGCTGAGCAAGGTCCATCTGACCGACACCATCTGGGCGGTCATCCTGCCATCGCTGCTCAACCCCTTCGGGGTCTACCTCGTACGGGTCTACGTGCAGGAGTCGGTCCCCAACGAATTGCTGGAGGCGGCGAGGATCGACGGGGCCGGCGAGATCAGGACGTTCGCCCGGGTCGCGCTGCCCGTCATCAAGCCCGCGCTGGTCACGGTGCTGCTCTTCTCCATGGTGGCGACCTGGAACAACTTCTTCCTGCCACTGGTCATGCTGAGCGACGACAAGCTCTACCCGCTGACCGTGGGCCTGCAGTCCTGGCTCCAGGCGGCCACCATTCAAAGCGGCAACCAGGTGCTGTTCAACCTGATCATCACGGGTTCCCTGGTCTCGATCCTGCCGCTGGTGATCACGTTCCTCCTGCTGCAGCGGTACTGGAGAGGGGGTCTCACACTCGGCTCGCTCAAGTGATTCTCGACCCGCTCGCAGGCGCGGGGCGTGGCGCATTCCTGGGGGTGGAAGCGTCACGCCTCGTCACTGCTCCCCAGTCGTTCTCGTCCTCGAGTTCACTCACTGATGGCCCGGACCACTGACGCGGATCTACTCACTCGGCGCCGGCCTTCCCTTTCATCATGCCGAGGGAGATGCGGACGCCGGCCGCCTGCTGCGCGGCAAGTGTCTCCGCGAGCGCCGCGCGGCCGTGCTCGGCCAGCAGCTTGGATCCCTGCTCGCCCCGATCGCCATCCGCGACCACGACCGCGTACCTGAAGCGAAGCGTGCCACCGTCAGGTAGCTCGACCTCCTGGCTGAAGAATGGAGCAGGGCAGAGGCAGGCGAATTCCTCGCTGCGCACGAACCACTGCGGCGGATGCCGTGGGTTGGCTGTGTCGTCCACCATAAGGATCGTGGAGTATTGGCCTGTCTCGTCGTGACGGCCCAGGAAGGCGAACCATTCGGCGTGGGTGCCCCGCAGCTCGTCGCCTCCGGTCGTCTCCGGCGACTGGAGAACCCCTCCCGTGAACGACCTCGGGCCGCGCCAGAACAGCCCGCCGTACCCGGCGTTCTCCCGTCCCTTGGTGGTCGGGGACCCGAAAACCAGCGCGGCCCCAGAGACGTTGGTCATGGCGGTGTCGAAAACGAGAGTCCAGGTCGCCGGGTTGAGCACGGTCGTGGTCAGCGAGCGGCTCTCGGCGATGACCGGGGCGCCTGCCTGGGAGGTCCAATCCAGGGTGTGCCCGATCTCGGCCCGGTCCTCGGCGGATGTCAGCCTGGTCATCTTCCGGTGCGTGGCGCTGCCGTTGTTGTCGAGCTGCACATAGGAACGGCTCCGTACGTACGTCGGGCCGCCCCAGAAGTTGTGCTCGCCCACGTTCGGCAGCGACCATGCGATGCCCTTGTGCCACACATGGTCGTGTGGGCGATAAAGCGACACGAGCGCGCCGCCGAGGGTGCGGATGGGATGGATGTACGGCTTGGGTGACTCCAGCACCGGGGTGTCCGGAGCGTAGACATACGTGAGGAGCTCGACGTTGCCGCAGGTGACGGTCACCGACCGGCCGAGTTCGTGAACGGTTCGCAGGCTCACGTTCGACCTCACCGCCTCCCACGGGACGCGAATTCCGTCCAAGTGCCGGCGAACAAGTCTCTCGCGACGGCCCGTGCATGGGCGGTGGGGATCCCATCGGTCCCCACGACCCTGGACTGGTGGTGTCGTTGCGACAATTGACGCTCCCTGCGCCGTGAAAGGCGTCTGTGCGGCCGTCGTCAGGTGTCGCCGGTCGCGGCCGGTAGTTCGGTGAGAGGGACTTGGCCGCTGCTCCGCGAGCCGGGGGCGGCTTCGGGCGACCGGACGGTGCTCGTCAGCGGATTTGGGTGGCGAAACGCCGTTTCATCGTGGCGAGCACCTCGTCGGGGTCGGCGGCCCAGATGTCGGCGTTGAAGATCTCGATCTCGATGTCGCCGCGGTAGCCGGCGGCGTCCACCGCGCTGGTGAGCGGCCCGAAGTCGATGACGCCGTCGCCCAACATGCCGCGGCCGAGCAGCGTGTCGGCGGGGAGCGGCACCAGGAAGTCGCTCACCTGGTAGCTCGCGATCCGCTCACCCGCCCGCTCGATCTGGGTGAGCACCTCGGGGTCCCACCACAGGTGGAAGGTGTCGACCACCACACCCACCTGCTCGGCCGGGTACGGCTCGGCCAGGTCGAGCGCCTGGGCAAGGGTGGACAGCACGGCGCGGTCGGCGCAGTACATCGGGTGCAGCGGCTCCAGCGCGAGCCGTACACCGCGCTCGGCGGCGTACGGGGCCAGCAGGGCGAGTGCCTCGGCGACCCGGGCCCGTGCGGCGGCCACGTCGCGGCTGAATCCGGCCTCGCGCGCGCCGCCGGGCGCCATTCCGGGCAGGCCGCCGACCACGAGCACCAGGCAGGCGGCGCCGAGGGCGGCCGCCTCGTCGATCGCCGCGCGGTTGTCGTCCAGGGCGAGCCCGGGGCCGGTCAGGAAGCCGCCCCGGCACAGGGAGGAGACGCGCAGCCCCGCGTCCGTGACCAGTTTCGCGGTCGCGGTCAGGCCGTGCTCGGCGACGCTCTCCCGCCACAGCCCGATCGCGGGGATGTCGTGCCGTACGCAGCCGTCGACGGCTTCGCGCACCGACCAGCGCCGGGTCGTCCACTGGTTGAGCGAGAGCCGCTCGATCACCGTCATCGCGTTACTCCGGCGGTGGCGAGCAGATGGCGCATGCGTGCAGCGGCGAGGTCGGGGTCGGGCAGGAGCCTGGCCTGGTCGGCGAGGCGGAACACCTCGGTCAGGTGAAGGATCGACCGGGCGCTGTGCGCGCCGTTGACCATGACGAAGGCGTCCTGGTGCCCGGCGAGCCAGGCCAGCAGGACGACGCCGGTCTTGTAGTGGTAGGTCGGGGTTTCGAAGATCTTGCGGGCGAGCGGCACGGTCGGGGCGAGGATGGACGCGAACCGCTCGTCGTCTCCGGCGTCGAGCGCCTGGAGCGCGGCCGCCGCGGCCGGGGCGATCGGGTCGAAGATCCCGAGCAGCGCATGGCTGCCGCCCGCGATCAGCTCCGGGTAGTTGAAGTCGTCGCCGGTGTAGAGCCGCACCCCGGCCGGGAGCCGTTCGCGCAGCCGCACCTCGTGATCGGCGTCGAGCAGTGACACCTTGACCCCGTCCACGCGTGCCGCGTTGTCGTGGACGAGCGCGAGGAACGCCTCGGTCGCGGCCTCCAGGTCGCGTGACCCCCAGTATCCGGCGAGGGCGGGGTCGAACACCTCGCCCAGCCAGTGCAGGATCACCGGCTGGTCGGCGTGGCCGAGCAGGGTCGCGTAGACCTTGTGGTAGTCCTCGGGGCCGCGGGCCAGGCGGGCGAGCTGCCTGCTGGCCATGACGACGACCCGGGCGCCCGCGTCCTGGACCGTCTGGATCTGCTCCAGGTAACCGGCGACGACCTCCTCCAGGGTGGCCGCGTGGGGCAGGTGGTCGGTGCCGGCGCCGCAGGCCAGCAGGTCGGCCGGGTCGCCGAAATCCCGGGCCTCGGCGGCGCTGCGCCGGATCAGCTCGGCCGTGGCCGTCCAGTCCAGGCCCATGTTCCGCTGGGCGGTGTCCATCGCGTCGGCCACCCGCAGTCCGTACGACCACAGGTGACGGCGGAAGCGCAGGGTCGCGTCCCAGTCGAGGGCGGTGGGGGAGCCGGGGGCGTGATCGGCGAGCGGGTCGGCCACCACGTGCGCGGCCGCGTAGACGACCCGGCCCACAGGGGGTGACGGCGGCGGGGCCCACGCGACCGGCTCGCGCATCCGGTAGCTCTCCAGCCGGCGGTCCGGCCCGGGCAGCGTGATGACGGTCATGCCGCGACTCCGGGCACCTCGACACGCACACCCTCCGCCGAGGAGCGCAGGCCCAGCTCCGCGAGCTGCACCCCGCGCGCACCCGAGGCGAGGTCGTACGGGAACGGCGCGTCCTCCACGACGTGCCGCACGAACATCTCCCACTGCGTCTTGAAACCGTTGCCGAACTCCGCGTTGTCCGGCACCTCCTGCCACTGCTCACGGAACGGCTCGGTCACCGGCAGGTCGGGGTTCCACACCGGCATCGGGGTGGCCGACCGGTGCTGGACGCGGCACCGGCGCAACCCCGCCACGGCGCTGCCGTGGGTGCCGTCCACCTGGAACTCCACCAGTTCGTCGCGGTTCACCCGCACCGCCCAGGAGGAGTTGATCTGCGCGATCACCCCGCCGGCCAGCTCGAAAATCGCATAGGCGGCGTCGTCGGCGGTCACCTTGTACGGCCGGCCGTGCTCGTCCACCCGCTCCTCGACGTGCGTCACCGCCCGCGCGGTCACCGCCTCGACCCGGCCGAACAGGTTCTCCAGCACGTACGCCCAGTGCGGGAACATGTCGAGCACGATGCCGCCGCCGTCCTCGGCCCGGTAGTTCCAGGAGGGCCGCTGGGCCGGCTGCCAGTCGCCCTCGAACACCCAGTAACCGAACTCGCCGCGCACCGACAGGATCCGGCCGAAGAAGCCGCCGTCGATCAAACGGCGCAGCTTCAGCAGCCCAGGCAGGAACAGCTTGTCGGCGACGACGCCGTTCTTCACCCCGGCCTCGCGGGCCGCCCGCGCCAGGGCGACCGCGTCGTCGAGGTTCTCCGCGGTCGGCTTCTCGACGTAGACGTGTTTGCCGGCCTCGATGGCCCGCATGACGGCCGGGACCCTGGCGTTCGTCGTCTGCGCGTCGAAGTACACGGCGTTGCGGTCGTCGGCGAGAGCCGCCCCGAGGTCGGTCGTCCAATCAGGGATGCCGTGCCGGGCCGCGATGGCCTCCAGCTTGGCCGCGCTGCGCCCCACCAGCACCGGCCGAAGCGTCACCCGCCGCCCGTCCGACAGCTCGACACCGCCCTGCTCGTTGATCGCAAGGACCGAACGGACCAGATGCTGGCGGTAGCCCATGCGCCCGGTCACCCCGTTCATGACCACGCCGAGGGTCTCCATACGGCCTCCTCATTTTGAGACAATCACATGGAAAGCGCTTTCCGTAGAGGCGGAAAGCGCTTTCCGCTACCGTGGACCGTACGGCCAGGGCCGCGGAGACGTCAACCGTGGGTCCGCCGTTCGAACCACGACCGCCGGCAGGCCAAGATGAGGACCATGGGTGCGAAGCGTGGCGCGGTCACGCTGGAAGAGGTGGCGAGAGAGGCCGGGGTGTCGCTCGCCACGGCGTCGCGCGCCATCAACGGCAGCGCACGCACTGTTCGTCCGGAGATCCGTGAGCGGGTCGAACGGGCGGCGCGTGCGCTCAACTACACGGCCAACGCGCAGGCACAGGCCGTCGCGCGGGGCCGCACCAACCTGGTCGGGCTCGTCGTGCAGGACATCGAGGACCCGTACTTCTCCTCGATAGCCGCCGGGGCGATGCGGGTGGCCGAGGCCAACGGCCTGATGGTCAGCATCGCCGGCACCGGGAGACGACCGGACAAGGAGATCGAGTATGCCGCCGCGCTGCGCGGCCTGCGCGCGGCGGCGATCGTCATCGCCGGGTCGCGTACGGACGACCGCGACGCGCTGGAGCGGCTCGGCGCCGAGCTCGACGCCTTCGAACGCTCGGGCGGCCGGGTCGCCCTGATCGGTCAGCGACGGCTGCCCGTCGACACCGTGGTCGTCGCCAACCGCGCGGGCGCCCGCGACCTCGCCACCCGCCTGACCGGCCTCGGCTACCGCTCGTTCGGCGTGCTCGCCGGCCCGCGTAACCTGCTCACGGCCACCGACCGGCTCGCCGGATTCACCGAAGGCATGGCGGGCGCGGGGATCACGCTTCCCCCGGACATGATCGTGCACGGCGAGTTCAACCGCGACGGGGGGCATGACGCCATGCTCGAACTTCTCGCCCGCCGACGCGACGTCGAGTGCGTCTTCGCCGTCAACGACGTCATGGCGGTCGGCGCCCTCGCGGCGCTGCGGTCGCGCGGTCTCGACCGCAGGGTTGCGGTCGCCGGTTTCGACGACATCGCCACCCTGCGGGACATCGTTCCCGCCCTCACCACGGTTCGCCTGCCGCTCGCCAGGATCGGCGCGGCCGCGCTGGAGATGGTTCTGCGGGAACCCGCGGAAGGCCCTCACCGGCGACTCGTCGTACGAGGCGAGGTCGTCCTGCGGGAGAGCACACCCGGCGTGCGCCGCGGCTGATCTCCTGACGCGCAGACCGGCCCGAGCCCGTCTCGGCTGAGGCAGGCGGCGGTGGCTTCCTCGACCTGGCCTTCGGCTCCTAGCGTTCCGCCGGGAATGGAGAAGAGGCCCTGAGCCTGGTGGCCGGAGATCGGTGATCACACGCATGGCCGATGTTCGATGTTGATTGAGTAGCGGCGAACAATTGACTCCATCCGTCCGCACGTTGAAGACTCCACTTCCAGAGCTGTTATCGCTAACAGCACTTGTGCCACCCGCACGTGGAAGAGGTCACCCCCCAATGGCTTTCCGTCCACGCCTCTTGCGTCCATGCCCGTCCCCGGTATGCGCCGTATACAGCAGTGTCCGGGGTTCATTCGCTGGCTATTACGGCTCTTTCCGCCAGATGCGGCATTTCATGGACAGGGCAACCGCCGAGATCGGCCGGTTGACCACCGGCGGCGGCACCAAGGCGGCACGAGGCCCGCCTGACGTGATTCGCGCCCCCCACGCGCCGCACTCCTGGCCGCTGTTCCCTGCCGGCCGGTTTCGAATCGCTCGCGGTCCATCAAAAATCCACTACCGCCGCGATCTGATATCAGAAACGCCAGTCTCATCGGTCGTGTCGTCATTGCTACGTACCGGACCGGACGTGACTCCGCCCGAATGCAGGCGGGGCAGAACCAATGATTCGATTTTCGAATTTCAGCGCGCTTGCGCGGGCATATGCCTGCGCCCTGCTGCCTCATGCAGCCCAAACTACGGCTGAGTAGCACGCTACGAAAGGTCTTTATATGACGAGGACAAGACTTCTCGGTGTCATCCTGACGATCCTCACCCTGACCACCCTGACCACCCTGGCCACTCCGGCGCTCGCTTACACGTACTCACCGTTCGGCCCGACGCCGATTCTGAGCCCTCCGGCCGACAGCCATTCGGAGGGCTTCCGCTACCCCAGGGCTCTTCAGCTGCGTCACCAGAGCAACCCGCACGATAACGGTGTCATGCTCGGCGCGGTGCAGTGGCTGACCTACAGTGACGATAGCCACATCCCGATCTTCCGTAGCGACGACGAGGGCCGGAGCTGGAACACCAGCTGGAGCAAGGTGTACGACCGCGCCAACGGCCGGGGCCACGGCTCGGGCTATCACCTCGTCTCCCAGCCCACGCTGTATGAGCTCCCGGTCGCGATCGGGGACATGCCGGCGGGCACGATCCTTCTGTCGGCGCTGGCCCGGACGTGGGCTCGGACCGGCAATCAGAGCGGCAATACCTACATCGATCTGTACAAGAGCAACAACGCCGGACGGACGTGGCAGTTCGTGTCCACGGTCGCTCAAGGCGGGATCCCGCAGGAGCAAGCGACTCCCGGCCCGATCTGGGAGCCGTTCATGTACGCCTACAACAGAGGTGGCGGCACGCCCAACCGCCTCGTCGTCTACTACACCGACGAGCGCGAGGCGAGCAAGTCACAGAAGCTCGTCCATCAGGTGAGCACTGACGGAAAGCGCTGGGGTGCCGTCGTCGACGACGTCGTCGATGCCGGTCCAGACGCCCGGCCCGGCATGCCGGTCGTCGCGAAGATGAACAACGGAAACTACATCATGACCTACGAGTACTGTGGCGGCACCCCGCAGACTCCAGGGGCCGCGGGCGGATGCGCGGTCAATTACCGGGTGACGAACGATCCGGAAAGCTGGAACGACAAGCCGAACCAGGTCGTGCGACAGGCGGACGGCACAATTCCGAAAGGCACGCCTTACGTCGTCAACCTGCCGAACGTCGGCCCCAAGGGAGCGGTCGTCGTCAGCGGCAATTCCTTGGACGGCCTGTTCGTCAATTACGACAACGCCGCGCCCGGAAGCCGTTGGATAAAGCTGCACTCGACCGTCGCCAGATCCTACAGCCGCAGCTTCGTCCCCATGGACGACGGAAAGACGATCTTCACCGTGTCGAATGTGAGAAACGGCGACCGCAGCCGGTGGACCGTGGGCAACCAGTTCCTCGCCGACGCCACCGGCATCGCGCAAGGCGAGTGGTACCTCGTCAACCGGAGCACCGGTGGCTACCTGCAGATCGCCAACGACAGCACCGCCGAAGGAGCGGCGACCGGTCAGCAGCCGACCGCCGGCTGGCTGACCGAAGGGGCCAAGGACTCCGGCAGCACGTCTCAGCGGTGGCGCTTCGAACCGGCGGACAACGGTTTCTACCGCATCAGGAACGTCAACAGCGGCAAGTATGTCGACGTCGACGGCGCCTACGTCAGCGACGACCGGAACATCCTGCAGAAGAGCAAGTCGACCTCGCCCAGTCAGGAATGGCGTGTCGTCGACCATGGCGACGGCTATGTCCAGTTGCTGAATCACAACAGCGGCAAGACCTTCAATCTGAACACCGGCTACACGTCCATCAGCCCGCTCAAGATGAGTCAGTTCCAGGACGACAACTACTCCAGCCAGCAGTGGCGGCTCGTGCGGGCACCGGCTGCGGCTGCTTCCGACGGCGGGGCATAACGTGCTACCACCACCGCCCTGCCAGCCGCCCGGCTCCACGGTCACATAGATCCCGTCCGGAGGGCGCGCCGCGTGAAGTCGTAGCGTCTCGGACGCACGCTGGGGAGGGCAAAGAGCCAGAAACCGGCGGAGCAGCGTGTCGTGGGATCTTCGCGAAGGGGTGCCAACCGCGATCGGGCATCGCGCTTTGACCAGACGATGACGCTGGGGAGTACGCCACCGGGTGTGCGATAAGGAGCTAGCCGTGAATCCGAAGGGTGGCGGGTCTGCCGATCGGGAGATCCGCCACCCGAAGGTTCGGACGGGACGGAAGCTGCACGCCGCCGGGTGGTTCTATCTGCGGGCGTCCGTTCGTGAGTGCGCCCGCATTGTGCTGGTAGGCACGACTGGTCATCGAGCCGATCCTGACGTCTCACCGCATAAGGACGACCGCGATGCGCCCCCACCCCGGGCCCGCATGTGCGAACGCCCGGGCCGAAGAGCAGAATCGCCTCGACGTTGACCGCCTGCACCTTCCACCACAGCTCGATCGTCACGTGGTCGAGGTCGGTGAACGGGAAGACGCCGGCCTTGTTGACGAGGATGTCGCACCGGCCGTACCGGTCGAGGACCGTGCCGGCCACGGCGTCGACCCGCGACTCGGAGGTTACCCCGCGCCCGACGGCCCCCTGCCGAGATCACCGAGGACAAGCTCGAATAGTCAGCGGCCGCCCTGCACGCGGCCGGTCTCCGCACCGATCTCACCGCAATCCGCGGCGAGACGTCGAACCGGGCCACGTCGTCGTGGCAATCCGGGCCGCGGACCGCAGCCGCTGGTGGCCGCGGTCCGCACGTCGGCAGGCGACGGCCTCAGCGGTCAGGGCAGCAAGGCGGCCGGCTCCGGTTTGTGCACGCCCCGCGGCCGGTAGCCCAGTGCATCGGAGACGCCCACCAGGTCGGCGAGTAGCCAGATGATCGCCAGCCACATCTCCGTCCCCTGCAGGCCCGGCAACGTGGCGTCATCGCCAGCCGTAGTCGGGTGTGGCGCCCGGAACCCGAAGCCTTGCCGGTCGCTCCAATGCCCGAGCGCCTCCCGCAACAGCCTCTGGGCCAGGACGTCGATCTCCTCCTCGCGGTACAGGCTGTGTCGCGTGAGCCACAAGGGGTGAACGACGTCGAGGACGTTGCACGCGTTCTGCCGGTCCCTGCGGAAGAAACGCCTGTCCCGGGCGTGCGCGAGGACCGTGTCGATTACACGCTCCGGAAAGGGCACCGGAAGCCCGAACTGGGCGAAGGTCCCGCGGGAGGCACGGTAGAAACCGTTGACGACCTGCAGCAGCCCGTCCTCCCGCCGGGGTGAACCCCATATTCCGGTGCGGGGATCGGCACGAGTGACCAGCCAGCCGAAGACCGTCTCCACAGCTCCCGGCCGCCCTGGTTCACCGAGTTCGCGGTTCCAGTGCATGGCGGTGCCCAGCACGTCGACCCAATGCCCCGCGGCCCAGGCGTTCGTCCGCCATGGCTGCCCTTCCAGGGCCGCGACGAGCTGGTTCGGCTCCGCCTCTGCGACGACCCGGACAGGCAGAGGGAACCGGCTTCCGAGGATGTCGAGCGCGTACCCGACGCACAGCACGTGGTAGTCGGCGTCCGGGTCGAACAGGCCCGCGCCGGGTGGCCGCTGGGTGCCGTCGTCGCGCAGCGGCCCGACCATGCCGGTCTTCGGGTCCTGCCAGCTCCGCAGCCGCTGAATCTGCTGGTCGGCGGGCAGTTGGCTCGGCGCGTGCCCGAGGAGCAGATCGGCGATCTCGATGGCGTCGCATTGCGCGCGGACGGTGGGCGCGGCCCCGGGTTTGTCCACGAACAGCCCGCCCGCCACGGAGGGGAGGAAACACCGGTCCAGGATCTCCTCGGCCTGGCTGCGGGCGGTGTCGGCGAAGGCGGCCACCGCGCCGGCGAGGTCGTCGTCGTTCGGCGGACGGGGCGGGGTCGGCTGCGGTACTCGCCACTTGATGACTTTCGCCGGGTTGCCGCCGACGATCGCGCCGGCGGGGACGTCCTTGGTGACGACGGCTCCGGCGGCGACGACCGCCCGATCCCCGACGGTCACGCCGTCCAGGATCACGACGTGGGAGCCGATCCACACGTCGTTGCCGATGCGGATTCCTTTGCTGCGGAGCGGCTGCCGGTGAACTTCGACGTCGGGGTCGTCGATCGTGTGGTTGAACGCCAGCAGAGACGTGTGCGCCCCGATGCGTACGGCGTCGCCGAGTTCGATCCTCCCGCGAACGACGGTGTAGGGGTTCATGGTGCAGTCTCTGCCGGTTCTCAGCGATCCCGTGAGGTAGGCGCCGGCCGCGATGTAGCTACGGCGACCGAGGTGCAGCTGTTCGTTCTGCACGGACGCCAGCTCCGAGATGAAGCAGCGCTCCTCGATCGTGTAGCCGGGGTGCTCGTTGAGTTCGCTCTGCATCTGCAGCTGCCGGGCATGCTCCTCTTCGGGGGCATGCGTCCAGAAGTTCCATGGCGAATAGTCGTACTGGTGCCTGTTGAGCAGTGAGCCGTGTCCGGCTGGCACGTGCGCCGTGGGGTTGGTCATGTCGTTCCTTTCGTGGCTCTCGCGACTCCGGCCGGACATCCCCGATCTCTCGTCGGCATCGGGCTGCGCTGCCGCGTCGGGGGACGGCCAGGGGCGGACTCACTCGGGGTTAGTGCGACGGAGCGGTCGCCTCGCGCACCGTTGCGGCCACCTGGAGCGTCTCGGAGATGGGTGCCGATGACTCTCGTACGATCAGTTCCGGCACGAGCCGCACGTGGTGCATCGGGCGAGAACCGCCCTCATCGAGCCGTGATACGAGCATCTCGACGCCGACCTTGCCGACCCAGCTTTTCGGGGGCCGCACTGCTGACAGGGCCGGGAGGCCGAGGTGCGCGACCTCGTCGTCGTAGGCGACCACGGCCAGGTCGTCGGGCACGCGCACGCCGCGGTCGGTGGCGTGCTGGACGAACCGGAGCGCGTGGCCATCGGCGAAGATCA
This sequence comes from Microbispora sp. NPDC046933, assembly GCF_040644635.1. Classification (NCBI taxonomy): domain Bacteria; kingdom Bacillati; phylum Actinomycetota; class Actinomycetes; order Streptosporangiales; family Streptosporangiaceae; genus Microbispora; species Microbispora sp. NPDC046933. Next base: position 318,099 of record NZ_JBEYWW010000003.1, on the reverse strand, counting down.
GCAGCGCGGTGGTGCCGGTGGCGCGGCACCGTCGCAGCACGTCGTCCATGAACCGCTCCCCGTCGGGCCCCTCGCACCGGCCCGCGTCCTCGTTGACAGACTGCTGAGGGTCGAGTCCCAGACGATCGAGGGTTTCCCGCCATCCGCGACGTACGGCAGGGGCCGTCGGCCTGGTCTCCGCCACCAGCAGGCCAACCCGCTCGTGCCCGAGAGCGCGCAGGTGCAGAACCGCCTTCTCGGCTCCGCTGGCATGGTCCGTGGCGACGGATTCCAGGTGAAACGACGGTATGTCGCGGATGGGTCTGCGCTCGGCGAGCACGACGGGGAGTGGCAGGGTGTTGAGCCAGCGCATGAGCTCGCGACCCTGCTCGCCGGCGGTCTCGGGAGCCACGAGGATGCCGTGGACGTCGGCTCGGTCGAGGAGCGTCTGGATCTTCTTGCGGTTGTCCGCCGCGTCGTAGGTCGATCCACGCAGCAGCAGCCGGGTGCCGGCCTGCGCGGCGGCGAGCTGCGCCCCGTTGACGACGTGCGGCCAGTAATAGTCCAGCGACGGCACGACCATGCCGATGGTGTACCGGGCGAGGGCGCCGCCACGCGGTTCGCGTTCGCGAACGGTCTGGTCGAGCTTGCTCCGTAACGTCACGCCGCCGTGCACTCTCGTCACGAGGCCCTGCCGGGAGAGCTCGTTGACATCGCGCCGCACGGTCATCTCGGAGACGCCGAGCAGCTCCGCCAGCTCCTTCACGGTGACCGCGCCGTCTTGCCGCAGTTGCTCGAGTACCTGCTCCTTGCGCTGCATGGCGAACCGCGAAGCGGCCGAGCGCGGCTTGCTCACGGCTCACGCCCGATCGTCGGAGCGCGGTGGGCGCTGGGGGGTTCGAACGGCGTCATACGGACACCGGCCGTCGGGGGTATCGGCACCATAGTGTTCGTTTCTGTTCGAGTTACATCGATATGAACGAAATGTTGACTTGTGTTTCGCGTGCAGTATTCACTGACTTCCACCGCGGCGCAACCAACGGGCCGACCACGAAACAACACCCCCTGCCTTGGAGTTCTTGAGCCAATGACCCCGCCCACTTGTCCCGAAGCCCTGATCGTGATGGGGCGTGAGGTGTTCGAAGCTCAGTTTGACGAGTCTCGGCTTGAACGGCTGAAGGCCATGGCGTCGCTGCCGGAGCCCATCTGGACCGACGAGCTCACAAGCGAACAGATTCGAACGCGATTGTCCGGCGTGGAGGTGCTGTTGACCGGATGGGACGCTCCCGTGCTGGACGCGGCCGCGCTGGCGCGCATGCCGAATTTACGTCTGATGATTCACTGCGCGGGCACCATCCGTCCTTTCGTCAGCGAGGCGTTCTGGGAGCGCGGCATCAGGGCCTGCAACGTCGCCGACGTGAACGCGATCCCGGTCGCGGAATACACGCTCGCCGCGGTCATCATGTCCGGCAAGGCGGCGCCGTTCCTCGGGGCCTCGTTGCGCGCCTTCCGTGACGACTGGACCAGGCCGGACCGGTTCGGGCGGCTCGGGAATGTCTCTCGCACCGTCGGAGTAGTGGGGTTCTCACGTGTGGGGCGACGCGTCGTGGCCGCGCTGCAGCAGCTCCAGGACGTCACCGTGCTGGTCTACGACCCTTACGCCGACCCGCTCGAGGTGGCGCAGGCAGGAGGCGTGCCGGCCTCTCTCGACGAGCTGCTGGCGACGGTGGATGTTCTCTCGCTACACGCTCCGGAACTGCCGGAGACGCGGCACATGATCGGCGCGGCGCAGCTCGCCGCACTTCGCGATCACGCCACATTGATCAACACGGCGCGAGGATCGCTCGTCGACACCGCCGCGCTCGAACGAGAGTGCGCATCGGGGCGCCTGAACGCGATCCTCGACGTCACCGACCCGGAGCCGCTGCCCGCGTCATCCGTGCTGTACGACCTTTCCAACGTGCTGATCACACCTCACATCGCCGGATCCCTCGGCACCGAGCTGTACCGGATGACGGACGCGGCGCTCGACGAACTCGAGCGCTACACCACCGGTCTCCCGTTGACGACCGAACTCGACAGCGAGGAATACCTCAGGCTCAGCGCCTGAACGTTCGCACCCCCCGAATGAAGGACCAGTGCCATGAAACACACGAAGGGCGCGACGATCGTCGTCACCATCGCCGCGACGGCCGCGGCTCTCACCGGCTGCGCCGGGACCTCCGGCGACTCCGGCACCGCCCCGGGCAAGACGACCTTGTCGATCGCACTCTGGAGTTACGCGCAGACCCCGGAGTTCAAAGCGCTGATCGACGCCTTCCAGGCCGCCAACCCCGACATCACGATCAAGCCCGTCGACATCCTGAACAACAACTACCGGGACAAGGTCACCACCATGCTCGCCGGCGGTGACACGACGGACATCATCACGATCAAGAGTACGACCGATTACGCGGGCTACGCGGCCAAGAAGCAGTTGCTTCCGCTGAACGACCTGCAGCAGAAGCTGGCGGACAAGAAGCTGGCCCGCCTGGACAACTACGACTGGAAGGGAACGTACTACGCGATCCCGTATCGCACCGACTTCTACGTCCTCTACTACAACAAGAAGCTCTTCAAGGACGCCGGGCTGCCCGCGCCCGAGAACCTGACCTGGGACCAGTTCGCCGACCAGGCCACCAAGCTGACCCACGGCTCGGGGACAGGCAAGGTCTACGGCGCCTACATCCACACCTGGAACGCGATGGTGCAGGGCCTCGCCGCCGCCCAGACGGGCCGAAGCCAGCTGGATCCGAGCGACTACGGCTGGATGAAGAACCAGTACGAGCTCACCCTCCGGCTCCAGAAGGCCGGTGCCATCAGGGACTTCGGTGAGGCGCTGAACCAGCAGGTTTCGTACCAGACCGAGTTCGAGACGGGCAAGGCCGCCATGGTGCCGATGGGCACCTGGCTGATAGCCCCGCTCCTGGCCGACAGGAAGGCCGGGAAGACGGACGTGGACTGGGGGATCGCCCCGCTGCCGCAGACACAGGCAGGTCAGCAGATCGCCACCGCGGGCGGCCCCACCGGCTTCGGCATCAACAGGCGGGCGAAGAACGTCGCCGCGGCGAAGAAGTTCATCGAGTTCGCGGCGGGCGAGAAGGGCGCGGAGGCCGTCGCGTCCATCGGCATCGTCCCCGCGTACCAGAGCGACGCCATCCTCAAGCGGTACTTCGGCCTCGAAGGCATACCCCAGGACGACCTCTCGAAGAAAGCATTCGCGCCGGACGTGGTGCGTCCCGAAAGTCCCATCTCCGACAGCACCGCCGCCATCAACACCGTGCTCAACCAGGAGCACGGGCTCATCATGACCGGCTCCAAATCGGTGGACGACGGCATCAAGGAAATGGAGCAGCGCGTCACGTCCGAGGTACTTCACCAGTAAGAACGCACGTCCGCCCGCGGCGCGGTGCCCGGCGTCCAGGACGACGCGAGCCGCGCCGCCGGCGATGCCGTCAGGAGAGACACGACATGACCTCACTCGCCGAGCCGGACTCCTGGCTGCCGGAGCCACGCACCACTTCAGCGGGGGGCGGGCGCACCTCCCCAGCGAATCCGCCCCCGTCCCGGCGCAGTCCGCTGCGCCGCCGCGCCACCCTTGTCGGCTGGAGCTTCATCCTGCCGAACTTCATCGGCTTCGCCCTGTTCACCCTGGTGCCCGTGCTGGCAGCGTTCGTCCTGGCGTTCACGCACTGGGACGCGTACAACCCGCCCTCCTGGGCCGGTCTTCGCAACTTCGCCCGGTTGCTCCGGGACGAGAACTTCCGGGTGGCGCTGACGAACACCGCCCTGTACGCGCTCGGACACGTGCCGCTCACCCTGGCTCTGTCGCTGGGCCTCGCCCTGCTGCTCAACCAGAAGCTGCGCGGCATCGCCTTCTTCCGGGTCGCGCTCTTCTTCCCCTACGTCACCTCGCTGGTGGCCGTCGCCATCGTCTGGAACATGCTGTTCAATCCCACGAGCGGACCGGTCAACCAGTTCCTCCATCTGATCGGCGCAGCGGATCCACCGGGCTGGACTGCGAGCCCCACCTGGGCGCTGCCCGCCGTCATCATCACGGCGGTCTGGAAGGACATGGGCTACTACATGGTGCTCTTCCTCGCCGGCCTGCAGACCATCCCCCGCGAGTACTACGAGGCCGCCTCGGTCGACGGCGCGACCGGCTGGCGCACGTTCTGGAACGTCACCGTGCCCTGTCTGCGGCCGACCACCTTCTTCGTGCTCGTCATGCTCACCATCTCCAGCTTCAAGGTCTTCGACCTGATCTTCGTCATGACCCAGGGAGGGCCGGGCCGCTCCACCCTCGTGCTCTCCCAGCTCATCTATCAGGTCGGCATCCTCGACGGCGACTTCGGCTATTCCTCCGCGATCGCCCTGGCCCTCTTCCTGATCGTGGCGGCGATCACCGTCTTCCAGTTCCGGCTCCAGCAGAGAAGGGAGCAGTGATGGCAGTCGCCGGCGCCGCGGGGCCGCTCCACGCGTCGCGGAAAGCCAAGGCAGGCCGGGAACGCGCCCGCCGAGTCGCGCTCTACGTCGTCCTGGCCGTGCTCCTGGCCATCGTGCTGACGCCCTTCCTGTGGATGTTGTCGTCATCGCTCAAGCACGACATCGACGTCCTGTCGATTCCCGTGCAATGGATCCCCAAGGACTGGGTGTGGTCCAACTACGACAGCATCTGGTCGGTCGCGCCGATGGCCGGCTACCTCGCCAACTCCTCGATCCTCGCCGTCACGATCACCTTCCTGCAGGTGCTCACCGGCTCGTTCGCGGCCTACGGCTTCTCGAAGGTGCGCTTCCCCGGCCGCGACGCGCTGTTCCTGGGCTACATCGCCACCATCGCCGTGCCCTGGCAGGCGTACATGATCCCGCAGTACATCATGATGCAGCAGGCGCACCTGACGGACAGCTTTCTGTCGCTCATCCTGCTGCAGGCCTTCAGCGCGTTCGGCGTCTTCCTCATGCGCCAGTACTACCTGTCGATTCCCGACGAGCTGGTCGAGGCCGCCCGGCTCGACGGGCTCAGCGACTACGGCATCTGGGCCCGCATCGTGCTGCCGCTGACGAAGCCGGCGCTCGCGAGCCTGGCGTTGCTCACCTTCGTCAACACCTGGAACGACTACATGGGGCCGTTCATCTACCTGTCCAGCAACAACCTCTGGACGGTGCAGATCGGCCTGGCCTCGTTCATCGGCCAGTACTCCGCGCAGTATGCAATGATCATGACCGGCTCGGTCATCTCCGTCGTCCCGGTCTTGGTCATCTTCCTGGTGGGCCAGCGCTTCTTCATCGCCGGCATCGCCACGAGCGGCATGAAGGGGTGAGCCGATGACACGCCTGCGCATCCCGGCGGTCAGCCAGCGCACCTTCGACGCGGTGTTCGGCTACGTCTACACGGGTCTCGCCGTGAACCTCAGCCTCGTCGTGGCGAACGCCCCGCTCGCCGCCGCACTCGTGCTCGTACGCGACCCGCTCGCCTCATGGCCGTTCCTGCTGCTGCTCTCGCCCACCCTGGCCCCCGCGCTCGCCGCCGCCTTCGCGGCGTTCGGAGCGCTCGCGGACGGATCGACAGGCCCGTTCGCCGCGTTCTGGCGCGGATGGACGCGCACCTTCCGGCCGGCAGGCATCGTCGGACTCGCTCTCGCCACCCTGACCATCGTCGTCGCCCTCGACCTGGTGTGGCTGGCCGGCAGCGCGTACGGTGCACTGCTCGCACCGATCTTGGTGATGGTGCTCGTCGTCGCGCTGGCCACCGGCCTGACCGTGCTCGTCGCGGTTGCCGAGCAGGTGGACGCCTCCCTGGCGGCCGTCGTCCGCGCATCGCTCTTCCTCGCCGTCCGCGGCGCTCCGCTGTCCGCGCTGTCGCTCGCCGCGCTGGTCACCGCCGGGGCGGCGGTGCTCGCCCAGCCCGTCCTCGGGGCGCTGCTCGCGGTGAGCCCGTTGCTCTACCTGGCTTACGCGAACAGCAGAGTCACCCTCGTACGGACCGCGGGACCGCCTGGGCAGCGGGCGCCGATCCCCTGAAATCGGGCTCGCCGGCATGGACGAGGGAGGGGAGTGGCTGAGCGTGTGTTTCGCCTGAGGGCCTCATGTGGTGCGGACCTTCTCCCACGGGGCGCCCGTGCCCTCCATCGTCCTGCCGAACGGGCTGTCGGCGGTGATCTGCCCGCTACGCACGCGCTCGCCGGTGAAAGCGGAGGCGTACAGGGCGGCGATGAACTCCATCGTCCGCCTCGCGTCTTCCGAGGTCACCGGGGGCGCCTGTCCGCGATCGAGGGCGTCGAGCACGGCGGTGAACCAGCTCTCGTGCCCGCTCGGCGCACCGCCGGGTTCCCGCGACCACAGGTCCGGCACACCCTCGTGCCCCGGCGCGGGCGTCACCGTCCAGTCGTCGTCGGTGTACCCGTACAGATGCCGCACTTCGACGGTGGCGTGTTCGTAGTCGAACCTGAGCTCGGAGGCCTGCCGTGGCGAGACCACGGAGTTCACCACGGTGGCGACCGCGCCCTGGTCGAACGTCACAAGCGCCATCGACACGTCCTCGGTGTCCACGTCGCGGGCGCGGCGCGCGGCGACGGCCGTCACCTCCCGCCACGGGCCGAGAACCGAGAGCAGGAGGTCAAACTGGTGGATGCCGTGGCCCATCGTCGGGCCACCACCCTCGGATCTCCACGTGCCGCGCCAAGGAACCGAGTAGTAGGCCTCGTCGCGATACCAGTGGGTGGCACAGGTGGCCAGCAGCGGGCGACCCAGTGCGTCCGCTCTCGCGAGGCGACGCAGACGCAGCGCACCGGCGCCGAAGCGGTGCTGCAGGACGGTCGCGACGTACGCTCCCGAGCGTCGCTCCGCCTTGACCAGCATGTCGAACTCGGCCAGCGAGAGCGCCGGCGGCTTCTCCAGCAGCACCGTCACGCCGGCTTCCAGACACTCGACGGCCTGCGGCGCGTGCAGCCGCGGCGGGGTGCACAGGTGCACGAGGTCGACCTGCTCCTCCCGCAGCAGCTCGGTCAGGCTCGCGTGGGCTCGCGGGACGTTCCAGACGCCCGCGAAGTCCTTGGCCCGGGTGAGGTCCATGTCGGCGACGGCGACGAGCGACGCCCTGCCGCCGGAGGCGGCGATGGCACGGGCATGGGCGGTGGCGACCGCGCCGGTGCCGACGATCGCGGACCGGTAGTTCTGTCTCTCGGGGGAGATCGGTGACAAGGCGACGACTCCTAGGGGGACGATGCCGGGGTGACCTGGGAGGAGGCGGGCCGGGCCCCGCCGGATCAGGCGGTGAAGGGGAGCTGCTCGGGCAGAACCTGGCCGCGGAGGGGGTGCCCGGTCAGGAGACGCTCGAGCTCGGCGACGGCGAACTCGCCGAGCCGGCGCACCTCACGCCCCTGTGCTCCGGCCAGGTGCGGGGTGATGAGCACGTTGGGCATGTCGAAGAGCGGATGACCGGCCGGCAAGGGCTCCGGATCGGTGACGTCGAGGATGGCGGAGATACGGCCGGCCGCGCACGCGCTGGTGAGCGCCTCGGTGTCGACGAGAACGCCCCTGGCGGTGTTGACCAGCACGGCCTGGTCGGGCAGGAGGTCGAGGCGGCGGCGGTCGAGCAGACGGTAGGTCTCCGGTAGCGCGGGGGCGTGCACCGTGACCAGATCACTGCGCCGGCACAGCTCGTCGACGTCCACCAGCTCGGCTCCCAGCCGGGTGGCCTCCAGACGGGAGACCTGGGGGTCGGACAGCAAAACGCGCACGTCGAAGTTCCGCAGCCGGTGCAGCACGAGACGGCCGACGCGGGAGGCGCCGATGACGCCGACCGTGCAGTCGAACAGCCCGGTGCCGGCGCCCGGCTGCCAGAGCGAACTGTCCCGCGCGTCGGCGTAGTGCCGGGCTCGGCTGAAGGCTCGCTTCGCGCCAAGCACGAGCGCTGCGATGGTGTAGTCGGCGACGGGCACGGCGTTGGCCTGCGCGGCGGAGGACACGACGAGCCCGCGTTCGAAGACGACGGGGTCCAGCATGGCCTTGACGCTGCCGGCGGCGTGCAGGATGGCGCGCAACCGGGGCATGGCGGATAGCACCTCGGCGTCGATACGCGGGCAGCCCCATCCGGTGAGAAGGATCTCCGCCCCGGCCATCGCCCTGGCGGCGTCCGGGCCGTCGAAGGAAGTGAGTCCCGCCGCTGTGCCGACGTCGACCGACTGACGCAAGCGGAGGACGAGATCGGGCGGGTAGACGTCGTGGAAGGCCCAGGGCGCGATTGCGAAGACCGCGACGGGTCGCCGTGGCACGGGAGTGCTCTCCTTCGGTCGGGCTGACGGAACGCAGGGGATCGGCTTCGTGTAAACGCTTCCAGCATAGTTTGCCATCTCAGGCACCTCCGAGATCAAGCAGGGAAGTGCATAGCCGTCTCTAGATGCAGATACGTAAGAGATCGCTCTTGACGGCTCTATGTAACCGTTTTATCTTCATGACCACCGTATGAACGGAGAGATCGTTCGGGCCGCGAGAGAGGGCAGTGAACGTGAGCATGACGCGAGCCCGCGCCGCCGCGGACGGATCCGGTTCTCGAATCGAGAATGCGGGCGTGTCCCGGTCACAGAGCCGGTTCAGACAGCGTGCTCGCGCCAGCCGCGTGCTGTGGCTGCTCGCGGCTCCGGGCCTGGCGTACTTCCTGGTCTTCCACTACGGCGCCCTGTTCGGGAACGTCCTGGCCTTCACGAACTACGTGCCCTTCCTGGGCCTGTCCGGCAGCGAATGGGTCGGACTGGCCCACTTCGAGCGCATGTTCGGCGACCCGGACTTCTGGAACGCGGTCCGCAACACGCTGGTCATCGCCCTGCTTCAACTGTTCTTCTTCTTCCCCGCCCCGCTCGCCCTGGCCCTGCTGCTGCACAGCATCGTGGGAGACACGGTCAGGAAGTTCGTGCAGAGCGTCGTCTACCTACCGCACTTCCTGTCGTGGGTGATCGTCGTCGCGCTGTTCCAGCAGATGCTCGGCGGAGCGGGCGTGGTGAACGGTTGGCTGTCCGACCTGGGGGCGGGCCAGATCTCGATCATCGGCAACCCCGACCTCTATGACCCGCTGATGGTCGCACAGCTCGTCTGGAAGGAGTGCGGCTGGGCGACCATCATCTTCCTGGCCGCGTTGTCGCAGGTGGACGAGCAGATGTACGAGGCCGCCGCTCTGGACGGCGCCGGCTGGAGCCGCCGCCTGTGGCATGTGACCCTCCCGGCGATCAGGCCCGTCATCGTGCTGTTGCTCGTGCTGCGGCTCGGGGAGTTCCTGTCGATCGGCTTCGAGCAGTTCTTCCTGCAACGGCAGTCGGTCGGCCCGGAGGCGGGCGAGGTGCTGGAGACCTTCGTCTACTACACCGGCTTCGCCAGCGGCGACTTCGGCTACGCCGCCGCCGTCGGGCTGTTCAAGGGCGCGATCGGAGTCGTCCTCATCTACATCGCGAACAAGGTCGCGCACCGCCTTGGCGAGCAGGGGGTTTACAAGGGATGAGCAGGACCAGTGCGCCGGCGTGGATGGGCCGCCCCACCCCGGCTGTCCGGATCGCCAAGGCGGTCGCGCTCACGGTGGTCGTGCTCCTGGTGGTCTTCCCGTTGTGGACGGTCCTCGCGACCAGCCTGGCCACCCCACAGAACGTCATCGACAACGGCGGCTGGGTGATCTGGCCCGAGCACCTGTCGTTCGACGCGTACGCCGACATACTCAAGGGCGGCATCATCACCCGCGCTCTGCTCGTCAGCGCCGGCGTCACCGTGATCGGCACGGCGCTCAGCCTGGTGTGCACCATCGCCCTCGCCTACACGCTCAGCAGGCCTGATGTCTATGGCGGCAAGCCGATGTTGCTGCTGGTCCTGTTCACCTTCCTGTTCCCGCCCGGCATGGTGCCGCTGTTCCTCGTGGTGCGCAGCGTCGGCCTGTTCGACCAGTACGCCGCGCTCGTCCTGCCGTTCCTGATCAACGTGTTCAACCTCGTGGTGATGCGCGGCTTCTTCCAGTCCATCCCCAAGGAGCTGATCGATGCGGCGCGCATGGACGGCGCGGGAGAGCTGGTCGTCCTGCGCAGGGTCGTGCTGCCGCTGTCCAAAGCGGTCATCGCCGTGATCGGCCTGTTCTACGCGGTGGCGTACTGGAACCGCTTCTTCGAGGCGATCATCTACTTCAACGACCAGTCCAAGTGGCCGATCAGCACGGTGCTCCGGCAGTACGTCACGGGTGGCGCCTCCATCGCGGAGACCAGCGGCGAGCTGGCCGTGGCCTCCCCGCAGTCGGTCCAGATGGCCGTCGTCGTGCTCGCCACGCTGCCCATCGTGCTCGTCTACCCCTTCCTGCAGCGGTACTTCGCCAAGGGCGTGCTCACCGGCGCGCTCAAGGCCTGATCCTCACCCCCCAACCAGATCCTTTCGGCGCGCTGCGCCGGGAGAGGAATTCGTCATGGACAGCACCATCGACCGCCGCGCCCTGCTGAGAATGGCGGGTGCGGGCGTGCTCGGCATGGCCGCGGCGCCCTTGCTCACCGCCTGCGGAAGTGGCGGCGGAACGTCCGGCGACGTCTCCAACGCGGGCAAGAAACTGGTGCCCTGGCCCGCGTACGTGCCCTTCGCCGGCCCCACGCCCGACGCTCCGGGCGACGCCTCCGGCGTGCAACCCCTCTACCTGCGCTATCCGGACAAGCTGGTGCAGTCGGTGCACGACACCGTGGGTGACGGCTCCAAGGTCACCGCGCTGGTGGTGACCTTCGGGCCGCCGCCGAAGCCGGTCGGGGAGAACCGGTTCTGGCAGGAGATCAACAAGGCGCTGAACATCGATCTGAACATGGTGGTCGTGCCCGATCCGGAGTACGGGCAGAAGATGGCCACGCTGATGGCCGCGGGCAGCGACATACCGGACATCATCATGTTCACCAACCTGGCGCTGCCGCACGCGGCGGAGTTCATCCAGTCGCAGTGCGCGGACCTGTCCGACCACGTGGCGGGCGACGCGATCAAGAACTATCCGAACCTCGCCAACATCCCGACCTACGCCTGGAAGGGCATGGGGAGGATCAACGGCAGGATCTACGGCGTCCCGCTGGAGCGCCCGGCCCCGGCCAACAGCCTGTTCGTCAACCGTACGGCCCTGAACGAGGCGGGCATCCCGCTGGACTGGACGACCGAGCAGTACCTCGACGCGATGCGCGAGCTCACACACGACCGCAAGTGGGGGACCGGCTGGTTCAAGACCCTGTTCGGCGGCTTGGGAGGCGTCACCTATCACGCCGGCTCCCTCGGCGCGCCCAACACATGGGCGGTCACCGGTGGACACTTCACCCACACCATCGCCGCTCCGCAGTTCGAGCAGGCTCTCGACGTCATGCGCAAGCTGGTCGAGGCCAAGTCGGTCTACCCCGACAGCCTCACCGTCAGCTCCACCGACATGCAGAGCTACTACCACAACGGCACGGTCGCCTCGATCAACGACGGCTTCGGCTCGGTGGCGCTGGCCACGCTCACGAAGATCAACGGCGGGTTCGACCTCGATCTGGGCCGCCCGTACGGCCCGCGGCCCACACCGTGGCGAGGTCCCGGCCTGTTCGGCTACGTGGCGTTCAAGAAGGCCTCACCCGACCGGATCAAGCTGCTGCTGCGCATCTGCGACTACCTCAGCGCCCCCTTCGGCACGAAGGAGTACGAGCTGGTCAACTACGGGGTCGAGGGCGTGCACTTCACCAAGGACGCCGACGGGATCAAGACCACCGACCTGTACCAGACCGAGAACAACACCACTCTGCCCGTCAAGTACATCGGCGTCGCGCCGTCGGCGCTCTACCTGCCCGGTTATCCGGAGGCCGCCAAGGCCGTGTACGAGTGGGAGAAAGCGAGCCTGCCCAAGAGCATCGCGAATCCCCAGGCCGGGCTGCGCTCGGCCACGGACGCCGCCAAGGGCGCCCAGCTGAACCAGATCATCGGTGACGGTATCGCGGCGGTCGTCTTCGGCCGCAAGCCGCTGTCGGCGTGGAAGGACGTCGTCACCCAGTGGCGGCAGGCGGGCGGTGACCAGGTGGCCGAGGAACTGGCCAAGGAGCACGCGGCCACCCAGTGAACCGGCGGGCTCAGCCCGTCGGCCGAGCCGGAATGGAGCCGGGTAGCGGGCGCGCGTCCCGCGGATCCGGGACGTCCCGATCGAACACGCGCATCCTGCTGCGACGACGAGCGGCGGCGCACCGCGCCGTCGCTCGTCGCTCGTCGCGACCGCACACGCCGCCATGACATCGCACGAGGAAGGAGCACGCCGTGGCGTTTCCGAACGGGTTCCTCTGGGGTACGGCGACCGCCGCGCACCAGGTGGAGGGCAACAACATCGCGAGCGACTTCTGGGCACTGGAGCACGCGCCCGGCAGCCTGTTCATCGAACCGAGCGGAGACGCCTGCGACCATTACCGGCTGTATCGTCAGGACATCGCCCTGCTCAAGGAGCTCGGGTTCACCAGCTACCGCTTCTCGATCGAGTGGGCCAGGGTCGAGCCCGAGGACGGCCTCATCTCACGGGCGGCGATCGCCCACTACAGGGACGTGCTGGCGGCCTGTCACGAGTTCGGCGTGACCCCGATGGTGACGCTGCACCACTTCACCAGCCCGGCGTGGCTGATGCGGCTGGGCGGCTGGGAGTACGAGGGCACGCCGGAACGGTTCGCGGCCTACTGCCGGCTCGTGATGGGCGAGCTCGGTGAGCTGATCCCGTACGCGTGCACCGTCAACGAGGCCAACATCGCGGCCCTGACCCGCAGAACGATCGAGGAAACCGCAGGTGTGAAGCCGCCGGACGGGAGCGAGCAGGCGCCGGTCGGGCTGGGGGAGACGTTGGCCGGAGGCCTCTCCTCATGGCGCGATGTCGGCGCCGCCGCGCTCCGCACCACCCCCGGCAAGTTGAACGTGTTCCTGCTCACCTTCAGCGAGTCGGGGCAGTCGATCGTCCGGCGGGCCCACGTCGCTGCACGTCGCGCCATCAAGGAGGTCAGCCCGGCCACCCGGGTCGGCCTCACCCTCGCCCTGCAGGACTTCCAGGCCGAGGCGGGCGGGGAGAGGGCCGCCCGCGAAAGGTGGGCCGAGCTCTTCGACGACTTCCTGCCGGCGCTGGACGGCGACGACTTCCTCGGGGTGCAGAACTACACCCGCGTACTGCTCGACGCGGACGGCGTCGCGGTCCTCCCCGACGGCGCCGAGCTCACGCAGATGGGCTACGAGTTCTATCCCCAGGCGCTGGAGAACGTCGTCCGGCGCGCGGCGGCGGCCGGCCTGCCGCTGATCGTCACCGAGAACGGCGTGGCCACCGCCGACGACACGCGCAGGGTGGAGTTCATCCGCCTCGCCCTGCGGGGCCTGGAGCGCTGCCTGGCCGCGGGAGTCGACGTGCGCGGCTACTACTACTGGTCGGCTCTGGACAACTTCGAGTGGATGCTCGGCTACCGCCCGGCGTTCGGTCTCATCGGGGTGGACCGGGACACACAGCGGCGCACCGTGAAGGACAGCGCCCGCTACCTGGGCGACGTCGCCCGGCGGAACGGTCTCGCCTCATCCTGAACCCGGCTCGCCGAGTCCTCCCGTACGTGGAGCACGGCCGGCGCGCCGCGGTGAACGTCGGGCGCCGGCCGTGCTCATGCGCGTGACATCGCTAGGACCTTCGCGATGTCACCTGACGTAGGTGATGTCGGGCCGGGGCGGCTTGGTCATGCCGGCTCCGAGGAAGTAGTCCACGTGGTGGGACTGCATGTAGCCCTTGAGCGTCATGGCGTTCCGGTAGGCCGGGTTGTGCGCCAGTGTGTAGAGCCTGGTCGTGGTCGGTTGGTTGGTCGTGAAGATGATGAGTTCGTCGTAGCTCGCGTTCGTGTAGACGACCTCCTCCCGCCAGTCGCCGAGAATGTCGCCGACAAGCGTGGGGTTCACGCCCTGGGCCGCGTCGACCGCGCCGTACTGGGAGATGTTCAGCAGCCGGGGGGTGCGGTTGGTGGGGGTGGGGTTGTCCGGATCCCACTTCTCGAACTTGCCGTCGTTGAGCAGTTCCATCGTGAGGTCGCCGTCCCACCACAGGCCCATCTGCGGCCACGGCCGCAGTGAGGTGTCGCTTTCCGTGAGCCGGTTGGTCGCGGCGTTGTAGACGCCGGAGAAGGACCAGACCTCCATGCCGGGAAAGCGGGGGTCGATGTCGCCGGCCATGCCGCGCCCCACATCGGTGACGCCGTCCTCGACGTGTTTCCAGATCATGGTGCCGGTGGCGGCGTCGTAGTAGTACTCACGCAGGCCGCTGGGGTTGTCCTGCTGCACGCCGTACCCCTGTAGGCCGGGCCGACTGGGGTCCATCTTGGCGATGTGGAAGCGGTCACCGTGGACGACGCCTTTGGGGCCCAGCGAGTACCGCAAGGTGCCGTTCCCGTTGAGAACGTACCCGATTTCGGCGACCTCGTCCTTGCCGTCACCGTCGACGTCGATGATGCGGGTGTTGTGGCCGTCCGGGGCGTTCTGGTTGCCGCGCCGCCACTTCCACTGGAGGGCCAGGGTCTTGCCGTCGAACTTCCAGGCGCTCTCCATGAGGTTGAAGTCCCCGCTTCCGATGCGGTTCTTCATGAACGCCACAAGGCTGGGATTGACCCCGTCGAGGTATCCCACCCCGAAACGCGCGTACATGGGACCGTCGGACAGGTAGTCGGTCGGGACCGCGGCCGTGGCCCGGGCCGCGCCGGTCATGCCGTCGAGGATGGCGATGTACTGGCGGTTGTTGTCGCTCTGGGTGAACTTGGCCCCGTTGCCGAATGTGACCCCGTTGGCGATCCGTACGGCGACCTCGGCCCTGCCATCGCTGTCGAGGTCGGCGACGGTGACGCCGTCCCAGTTGCCCACGTCGATCGTCGACGATCCGCCCTCGATGTTGTTCTGGTTGGTGCTGTTGGGCCCCATGTCCACCTGCCACAGGAACCGCCCGTCCCGCCGGTAGGCCTCGATCTTCTGCGGGCTGGTCTGCCGGTCCAGCACGTAGTCGTACTCGCCGTCGCCGTCGAGGTCGCCGACCCAGACGAACTTCACCGGACCGCCGGAGCGCAGCGGCACGCGGACCACCGGCTCGACGGCGTGGTTGGCGCTCAGCGTGAAGGCCTCACTCGGCGACTGCTCGTCGCCGCCGATCACGGGCCGGACCCGGTAACTGGTGGAGCGGGTCAGGTCGGCCGTGGAGTCGACGAAGTTCGTTCCCTTCGTCAGAACGGACGAGTTGAGCTTGACCCACGATCCGCCCGCCGTGGACCGGTACACGTTGAAGCCGATGCCGTCCGGGTCGAGCCCCAGCAACCGCCATGTCACGAGCACATTGGTGCTGTTCGACCGTACGGCCACCACCCCGCGGCCGAGGTTCTCCATCTTCCGCGAGCCGCCAGGGACCGGCGAGGTCGTGGGCGTCGGGTTCGGACTCGGATTCCGGGTCGGGGTCGAGCTCGGGGAGGGGACGGAGGGGGCGCCTGTGCACTTGGTGCCGTTGAGGGTGAAGCCGGTAGGCGCGGGATTGTCGTCCCTCCAGGCGCCGTTGAACCCGAATGAGGTTTCGGCGTTGGTGGCCAGGGCGCCGTTGTAACTGACGTTCTTGGCGGTGACCTGCGCACCCGACTGGGTGACGGTGGCGTTCCACGCCTGGGTCACCGTCTGGCCGCCCGCGTAGGACCAGGTGAGGGTCCACCCGTCGACGGGGTCGCCCAGGTTGGTGATGGTGACGTTCGCGCCGAAGCCGCCCTGCCACTGATTGGTCACCGCATAGGTGACCCGGCAGCCGGTGGCCGCCTCCGCGGCCGTTGGCACGGTCAGGCCCGCGCCTGCCAGGGCCACAGTGACACCCGCGGTCAGGAGGCCACGCCGCCGACTGCCGCGGCGTGACGCGATGGGTGAGTGTCTCAAGAGAAGACTCCTTCTGCACGGCGCCGGCGGCGGAGCGCCGGCGCCTTCGAGTAAGCGCTGAGGATCCAGGTCACGTGTCGATGCGTTGCGAAGACCACTCCCTTCTCTGCTCGCCGTCGGTCCCGGCACGTACGTGCCGGGACCAGGTATCGGAGTCCGCGCCGGGTGGAGGGGCGTACGGCCTCACGAGGCGAGGTGATCGCCGACCAGGGCCAGACACTGGATGGCGGCCAGGCCGTACTGGGCGGAGGCGTTGGCCGAGGCGAAGGTGGCCTCGTCGATCGGCTTGAGCACCTTCGGGCCCTCCACGTGCACGGACGTGAACCGCAGGCTCTTGGGGTAGCCGGCGTGTCCGGTGTCGAACTCCTTCCACGCCCGCGCCGCGAGGCCGGCGTCGCCGAGCTTGGCGGCGGCGTAGGCGGTCAGCCGGGAGTGGGCCTGACGCAGGTTCAGGCTGCCGAAGGACTGCCCGGTCTCCGCCTGCTGCTCGGCGGCCGTGCCGTTGTAGAGGCGGCAGTACTGCAGCCAGGCCTTGGTGAACGCCTCGTCCCCGGTCAGGGAGATGACCTCGCTGCACAACTCGACCAGCCCGAAGACAGCACCGAGTGCGCCGACGTCGACCGCGGTGTCGTCCGGCCTGAAGGTGCCGTCGTCGAGGTCGTACCAGCCGCTTCCCCGGATGAAGCCGTTGGGCATCGCGGCGATGGTGCGCATGCCGTTCAGCAGCTTGGTGCGGGCGATCGGATCACCGCCGCGTTCCCATTCGGTGAGCCACGCCAGCGCCAGCGCGCCCCAGTCGGTGCAGGTGCCGACGCCGAGGGCGTGCGGGTCGGGCTCGTATGGCCCGGTGCGGATCTTGCGGATCGGGTCGAGGGCCAGGAAGGAGCGGTCGGAGTCCACGAGGTCGCGCAGCAGGTCGCCGGCGCGTTCGTCGGCGGTGAGGAAGTAGAGGAACCGCCGGTAGCCTGCGTTGCTGATGCGGACCTGCTTGGCGCTGTCGCCCCAGTGCTGCACGCCGTGCCGTGTGCCCAGGTCGCGCCACTTCCCCAGGTGGTAGACGTCGACCTCACCGGTGTGGCGGCTCATCGCCTCGGCGAACCGGAACGCCTCGGCCTTGCCGGTGCGCAGGTAGTGGTACCACAGCCACAGGTCGGTCGACAGCTCCGAGTTGTCCCAGGCGTAGCCGCCGACGTCGTAGCACCAGGTGTGCCGGTCCTTGTCGTAGGTGTGCATGATGTCGCCGTAATTCCAGAAGCCGTACCAAGACCGTTGCTCGACCTGCTTGCTGTGGTAGTCGAACAGGAAGTCCAGACGGTCCTCGATCGCCGCCTTCGCCGGGGTCGAGCGGTCCACCGGCGACCAGTCGCCGAACACCCTCGCCCCGTGCAGGTGCGAGGGTGGCGCGACGACGAGCGGTGGCGTACGTACGGCTCCCGCCATGTCCGCCAGCCGTTCCGCCGTGGGCGTGGCGTCCAGCGCCCAGAACATCAGCTCGCTGGTGCGCGCGATGCCGTAGGGCGTGCCGAAGCCGGGCTCGTAGTCCTCGTACGTGATTTCCAGGCCCTCCAACTGCTCGGGATAGGTGTCCTGGCCCATGCCGTCGTGGTAGAACCGCAGGTCCATCGCCCCGGCGTCGGGTGACCACAGCCACACGGTGGCCTCGGCGACGTCGCCGGCCGCGCCGCGGATGTCGAGCTGGGTGGGGTGCAGCTGCCAGAAGTTGCGCAGGCCGAAGGCGAAACCGCCGCTGGGACTGCCGACATAGCCGAGTCCTCCCGCCCGGCCGCCGGAGTTCACCTCGATCCAGCCGTGGCCGGGCCTGGTGCGCTTGCGTATCTGGAAGCCGTCGGCGCTGAGCTGGCGCAGGGAGTAGTCCCCGAAGGCGGGGATGAGCTCCAGGCGCGAGCTGACCCGGCTGTCCCAGGTGGCCACCGGCGGTGTTGCCTGCCCGGTGACCTGCGCCTGGCGGACCGCCGCGCCCGGGTCGCGGCGCAGTCCGGTCACACCGCGCACGGCCTCGGACAGCACGCCGTCGCCCTGCCCTGCGAACCGGATGTGGCGATCGTGCAGCGCGTCCCGCATCGGCACCTCGAAGCGGATGCCCAGCCCTCTGATGAAGTCCTTCTTCTCGTTGCCGTCGAACACGAAGCTGTGCGCCGCGCGGATCCCGTCGCTGCCCGCGTAGAGGTACAGGCGCACGACGAAGGGGAGCCAGGAACGGCCACCGTGCCGGTGCCCGCCCTCGATCCTGATCACCGCGCGGACCGGCCCGGACTGCTCGACCACCACCTTGTCGGTCTGGCTCTCGAACCGCTCGACCTTGACCGAACCTGTCTCGTCGTCGCCGGCGTCGCCCTGACGCAGACAGACCAGGCGGCCGTTCCTGGCGATCTCGCGGTCTCCGCGGGCGATCGCGGACACCAGTCGGTTGCCCTTCCTGGGGATCCGGCACTTGATCACACCGGTGTCCACTTCCACTTCGTTGCCGGCGTTCCTCACGGCGATCGCCTTCGCAGGGGCGGCGGGGGAGCCGGGCCCGAGCACGTAGTACTCCGACGGTGCGACTTCGGGCCCGATGGCGTGCGCGGTCCATTTCAGCGACCCGTCCGGCCAGTACGCCGTGGCCCACGTCTGTACCGGCACCTGCTGTCCCGCTGCCGTTTGCAGGGCGAAGGACTGGGTCCGGGGCATCGTGCCCCTGGGCCAGGGCACGCCCCACGTGGCCCCGGCCGCGAGCACGCGGGGGACGCCTTCCAGCCAGGTGAGCCGGACGCCCTCGTCGGCGGCACCCGCCTCATAAGTCGCGGCCGCCTGCGCTGTGCCGGCGCTCCAGCCCATCTGCCCGGCCGCGCCTGCCAGCACCGCGCCTTTGATCAGGGTTCGTCGGGACATCGTCGCCATGGGGGGACTCCACTTCGAACGAACGCAATTGGGGGTGTGTAACGTCGGCGAAACCTGAGATGGTTTAACCGTTTACATGGATGGGATAGCACCACGAGCTGGCATGCAAGTCAAGATTTGTGCTGCCTGATCGGTCAGAAGGCGAAGCGGTTACGTACGCCACCTGCGTGAAAGGGATTTCATAAGATCGCCCGGCCCTCTGATGGCTGGCTACCCGTGATTTGACGTGCTGCTTCCCGTGTAGCATCTTCGTGTTGAAGCGGTTTCATGAGGTTGTTGGACACAGGGAGGTCGGATGCCTCGCCGGGTAACGCCCGAGGACGGACGACCCCGCCCCGCGACGATCCGGGACGTGGCCGAACGCGCCGGGGTCTCGGTCGCCACCGTCTCGCGGATTCTTTCCGGCACCTATCCCAGCGCTCCCACCACGCGCAGCAAAGTCATGCGCGCGGTGCGCGAACTCGACTATGTGGCCAACGCCCATGCTCGAGGGCTTGCCGGCGTACGCCCTCAGAACGTGGCCATCGTGGTCAACTCCGTCATCTCCCCGCACTATGCACATGTCGCGCAGGGGGTGCAGGACCAGGCCGTACGTGAAGGCAGGTTGTGCATCGTCGGAACCACCGGCGGCGATCCCGAGCGGGAACTGGCGACCATCCAGTTGATGCGCGAGCAGCACGCGGAGGCCGTGATCCTCGTCGGGAACATCGTGGCCGACGAGGCGTACCGCGAGCGCATGGCCGACTACGCCCGCGCCCTGGCCGCGGCGGGCTCGCGACTGGTGCTGTGCGGCAGGCCCCCGCTGGGGCCGGACGTACCGGCCATCGTGGTCGAATACGACAACACCGGCGGTGCCCACGCCGTCACCAGTCACCTGCTCTCGGCGGGTCACAAGCGCATCCTGTTCCTGGGCCGTCGGACCGGATACACGACCCCCGAGAGCCGGATCGCCGGCTACCGCGCGGCGCTGGCCGCGCACCGTGTCCCGCACGACCCGGGGCTGGAGGTCGACGGCACGATGGAGCGGCGTGAGGGCTACCGCATGATGCGCGAGCGTCTCGACAGCGGGCCGCGTGACTTCACCGCCGTCTTCGCGGGAAACGACCTGATCGCCGCCGGTGCCCGGGAGGCGCTGCGCGAACGCGGGCTGCGCATTCCCGACGACGTCTCGATGGTCGGATTCGACGACCTCCCTCCGGCCGCCGACATCGACCTGACCACCGTGCACGTGCCTCACGAGGAACTGGGCCGCACGGCCGTACGGCTGGCGCTCGAAAGCGAAAGCACCGGCAGCGCCCAGCACGTCCTGCTCGGCACCCACATCGTCGTCCGCGATTCCGTCCGCCCGAACCTGGAAGAACCGTCGGCGGCGGCTGTCTGAGGTCGTGACGCGCGGTCGGTGACCACGGAGCGCGCCAGGTCGCTGGACCACTTGCCGCCTGCCGGGTCGGTGGTGAAGCGTTTTCTGTGCGATGGTGTTCGTGTCGTGACTTCCCAATGGTGATCGGCTTAGTATCCGTTTTATGCCTGCCCGTCTGTGCCTCCCCCCTCCAGACCCCCAACTGTCCGGGTACACCGGCTGGACCCGCGCTCACTGGGAGAGCGTGGCGGATCACTTGCTGGATTCGGTCGTGCCGTACGCCACGGACGGCTTCGCGCAGTTCCGCCTGCCTGGGCGGCCGAGCAGGTCAGGTCCGGTGAGCGACGGGCTCGAAGGGTTCGCACGCACTTTCCTGCTCGCGGCCTTCCGCATCGCGGGGGCGGAGGGCGACGTGCCGCCCGTCCTGCTGGAGCGCTACGCGGCGGGGCTCGTGGCCGGCACCGACCGCGCGCACCCGTACGCCTGGCCGCCCCTGGCCGACATGGCCCAACCGCTCGTGGAGGCCGCCTCGGTGGCGCTCGCGCTTCACGAGACCCGTCCCTGGCTGTACGACCGCCTGTCGCCGGCACAGCAGGAACGGGTGACGGCGTGGCTGGCCGGATTCATCGGGCGGCGCACGCCGGCGAACAACTGGGTGCTGTTCCAGGTGGTCGTGGAGCAGTTCCTGGCCGATGTGGGCGGGCCGCACGACCCGGGCGAGATCGCCGGAGGACTGGAGCGGATCGAGGAGTGGTACGTCGGCGACGGCTGGTACTCCGACGGCGAGGGCAAGAACTTCGACTACTACTGCGGCTGGGCGATGCACCTGTACACGTCGCTGTGGGCGAGGATGGCCGGCGACACCGCCCGTCAACAGCTCTACGCGGAACGCCTGCGCCTGTTCCTGACGCAGTACCAGCACCTGTTCGCCGCCGACGGCGGGCCGGTGCACCAGGGGCGTTCGCTGATCTATCGCTTCGCGACGGTCGCACCGCTGTGGCTGGGGGCGCTGACCGGCGCCTCGCCCCTTCCCCCGGGCCGGACCAGGCGGATCGCGAGCGGCGTGCTGCGTCATTTCGTCGAGCACGGCGCCCCGGACGACCGTGGCCTGCTCACGTGCGGCTGGTACGACGCCTTCCCACCGGGCACGCAGGACTACTCCGGCCCGGGGTCGCCCTACTGGGCCAGCAAGGCCTTCCTCGGCCTGCTGCTGTCACCCCGGCACCCGGTCTGGACGGAGGCCGAGGCGGCCATGCCGGTCGAGGTCGCCGACCAGACGGTGGCGATGCCCGCGCCGGGCTGGCTGGTGCACGCCACCAGGGAGGACGGTGTCGTCCGGCTGGTCAACCACGGAAGCGACCGCGAGCGGGTGCAAGATCCCACGGGACCCCCGGACCCGCACTACCTGAGGCTCGCCTACACCACCCACACAGGCCCCGACATCACAGACGAGGCACCCGACGGGCAGCTCACGGTGATATCGCCGGACGGAGTCGCCTCCAGGCGGCGCCGCATCGAGCTCCTCGCCGTGGGGGAGCGCTTCGCCGCCTCGGCCTATCAGGACGGCCCCGTCCGGGTGGTGACCGCCTCCGTCATCGACGGCGCGGCCGAGATACGGATCCATCAGGTCACGGCCCCGGCCGGACACGTGGTGAGGGACGGCGGCCACGCGCTCGCCGGACCGGAGCCGTCCGCGACCCGGTCAGGAGGCGACTGGGCGCTCGCGCGGCGCGCGGACGGCCTGACCAGCGTGATGCGCGGGCTGTACGGCTACACCGGCGCGGGCACGGCGACCGCGCAGGGGGTGAACGCCTTCGGCCGCCACTCCGCCACGCCGTACCTGATCCGCGACGCCCATCCCGGGGGTACCGCCATGTACGTCAGCCTGGTCCTGCTTACGGGAGCAGAGCAGGAGCCGCCCCTACCGGAGGTGGAGGTGAACGGTGACGTGGTCGCCCTGAAGCTGTCCGGCGGCGAGTCGATCGCGGTGCGTCTCGACGGAGTCCCCACGGTCTCCGCTCCGTTGTCGAGCGGCACGTCGTCGGTCCGGACCTCCGGCCTCCGCGTCGAGTCGTGATGAACGCGGCGACGCTCAGCGCGGGGTTGTGCAGCGTGACCTACAGAGCTCTGACAGCGGAACAGATCATCACGCTCGCCGCCGACGCCGGTCTCGACCGCGTGGAATGGGGCCAGGACGCCCACGTTCCGCTGGGCGATGAGACGGTCGCACGGCAGGTGGGGGAGGCCACCAGATCGGCCGGCCTGGAGGTGTCGGCGCTGGGCTCGTACTACCGGGCGGGCACCATCGACGATCCGGACGAGGACAGGCGGGTGTGGCGGCAGGTTCTGGCCGCCGCGCGTGCTCTCGGCGCGCCGCGCGTGCGGGTCTGGGCGGGAAATCAGGCGTCGGCCTGTGCGATCGACAGGCGCAAGGTCCTGGACGCGTTGCGGCGGTGCGTCGACACGGCGGGGGACATCGTGGTGGCGACGGAGTTCCATGCCGACACCCTCACCGACGACATCGACTCGGCGCTGTCGATGCTCGACGATGTGCCGGGGTTGCGGACCTACTGGCAGCCGCCGAACGGCATGCCGGACGACGAGGCGCTGGCGGGCCTGCGCGCGGTGCTGGACCGGGTGGACGCGGTGCACGTCTTCAGCTGGTGGCCCACCCACCGCGACCGTTGGCCGCTCACCCGCAGAGAGGCCTTGTGGCGGGAGGCTCTGCGGCTGCTCGCCGCAACGGGGCGGGCGATCGATGCCTCTCTTGAGTTCGTCCCCGGCGACGATCCCGCCGTGCTTGCTCGAGAGGCGTCCACGTTGCGAAGTTGGCTGCGAGGCCGCTGAGCACGACATGGTCAGAGCTGGACGGTGCCGCCGTCCCCGGCATCCGGGCACCGGGGATGGAGTAGGCGTCGAGAACCGCGCCCGACGCGCGGTGCCCGATCTCGCACGGCAGGTTGAGCCCTTCGCCGCCCGGCCCGCCCGGATCAAGCAGCAGGACGCCGCGCCGTCCGGCGGGGTCGGCCGCGGGGATGCGGAACACGGCTTTCTCGATCGTCCGGCCGTGCGGCCGGCGGTAGTCCAGCGGAACGCGCAGCGTGCCGGACTTCTGCTTCGGGTCTACCTCCACCCCGGCCGGCGCCGTGGGGCAGTCGCCCCACACGGTTGATTCTGGCCCGGCCGCCATCGTTTCCGCTGAGACCGCCGACGCGTGCACGACCAGGAGCACCAGGGCGAACACCGCCGTAAGGAGCTGCGTACATGTGAATGCGGTGGTGGCGCCTGCACCACCACCGCCCGGACTGGAACGGACCGGTTCGTACTCGTCGCGGGGGTGGGTCGATCGTGCTTCTTCGTCTGACCTACCTCGCCGCCATGAACCGTCACGCGGGGGCGACTTGCTTTCTGGGGCGCTGTTACACGACTCCAGGGACGCCATCGCGGCGGGGAGTGCGTTAGCCGGCGGGGCGCAGGCGAATGACGTTCCAGGAGATGGGTCGGAGGGTGACGGTCAGGTGGCCGTCGGTGACCGGCCCGGTTGGGGCAGCGCGGGGGCGGACGCGGTCGGGGTGATGGAGGGTGTTGGCAGCGCGGATTTCAGGGTCGGCCAGGACGGTGTGCTCAACCGGCATGTAGCCGGGGAAGGCCCGCAGGTCTATGGCGAGTTCGACGGCGTCGGTGGTGTGGCGGTTCACGGCCAGGATGGTCAGTTCGCCGCCGTCCGGGCCGTCGCTATCGGTGATGTGGGTGGCGACGGTGTCGATGACAGGCACTTCGCCGTAGCGGGCGGTCTCGTACGTGGGGGTGGACGCTTCGGTGCGCAGGACGGTGCCGCGGGCGTAGCGGGCGGCTTGGGCGAAGGGGTGGAAGATGGTCTGGCGCCAGGCGGGCCCGCCGGGTTCGCTGCGGATGGGGGCGATGACGTTGACGAGCTGTGCCAGGCAGGCGGCGGTGACGCGGTCGCTGTGCCGGAGCAAACTGATCAGCAGGCCGCCGACGACGATGGCATCGGCGACGTTGTACTGGTCCTCGATGACCCGCGGGGCGACCGGCCAGCCGTCGCCCGGGTCCTGGGTGCGGTAGCGGGAGAGATACCAGACGTTCCACTCGTCGAAGGAGAGGTTGATCCGCTTCGTGGCGCGCCGCTTGGCGCGGACGTGGTCGGCGGTGGCCACCACCGCTTCGATGAAGTGGTCCATGTCGGCCGGGGAGGCGAGGAAGCTGGCGAGGTCACCGTCGAGTTCCTCGTAGTAGGCGTGGCAGGAGATGTAGTCGACCTGGTCGTAGACGTGTTCCAGGACGGTGGCCTCCCAGGAGCCGAAGGTCGGCATGGCCGAGCTGGAGCTGCCGCAGGCGACGAGTTCCAGGCCGGGGTCGACCATGCGCATGGCGCGGGCGGTCTCTGCGGCCAGGCGACCGTACTCCTCGGCGGTCTTGTGCCCGGTTTGCCAGGGGCCGTCCATCTCGTTGCCGAGGCACCACATGCGGATGCCGAAGGGGTCCTTCGCTCCGTTGGCGACACGCCGGTCGGACAGAGCGGTGCCGCGCGGGTGGTTGCAGTATTCGAGCAGGTCGACAGCCTCCTTCACACCGCGGGTGCCGAGGTTGACGGCCATCATGGTCTCCACGCCGGCCTTGTCGGCCCAGCGGGCGAACTCGTGCAGGCCAAAAGCGTTGGTCTCGGTGCTGTGCCAGGCCAGGTCGAGACGAGTGGGGCGGTCGGCGGCCGGGCCGACGCTGTCCTCCCAGCGGAAGCCGGACACGAAGTTGCCGCCTGGATAGCGGATGGTGGTCACGCCCAGTTCGCGCACGAGGGCCAGGACGTCGCGGCGCAGGCCGTCTTCGTCGGCTTGCGGGTGGTCGGGCTCGAAGATGCCGGTGTAGACACAGCGGCCCATGTGCTCGACGAAGGAGCCGAAGAGACGGTGGCTGACGTCGGCGACACGAAAGGCGGGGTCCACAGCGAGGGTTGCGCTCAGCATGAGGTGATGTGCTCCGGGATGTACGTAGGGCCAGAGACGGCACGGGGGAGGGAACGACGGGCCGGGGAGGTGCCCGGACGGAGGTCATTTGAGGCTGCCGCCCGTCAGACCGCCCCTGCCGATTCCGCTGAAGCAGCAGGAAGGCGACGAGAGGCAGGACTGATCCGGCTTTCACGACCTAGCAGGGGAACGTGACGAACAGCACACTGTGTGGCGGCAGGGTGAGCACTCCGTCTTCGACCGTGACTTTCGTGTCCACGGGTTGGATTTCGTCGGGGGAGTCGACGTCGTTGTAGGCGTCGGGGGTGGGTGCGGTTAGCAGCGTGCCGTCGAAGGTTCCGTTGATCGGCCCGCTGCCGATCACGACCTTGCAGGAAACGGGTTCGCGGTCGTGCTTGTTGACGAAGGCGATGATGATCGAGCTTCCGGCGTTTCCTCGCGTTGCGATCACATCGATCGCCGGAACGGAGCCGCCAGGGACTTCCAGCGGCGGAGCGATCGTGTGGCTGTCCAGAACCTCGGGGCCGAGCAGGCTGGCGTAGAGCCGCAACACGTGGAAGGTGCTGCGGCGGACGATGCCGTCGCGGTGGACGAAGAGCGGCCCGCGTGCGTTGACGGTAGGTGCGATGTTCGCCATGCGCACGGTGTCTGCGTGCCGTAGGCATGTGTTGAGGAAAACCGCGGAGAAGATCGCGTCCGCCATCGTGTAGGTCGCGTTCAGGTCGTTCAGGTCGCGCGCCGCGATGGCCTCCGCATCGGTTGGCTTCGGGTGATGCCAGCCGCGAAGGTTCCATTCGTCGAACGCGATGGAGACCTGGTCCTTGAGGTCCATCGCGACCAGGATCGCCTCAGTCTTCGCGATCTGTGCTTCTGGAAGAACTGTGAACGCCATGCACTGGCGGTAGTCCGACGGCTCGTTGACCTCGTTGAGGTGATCCCAGTAGCCGTGGATCGAGACGTAGTCGAGGTAGCGTCCGGCGGCCTTCAAGAGCGGTATCGTCCAGTCGACGTCGTCGACTGCGGCGGCGAGCAGCTTCACCGTCGGGTCCGTGCGGCGCATCATCTTCGCGGCTTCGGCCACGTAGTGGCCCCACTCGCCGGGCGTGCGAGCGCCGAGTTCCCACGCGCCGTAATTCTCGTTGCCTATGCTCCAGTAACGCACCGCGTGCGGCGCACGGTTGCCGTAGCCGGCGCGCCGGTCAGCCCATCGGCTTCCCGGCAGACTGTTGCAGTATTCCAGCCAGTCGGCCATCTCCTCGCCGGTCCCGGTCCCGGCATTGGTGCAGATGTACGGTTCCGCGCCTATTTCCCGGCACCACGCCACGAACTCGTCCGTTCCGAACGTGTTCGGGTCGGTAACCCGCCATGCCCGGTCGAAGACCGGTGTGCGCTCGGGCCCGATGCCGTCTTGCCAGTGGTATCCGGAAACGAAGCAGCCGCCCGGCCAGCGAACGACCGGAACGTGCAGTTCGCGTAGTGCGGCGATGACATCCTGGCGGAAGCCGCGCTCGTCCGAGAGCGGTGATCCGGGTTCGAAGATCCCGCCGTAAACCTGGCGGTGGAAGTGTTCGATGAAGTGACCGAACAGGTCACGGCTGTAGGTCTTGGTCGTCCGGTCGGGCTGGATGTTGACCGACGCGCTGCGCGCGGGTGATGCGTTCACTTCAACTCCAAAGGGACGGATTGCGGCCCGGCTGATCGCGGGTGTCGAAAGGGCTGGACGAGTCGTTTCGCGTCACCACGCGTAGTGCTCCGGTGCCGGCGCCTTGCCGGGGAAGATCTCGTCGAGTTCATCGAGGTCTTCGGCGCGAAGTTCCACGTCCAGGGCCTTGAGCGCGGCGTGGAGTTGTTCGACGGTGCGAGGGCCGATGATCGGAGCGGTCACGGCGGGCTGATGCAGCAGCCAGGCGAGAGCGACGGACGCCGGCGCGTGCCCGAGGCGGGCGGCCGTGTCATGGAACCGGCCGAGTCGCTCGCTCTGCGCGAGTTCCCGGTCCTGTGCCCGCGGCGAAGAGCGTCGGCTGTTGCCGGGGGCAAGGGCTGAAGCGCCGCCCAGCAACCCCCCGGCCAGCGGCGACCATGGAACGAGCGCGAGTCCGTACGCCTGAACGGCGGGAATCACTTCCAGTTCGATGTCTCGTGTCGCGAGGTTGTAGAGGGACTGCTCGCTGACGATGCCCAGAAGGTGGCGCTCCTTCGCGGCGGCCTGGGCTGTGGCGATATGCCATGCGGCGAAGTTGCTGCTGCCGACGTAGAGGATCTTGCCCTGGTCTATCGCGACCTGGATCGCCTGCCAGATCTCTTCCCACGGTGTCGCACGGTCCACGTGGTGGAACTGGTAGATGTCGATGTGGTCGGTGCGAAGCCGCTTGAGGCTCGCGTCGAGGGCTTGGCGTATGTGCAGAGCGGAAAGCCCTCCCTCGTTCGGCCAGCTGCCCATTTTTCCGTACACCTTGGTGGCGAGGACGGTGCGCTCGCGGCGCCCTCCTCCCTGGGCGAACCAATGACCGATGATCTCCTCGGTCTGGCCGAACGGTGCACCGTACTGATTTGCGGTGTCGAAGTAGTTGATGCCCGCCGAGTGGGCCTCGTCCATGATCGCGTGTGCATCCTGCTCGGCTGTCCGAGGTCCGAAATTCATCGTGCCAAGGCAGAGCCTGGACACGTCCACGCCTGATCGGCCCAGTTTCGTATACATCAAGTGTGTGACTCGCAATCCATGTTGGATCGGCTGAGCGCGCCGACAGGGGATCGAAGGGGCGGGCGTGAGTCCGCCGACAGGGGGGACAGCGAAGCGAGGAGCGCCATGTCCCACGTTTACCTTCTTCGGTATACCGGGAGCGCCTGCGGTGTGGCAAGAGTTCGTGTCGAGCTGACCGTGACTGTCAACTACGGGAGCGGGGCTGACAGCGAGGCGTCCGAGCGGGTGGAAGGCCGGCCTCAGGACTCCGCCGTCGACTCCCGGCCGACGATGCGGTATCGCGTGCGATGCTCACGGCCTGGCCCCGAGCTGTAGGTTCCCTCGATTCGGGAGCGCAGGAAGCCCAGCGCGACCTCGGCCATCTCGGCCAAGCCGAAGTCGACGGTGCTCAACGACGGGTATGTGTACTTGCACTCTTCGAGGTTGTCGAAGCCGATGACGGCCACGCGATCCGGGACGTCCATGCCGGCGTCGTGCAGCGCACGCAGTGCGCCGACGGCGATCAGGTCGTTGAACGCCACTACAGCGTCGAAGGGGACTGACCGGGCGATGAATCGCCGCATGGACAGGGCCGCGTCGCCGCGGAACCACTCCCTGACGGGTACGACGAGGTCCTCGTCGTAGGGCACTCCGGCCTGCAGCAGGGCGTGCTTGTATCCGTCGAGGCGGAACGACGCAGGTCCGCGCAGTTCTCGCGGGTAGGGGCCAAGCGCGACTATCCTCCGCCGACCGAGCGCCAGCAGGTGTTCGGTCGCCGCCTGGGTGGCGTCGGCCGAGTTCATCGTCACGCGGTCGAACTTGTCGCTGATGTAGCGATCTCCGAGCAGAACGATGGGGGTCGGCCCGGCGAGCAGCATGTCGGAGTAGCTCTCGTCGAGAGCGTGAGCGTTGTACAGCGTGCCGTCTATCAGGGGCGTATCAGCGCCGGTGACCAGATGCAGCTCCTGGCTCATGTCGCCGCCGGTCTGCTCGATGATCACCGACAGGCCCTGCGCGCGCGCCGCCTCGGCGACCGCGGCGGCCAGCTCGGCGAAGTAGGGGTTGCGCAACTCCGGGATGACGAGGCTGATCACTCCTGTGCGGCCCGACCGCAGCCGGCGTGCTGCGGGATTGGGGCGATACCCCAGCTCGGCAGCCGCTTCCAGGACGCGTCGCTTGGTAGCGGCGCTGACGTTGGGCCGGTCGTGCAGTGCGTTGGAGACCGTCTTGACCGACACCCCCGCCACGCGCGCGACGTCCCGCACCGTGACAGCCACCTGAAGCCTCCCCCGCCGGTCAACGCCGCAGCGTCCCGTGATCCTCGCCAGGGGCCAAGGTTGCAACCGCCTAGTTCGATCCCTTGACGTCGAACATGGCCGCAGTTTAACGTAACCGCTACTTAAGGTAAACGTGGGAATCCAGGCTCGACCGAGGTGGTTCCCCCTGATCGCCTGCTAACACGGCACAGCACAGCGCGGGCGGGCACCGCCGATCCGGCTGCCTTCACCGCTCCTGCGCAGCAGCGACGAACCCTCACGGCTGGTGTCACGCCTGGCGAGGGGCCGTGTCGCCCAATCCACACCTCACGCTAGGGGATACAAATGCGTCGATTCGTCGTAGGCGCGATGGCGGCAGCGTGTTCGGCCACCATGCTGAGCGCCTGCTCCAGCGCGCCAGATGCCACGAACGGGAACGGCAAGGAAACGGTCACGATCACGTTCTGGAACACGAACACCGCATCGGACCGTCCGGCTGTCGAACAGATCGTTCGCGACTTCAACGATTCACAACAGGGAATTCGCGTCAATATGACGATTATGCCCTATGACGTCTTCCAGCAGAAGATCCTTCCCGCGTACAAGTCGGGTTCCGGTCCGACGGTGGCGGCGTTCGAGGCGTCGACGGTCGCCGGCTACGCGGCCCGGGGACTCATCCAGCAGATCGATGACCTGTACTCACCCGGGCTGCTCGACAAGAACGCGATGGCGCCCGCCCTGCTGGCACCCAGTATGTGGAACGGCCACACCTACGCCGCGCCGTTCGAAGCCGGGCCGGCCATGCTCTACTACAACAAGAAGCTGCTCGCGAAGGCAGGTTTCAAGGAGCCGGCCACGACGCTGGAGGGCATCGTGGAGCAGGCGATCAAGACCACGCGGTACGCCGAGGGCAAGGATCAGAGCAACGTCTACGGCTTCCCGATCCCGGACCACGCGTCGCTGCCCATCTGGGCACCGCTCATCTGGTCGCGCGGCGGCGAGATCGTCTCCACGGATGGGAAGACGTCGCAGCTGGACAGCCCGCAGACCGTCGCCGCGGTGGACTACTGGAAGAACCTCATGCAGCAGCAGCACATCTCGCCTGCCGGTCTCGCCGGGTCCGACATGTCCAATCTCTTCTCCGCCGGCCGGGCGACCTTTGTCCTGGACGGCCCGTGGTCGACGACCAACTACACGGCGGCGAAGGTCGACTACGGTGTGATGCCCTTCCCCGCAGGGGAATCGGGCTCGCAGATGACCATCGCCGCCGGAGCGGCGCTGGCCGTGGCATCTCGCATTCCCAACGCCAGCCGTCAGGCCGCGCTGAAGTTCCTCGCGTTCTGGAACTCCAAGCAGTCACAGGTCACCTGGTCGGTCAAGTCCTCGTACCCGCCCAACCGCACCGACATCCCGGCCGGCGAACTGGCCGCGAACCCGACGGCCAGCCTCTTCGCGGCGAAGCAGAACATGCGCTTCTTCCCTGGTGCCGTGCTGAAGGCCAACGACATCGTCAACAACGTCTTCATTCCAACGGTGCAGCGAATCGAACGCACCCCGGGTTCGGCAGCCGACGTGCTCAAGTCCGCCTCCGCTGCACTCCAGTCCGACCTGCAGTAGGAAGCCATCGTGTCCTTGACCGTGCTCCACCAAGGAAAAACGGGATCGACGCCTGCCGGCTCACCACGTACCCGCCGGTCCACGCGCTCGGCCATCGGATTCCTCACGCCTGCGACGCTGATCCTGAGCATCTTCGTTCTGTGGCCGGTGGCCAGGTCGTTCTGGGTCTCCCTGACCAATGACGACGGCTTCACCACCCCGCAGTTCGTAGGACTGGACAACTACGTGACCGCGGTGCACAACCCACGCGTGGAAGGCGCGCTGATCCACACGGCCGAGTACGCGCTGGTCACCACACCTGTTTCCATCGCGCTGGCGGTGCTCCTCGCGCTCTGCCTGAATCAGAGGCTGCCGTTCCGGGGCCTCATTCGCGCGGCCGTCTTCCTGCCGTTCGTGGCGTCGCTGGGGATCACCGCGATCGCGTGGACCGCGATGCTCGACCCCCAGATCGGCTTCCTTTCCGGCACCCTCAGTCACATCGGCATCCCCCTCGGCGATGGACTGCGCGATCCTTCGCTGGCGCTGCCCCTGGTGATGGCGGTCGGCGTGTGGCGCAACGTCGGCTTCTTCATGATCCTCTACCTGGCAGGGCTGCAGTCGATCCCGAAAGAGGTGTACGAGGCGGCCCGGCTCGATGGCGCGAGCAGAACGCGCACGTTCCGCAGCATCACCTGGCCGCTGCTCGCCAACACGACCATGTTCGCCTTCATGATCGCGGTCATCTTCTCCTTGCAGGTATTCGACCAGATCTACGTCATGACCGCCGGCGGGCCCTACTTCAAGAGCGAGACCCTCGTCATGCTCATCTTCGACACCGGAATCAACAACTACCAGCTCGGCTACGCATCGGCGCTCTCATGGATCCTGATCGCCATCCTGCTGGTCGCCAGCGGCCTGCAACTTCGCCTGTTCAAGAACAGGACGGTGCAGTACTGATGGCAGCGCGCCGACTCAGCCGCTACAGCGGCGCACAGTGGCTCGGCTCCGCCGGCCTCCTGATCGTCGCCGCGTGCTTCCTGCTGCCCTTCGTCTGGATGCTGTCCACCTCCTTCCGCACCCAGGGGGATCTGGAGTCGGCACCGACCCAGGTGCTACCGCAGCACTTCACGTGGGTGAACTACATCCATATCTGGCACTACATCCCGTTGGGCCGTGACCTGGCGAACACTGTGATCTTCGCCGGGTTGGTGACCGTGGCCTCCGTGTTCCTCGACGCGCTGGCCGGCTACGCGTTCGCGCGGTACGACTTCAGAGGCAAGAACGTGTGGTTCATGCTGGTCTTGCTGACGTTGATGGTGCCGATATCGATCACGTTCATCCCGGTCTACGAATTCCTCTCGCAGTTGGGCTGGCTGAACACCTTTCAGGGCCTGATCGTTCCGCGTATCGCGGACGCCTTCGGGATCTTCTTCTTCCGTCAGTTCTTCACCGCACTGCCCAAGGAACTGGAGGAGGCCGCACGGATCGACGGTGCCGGCGAGTTCAGAATCTTCCTGACCATCATGGCTCCGCTCGCCGGTCCCGCCGTGGTCACGGTCGGCCTGTTCAACTTCATCGCCAACTGGAACGACCTCCTCTGGCCCCTGATGGTGACCTCCGACGCGGACATGCAGACCCTTCCGGCCTCGCTGGCGCTGTTCAAAGGCCAGCACAACAGCGACTACGGACTCCTGATGGCTGGCAGCGTGATCGCGCTCGTGCCCGTCATCGTCCTGTTCCTCGTCGCACAGCGACGCTTCGTGTCAGCGATCGCGACCAGCGGAATCAAGTAGCGACCGAGCTCCCGGAGAACCGGACGGCCACCGCTTGGAAGCCGCAGAAGGCAAGAAACCATCAGCCGTGCCCGGCCCTCCTGGGCCACTCGACAACTTATGGAAGAAGCATGCAGTACGTCACCTTGAACGCTGGCATCGAGATGCCGATCCTCGGCTTCGGCGTCTACCAGATTTCGCCGGAGCAGACCGAACAGGCCGTCTCCGACGCCCTCGCCGCAGGCTACCGGCTGCTCGACACCGCAGCCGCGTACGGGAACGAGGAGGCGGTCGGCCGCGCCATCAAGAGCAGCGGCATCCCGCGCGGTGAGCTGTTCGTCACGACCAAGCTGTGGATCCAGGACGCCCCCGCCCAAGACAACACCCGGCGCGCTTTCGAGACGTCCCTGAGTAAGCTGCATCTGGACTACGTCGACCTGTACCTGATGCATCAGCCCTACGGCGACGTCTATGGCCAGTGGCGCGCCATGGAAGCGGTCAACCGCGAGGGACTTGCCAAGGCGATCGGCGTCTCCAACTTCTACCCCGACCGGCTCCTAGACCTCATCTTCAACAACGAGATCACGCCCGCGGTCAATCAGATCGAGACCCACCCGTTCTTCCAGCGCGCCGCCTACCAGGACCTCATGGGCGAACACGGTGTTCAGCACCAGTCCTGGGGTGGCTTCGCTGAAGGTAGGAACGACCTGTTCACCCATCCCGTGCTCACCGAGATCGGGAAGGCGCACGGCACGTCCGTTGCGCAGGTCGTGCTCCGCTGGCTGATCCAGCGCGGTATCGTCACGATCCCGAAAACGGTCAGCCCCGACCGCATGGCGCAGAACCTCAACGTGTTCGATTTCGAGCTCACCGACGATCAGATGGCCGCCATCGCCACCCTCGACACCGGCACGAGTCTCTTCTTCGACCACCGCGACCCCGAGATGGTCGCCTTTTTCAGCAAGCGTCGGCCGAACGGCTGAGCGACAGGAGTAGCGGCGCCTCGCCCACAGCGCAAGATGCGGATGCCCCGATACGAACCCTCGAGGTGTCCGCCCGGTACCCGGCTCTCCCCGACCGGTTCATGCAAATATCGCGGCCGGTTATGAAGGGTTCGTGCCGGATGCAGTGCCGCGGACGATGGCTTGCGGAGACCCATCGTGAAGATCGGCGTGCAGTACGAGCAGCTCTTGCCCGGAAGCGGACAGAAAACCGCAGCTGCGCGCATGGATTTGCAAGTGCAGTAGCCTTCCCGAGAAGCAGCGCATCGGCGCTGCGGCTGGCGCCTTGATCTCGTTCGGCACCACGGTCGGGCTCAACGGCAGCACCACCACTACCGAGGTGGCACGGGCCCCGGCGACCCGCACCGACCTCCATTCGGATCGGAACACGCCTGCAAGGTCGGCGAGGCCATCGTCAAGCTCGGCAAGACGATGCACATCCACGTCAGCGACGGCTACCACCGCTTACGGGTGCACGAGCTGCAGCTGACCGCCGACTATCTGGCCAAGGTCGAGGAGGAAAGGAACAGGTCCGCGCGCAGCGGGAGCGGCAGCGGGAGGAGGAGGCCGCGCGCCGGGAGTTCGAACGCGAGAAGACCCGCCTGCGCAAGGAGGAGTCCCACTACCGCACCGCGCTGGCCATGCTGCTGGCGAACGGCGACAGGGCGGGCGCGGAGGAGCTGAATGCGAAGCTGGAGGAGATCGGCGCCGCGGTCGCCGATGTGGAGGCGCGCGAGGCCAACATCCGGGCGGGCTATGTGTATGTCATCTCCAATATCGGCGCGTTCGGCGAGAACGTCGTGAAGCTCGGCATGACGAGGCGGCCGGAGCCCGGAGGCCGGGTGCGTGAGTTGGGGGATGCCTCGGTGCCGTTCGAGTTCGACACCCACGCGCTGATCTTCAGCGAGGACGCCGTCTCTCTCGAAAGCCGGCTCCACGATGAACTGCGCGAGCGGCGGGTGAACAAGGCCAACGCTCGCCGTGAGTTCTTCTACGCTACCCCTGCCGAGGTCCGCGACCTGCTGGAGAAGATCGCTGGCCAGCGCCTGCTGGAGTACCGCGACGTGCCCGAGGCGTTGAATGGCGGCAGTGGGCCCACGGCGCTGCGCCCGCAGTCTGAGGCCCGCAGGGCGGGAGTGTCCCGCAGGGCGGGAGAGCAAGATATTCGTAATGTCCCGTTACCGCTGCATCCGGCGGGATGCGGCGGGGGACATTCGTGATCAGAACCGCCCGCCACCAGTCGGGGGTGGGTTCTAGACGATTGCGACCGGGCGCGGTCGTCGGAGGAGCGGTCACGAGCATGTCCGATGGGGGAGAGGACACCGGGTCCAGCACGGGGTCCAGGCAGGTGCGGCGGCGGCGTCAACGCCAGGCGGTGCCACGGCCGCACGTGGTGAAGTTCGTGCTGACCGAGGATGAGTACGCCGACTTCCGCACGGCCGCGCAACGCCTTGGGCTGGCGCACGGGGCGTACGCGCAGAGGCGGCCCTCGCGGCGGCGCGGATGGTGAACCCGCCGATGCCCGACCCGCTACGCGAGGCGCTGATTGATGTTGCCCCGGTCTTGTGGACAGCTGAGTGCTTGGGACGATGTGTCCCGGGAGGAGTGCACAAGTGCCGATGTCACGTCCGCCGTATCCGCCGGAGTTCCGGCGGCAGATGGTGGAGCTGGTCCGCGCCGGCCGGACGCCGGAGGAACTGGCCAAGGAGTTCGAGCCGACCGCGCAGTCCATCCGTAACTGGGTGGTCCAGGCTGAGCGCGATGAGGGCCGCCGTGAGGACGGTCTGACCAGCGCGGAGAAGCAGGAGCTGGCCCGGCTGCGGCGGGAGGTCCGTCAGCTGCGGGAAGAGCGGGAGATCCTGAAGAAGGCCGCGGTTTTCTTCGCGTGAATATCGTCGAGACCATCCCGGCGGGTTCGCTCGTTTTTTCGCTGCCCCGGCAGGTGCTGGTGGCTTGTCCTGATGTGCGGCCCGCCGGGGTCCGGCCGCCGGTGTGGCTTGATAGGAGCGTGCGACGGCTCGATTTAGGCGTGCCCGCTCCACCCGCTTGTGGTTGACGCGAGCCCCGTCCTGGCGCAGCTCAGCGGTGATGCGGGGGCTGCCGTAGGTCCCGTCGAACTCGGTGTGGATCTGCCTGATCCGGTCGGCGAGCTCGGCGTCCGCGGCGGCGCGGGCCGCCCGTACGGGCGCGGCCGAGCGCCAGCGGTAGAACCCTGAGCGGGACACGGCAAGGACGCGGCACAGTCGCTTGACGAAGGCGCCGGCGTGGTCGGCGACGAACTGGAAGCGACTCACCAGTTGGTCTCCCCGGCGAAATACTTGGCCGCCCGGCGCAGGATGTCACGCTCCAGCTCCAGTTCTCGGATCCGGGCCTTGAGCTGCTTGTTCTCCTCTTCCACGTCGCTCGACGGTAGCGGGGCCTGCAAGCGCTTGGGCACCGGCCTCGCCTTCGCCGGCGCGGTGCCCGCCGCCTGGGCCTGGCGCACCCACAATCGCAGCGTCTCCCGGCTGATCCCCAGATCCCGGGCCACCGACGTGATCGTCCGGGCCGGGTCCGACAGATACAACGCGACCGCGTCAGCTTTGAACTCAGGCGGATAGACCTTCATGACCACCAGGAACTCCTCGGTCTCCAGATCTCCATGATCTGGCACTCAAGGTGTCCACACATCGGGGGGGAGGGCCCGAACGCCCGCACCCGGGCGCCCAGCTGCGCTTCACCGACATCAATGGGCACCGCTTCACCTGCTTCGTCACCAACACCCGCCGTGGCCAGCTCGCCGACCTGGAACTGCGGCACCGCCGCCGCGCCCGATGCGAAGACCGCATCCGCGCCGCCAAGGACACCGGGCTGCGCAACTTGCCGCTGCACGACTTCACCCAGAACCAGATCTGGGTGGAGATCGTCGCCCTGGCCTGCGAGCTCATCGCCTGGATGCAGATGCTCGCCCTGGACGGACCGGCCCGCCGGTATGAGCCGAAACGGCTGCGGCTGCGCCTGTTCGCCGTCGCCGCCCGCCTGGTCCGCGGCGGACGACGCCTGCGTCTGCGCATCGCCGCATCCTGGCCCTGGGCCGGCCGGCTGGTCACCGCTATCACCCGGCTCTAGGCACTCCCGGCACCGACGTGACCAGCACCAACCCGCCCCGGCAACCCAGGAAGGACACCCCCGCGGACCCGTGGAACCCCGCCCACCCGGCGCGACAGCCGGGCCACCAGGCTGACCACGGCGGCGATTTCACACTCCAGCCGAACCGCTCAGCCAGCCACCAGATGGGCACGAAAGATCGAGGCTAAAGGTCCGCAGCATAGACCCGGAACCCTTGATCAATATAAATTAAGGGGTCAGTGCCGGTCAGCGGCCCTGCCCAGAAGGTGAAGAACCCCAGGGTAGAACCGCCAACTCTCCAAGAAGCAGGGTTGCCGTAGTTGCGGGGCCATCTGCGGCGCCAGCCAAACGGTTTCATGCACCGCCCACACTGTCCTCCCGGACCCGCATAACCGTCGCCTGGTCCGCAATACGAAGCCCTGCCCGCCCTGCTTGATGAGCATCCCGGCAGGATTCGAACCTGCGACACCCGCTTTAGGAGAGCGGTGATCCTTCAGCTTGAGCCCTGGCCTTAATCTGCCTAAACGCCTTAATCGGCCCTCGTGTCTTGCTTGATCATTTCGCGTATAGTTCGCGTCCATCCAGGTTGTAGAGCCCCTTGTGCTGGCTCACCCAGAACGCTCGTCAGAGGTGAGGCCGCGATCATTGCGAGAAATAGGGAATTTCGTCCGGCGGCTCGGGCTTCAAGAGAGCTTCCTCGGTTCGGGCCCGAGCGTTGAATAGTTCCGACACCGCATCTGGAATGGACATCCGCCCGGCCGGTGCGATGACACTCAGGGCGCCGAGACACCTTTCCCCGCGCATAATCGGGACTGCGACCGCCTCGACCTCGTCACCTAGCCACTCGTGGTTTCGGATCTCACCGTATCCTTTGCGCCGAGCTTCCTCAGCGAGGGTCATGAGCTCATGACTTAAGTCGGCTCGAGCCCGAGGATCGAAAGCGAGCAAGACCTGTCCTGAGGCCGAATCGAGGCCCAGGTGACGCTCAGGATTCCGGTGGATCAGCGGACGCCGTGGCTCCCGCCTCTCGATGATCAGGACCTCATCGCCGTGCAGGATGGCGAATGAGATTGGCTCCTGGAGCACTTGCACCAGCTCCTCCATCGTGCGGAGAATTGCGCGCGGAGTCCCGCTTTTCTGTGCGACGGCCTCCGCGAACAGCACTGCCCCGTACCCGAGGCGGTAGCGCCGGTCCTGGTCCTGCTCAAGCCACCCCGTTCTCACCAGGCTGGTCAGGTACTGATGCGTTGCCGGCCGGCTCCAGCGGAGTACTTCCGCCATCCGGGCCAGGCTGACCGACTCGGTGTCCTCCTGGCTCAGCGCCTGTAGCACGTCGATGGTCTTCACCACTGTTTGCAGCATCGGCGTCCCTGCCATCGTGTGCCTCCTCGCCCTCGCGGCTCACCGTAACGGCTCCGCTCGCCTTGTCGCCCGGGGTCTGGCCACCGTTCACCTATTGACGGCAACCGCCGGCCCTGCTTCGATGCTCAATCAAACATTACAGGACATCTATCAAACAATATTTGATCTCAACGTCACAGTGAACGAGCAGCCCGAAGGGAACCCGGCTGAAGTGGCCAGATGCACCATCCAGGAGATCGCCGACCCCGCTCGGGTCATGGACGCGCGTCGACTCGGAGCGTTGCAGCCGACGCGACTGAGCGCGTCCAGGGCATTCATCAACACCATGATCCGCGACGGCTGGACCATCGAGCAGGACTACCTGGAGCTAGACCCGCACGGCAACGGCCGGGCTCGCTACACCGTGAACACTCCTCAAGGCCGCATCACCTTCCTCGGCTGGCTGAACCAACCGGTGGCCGGCAACCGGACCGGGCGGATTGTCGGCACGAGCTGGGACATGATCGGCTCGTTGGTCGACGGTATCGCCACGGACGAGCAGGTCGAGGTCACCGGGCGCGAGATCCACAAGCTCTACGAGGGCCGCGCACCCGAGGGCACGCTCGTTTGGTTCCGATCGAACCAGTCTCTGCGCATCTTCCAGCATGTGCGCGAGTCCCTGGCCGCCGGACGTCAACCCGACGCCGCTGCGATCAAGAAGGTCGGGTACCTCATGCGCAACACCGGCCTGGACGGCAACGGGACGTTCGGCACCACCTCGTTCCAGGCAATCCCGGCTGGTCATCCGCTCTCGACGTCGTACTTCGCACAGATGTTGGCCGCCTATCTGATGCGTGAGCTCTCGGTCGATGTGGTCGAGGAACTCGCGCGAATCGACAACCCCCGGGGCGCGGTCCGGCTCTCCCGTGAGACCCGGAGCGTCATCGGCGTGGGCAACGGCTCGGCGTTGGGCCTCGTGATGTTCGTCTACAACCGGCCTCGCCTCATCCACGCGTACCTGGCCGCCTACGTCGAGGCCCTCGAGCACGTTCTGTCGGAACC
Source organism: Microbispora sp. NPDC046933 (assembly GCF_040644635.1). Classification (NCBI taxonomy): domain Bacteria; kingdom Bacillati; phylum Actinomycetota; class Actinomycetes; order Streptosporangiales; family Streptosporangiaceae; genus Microbispora; species Microbispora sp. NPDC046933. The sequence goes on along the minus strand of NZ_JBEYWW010000003.1, from coordinate 279,110 downwards.
GATCGACGCCGGCGACCCCCGCTACGAGACGTTGGAGCGGCTGCTGGACCGGGCCATCTCCTACCGTTCCCTGGAGAACACCAAGTACCGGGTGTTCACCGGTGGCAAGGAGCACGCGGCAGACCTGCGGCGCATCCGCACGGTCGTTCGTGCTGCTCGCCGAGGCGAACTGCACCGCGAGCAGGGTGAGACGTCGCTCGCGGCTGCACATCGTACGATCCGCGATCGAGTCAGCCCAGACGCCGAAGCGTCGTTCAACACGATCTTGTTGGAGATCATCCCCGAGTACTGCGATCGGCTGGTCCGGGAGCGGCTCGTCTTCGACGAGACCTTGATGCTGGATCCGGCCACACCGGTGTCGAGTGTGCTGAAGGCTCTGGATGCCAGGTTCCAGTGGGCTCTGCAGCTCCCGCTGAACGACGAGGAACGCCGTGACCGGGTGTGGTACCAGTCGCGCGCGGCCGAGGAGCCGCGCTCCGGTCCGCGCCACGAGGTGACCGATGCCCACGAGGTGGTCCCCAACTATCCCGTCAAGACACGCGAGTTGCGGGCGGAGCTCCTCGTTAGGCCAGCCGATGAGCCGATCGGTGTGCTGTTGGCAGCTCGTCCCGACCTGGAGTACATCACCCGCCTGGTGTTGTCCTTGGCCACGAGTCCCTACGCGGTGCCCCACGCCGACCCGCACGACTCCGATTTCGTGCCGGCCTGGCTCATCAGACTGATGAACTCGTTCGTGCACGGCCTGGACCGCACGGAGGACTACCTCAACCGCAACATCTTGGGGCTGATCTTCGAGGGCGCGCCCTTCCGGGACGAGCTCGCCGGCGCCGATCCGAGCGGCTGGTGGTGGTCGTACCGGTCCGTCAACCCTGCCTCGACGGGTGCCGTGCCAAGCACACCGCCCGCGCCGGCACGGGCAGCTCGCTCCGAGAGCCCGATCAAGATCGCCCCGAGGGAGACCCCCTTGGTGGCCCCCCGATCCCCCGAAGGTGAACGCCTCACCCTTCGGCACCGTGAGGTGCGGCTCATCTCCGGTCGTGCGATGCAGGCCCTCCGCGTGCCCGAGGGCTCGTGGCATGGGGCCCGCGACTTCTTCGTCTCCGCGCTGATGGCCGATCCCGCGGTCGCACACGCCTTCGGCGCCTTGCTGGCCAGGTCTCTCGACTCCGAAGGCAACGCCGGGCCGTGGATCGCGCCCGTGGTCACTCGCGCAGACAGCGAGGTGATGATCGACGGGGGCGGGCAGAGTCTGCTCGTGCTGGGCCATGTGCTCGTCAACGTGCTCGGTGCCGCCGCGACCACTGCCGGCATCACCGCGAGGATCAGCCACGTGGACCCGGACCGTGCCCTCCCCGGTCTGCTGCTGGCCCTGAACCAGTACGGGGTCGACGGCGAGGTCGTCTCGGAGGGCGAGGGCGCCATCGTCCTGGTGGTACGCCGACCTATGGCCGCCGACGAGGTGGCCGCGCGGTACCACGCCGCCCTCGATCGCTTCATCCGAGACGGCGTCGATCTGCCCGCCCAGGCTTGGTGGGACGTCTACTACCCTTCGCACGCCGGCATGTACCCCGACACGGACATCTCGCGCCAGCACACCGGAACCATCAAGGACGTCTACAAGCCGGGACAGCGACTGACGAGCCAGTTCGATCCAGAAGAGGTCCTCACCTTTGAGGCCCCGGACGACCGAGACGAGTCAGCCTATTTTCTCGGTGCCGCGTCCTCGGCCTCCTGACCTTCCTCTCTGCCTACGAGAAGAGAAAACACGGCATGATCTACGTCGACAGCCTGCTCTGCACGCCCTTCGAGATGGACCACCCCGATCAGCGGCCGGCCCTCGAGCAGCTCCGCGCCGGTGGCATCGGATGCTTTGTCTCCACCCTGGCGTGGTGGGAGGACGCCGCCGAGACTATGGACAAGCTCGTCAAGTGGCGGTACATGGCGGAAGACAACAGCGACCTGGTGGAAATCGCCTACACCGTTGCCGACATCCGGCGGATCGCAGCCAGTGGCCGTACAGCCATTCTGCTGGGGAGCCAGAATCTCTCATTCCTATCCGGCCGGCTGGGCTTCGTCGAGCTCTTCGCGCGGATGGGGATGAGGGTCGGGCAGCTGACCTACAACATCCAGTCCGATATCGGCGGTTCCTGCTATGAACCGACAGATTCGGGCCTCTCCCGCTTCGGCAAGGCCGTGGTCCGCGAGATGAACCGGGCCGGCATGGTCGTCGACCTCTCGCACGTCGGCAACACGACGAGCGTCCAGGCCATCGAGCACTCGGACGCTCCCGTCGCGGTCACGCATGCCAACCCCTACAGCCTCGCCCCGCATGCCCGCAACAAGTCCGATGACGTGCTCGACGCACTGAAGGCGAACGACGGCATGATCGGGCTGGCCGTCTACAGCAACATCGTGGGTGAGTACACGACGCCCGAGAAGTGGTCCGAGATGGTGGCGTGGACCGTCGATCGGATTGGACTGGACAAGGTCGGGATCGGCACCGACTTCGAGCAGACCGGGGGTATGCCCTACCTCACCTGGATGCGGCAAGGCCGTTGGGCGCGGGAGAAGCAGTACGGCGCCGGCAGCAAGGACAACCCGGGGAAGGCCACGAAACTCGACTGGATCCAGAGCCCTGCCGACTTCCCCAACATCGAGAAGGCGCTGCGGGCACGTGGATTCTCCGAGGCCGAGGTGGTCGCGATCATGGGGGAGAACTGGCTGAACTTCTTCGACCGCACCTTCCGGACCCTTTGAGGAGCTGCCTCATGTCGATGCACTCAGACGCCAGCGCAACCGCCACCGCCCACCAACTCGGTCAGGAGTTCGTGCGTGCCGAGGGGCTGGTCAAGGACTTCGGGCAGCACCGAGCGATCGACAACGTGTCGTTGTCCGTCGCCAAGGGTGAAGTCATCGCGCTGATCGGACCCAGTGGCGCCGGTAAGAGCACTCTCCTGCGCTGCCTCAACCTGCTCGAGACCCCAGACAGCGGCAGCCTCGCGATCGCCGACAAGCGGATCGTTTTCGGGACCGGGCAGGTCAAGCGGCAGCAGGTCCTGCGCCTGCGCCGACACACCGGGATGGTGTTCCAGTCTTTCAACCTGTTTCCTCATCTCACCGCGCTGAAGAACGTCTCCTTGGCCCAGATGCGAGTGCTTGGCCGGTCCGAGAAGGAGGCCACCGAACGGGCCCTGGCCCAGTTGGATCGAGTGGGTCTGGCGTCGAAGGCGAATGCATACCCTAGTCAGTGTTCCGGTGGCCAACAGCAGCGCATCGGCATCGCCCGGGCCCTGGCCATGGATCCGGACCTGATGCTCTTCGACGAGCCGACCTCCGGCCTCGACCCCGAGGTCGGTGCCGAGATCCTCGCCGTGATGCGCGAGCTGGCAGCCGATGGGACGACGATGCTCATCGCCACCCACGAGATGGAATTCGCTCGCCACGTATCAAACCAGGTCGTCGTGATGGTGGATGGCGCCATCATCGAGCAGGGACAACCAGAACAGGTCATGTCCGCGCCTGCCCACGAGCGAACGCAGAAGTTCCTCTCGGCAGTGTTGGGGCGCTGATGGGCACGGCACTCGGGCTCATCGCCGAAGCGATCTGGTTGACACTCGTCCTGACCTTGGTGTCGGGCGTGATCGGCGTCGTCCTTGGCGCACCCCTCGTGCTCCTGGCGCAGAGTCGGCTCCGTGTCCTCCGATTGATCTATGCGACCTTCGTCCACGTCGTCCGCGGTGTGCCGGCGCTCGTGTGGCTCTTCATCATCTTCTTCGGTATGGCGGAACTCAAGGTCGTCATCCCCGCTCTGCCCGCCGCGATTGTCGCCCTGGGAGTCATCTCCACCGCCAGCATGGCCGAGATCTACCGGGGCGGGCTTCAGGCCATCCGCTTCGGCCAATACGAGGCGGCGTGGTCATTGAGCCTGAGCCGCGTCAGTGTCGCCAAGGACGTGATCCTTCCCCAGCTGTTCCGCGTGGTGAGCCCGACGGTCGCGACATACTTCGTGGGGCTGATCAAGGATTCGGCGCTCGCCTCCATCATCGGTGTCGGTGAGATCACCTACGTCACCAGCCAGCAGGTGGAGCTGCACGGGAACGGTCTGGTGCTGTACGTCTTCGCGGGCGCTCTGTACCTCGCCCTGAGCATTCCGCTCGGCGTCCTGTCGCGCACCATCCACACCCGACTGACGCGGAGGTACGCGGTCGTATGAACAACGTCACCCCGCTGTCCTGGCTCTGGCAGTGGCCGCACTGGATTCCCACCTTGCTTCCTGGGCTCGGCGTCGCCCTCCTGCTCACGGTAATCAGCTGTGGCGTCGGATATCCCATCGGCTTCTTCCTGGCACTCCTGACGGATGCGCGCTCCAAGGCCGCGAACTGGGTTGCCCTCGTCCTTGTCGAGGCGGGCCGCGGCATACCGATCCTGGTGCTGCTCTACGTCGTCTACCAGGGATTGCCCTCGGTCGGCATCCTCCTCGACGCGTTCCCGGCAGCCTGCATCGCCTTCGTCTGGTCGGCCGCTGCCTACTCCGCAGAGATGATCCGCTCGAGCATAGCGGCGGTGCCGCGAGGACAGACCGACGCCGCGGACTCGCTCTCGATGAGCCGCTTCGACACCTACCGCCACATCGTGCTGCCGCAGGCCGCCAGGATCTCGATCCCCCCGCTGGTGAACCTCACGATCACCATGTTCCACGCGACCAGCCTCGCCAGCGTGATCACGGTGAGCGAGATCATGCACATCGCCTACCAGCAGGGGGCGATCTACTTCAACTACATGACCGTGTTCACGGCCGCCGCGGTCATCTACCTCGTGATCACGGTGCCTATGGCGATCTTCGCGGACTGGCTGTCCAAGCGCCTCGGCGGTGTCACGACGGTTCGTCAATCGGTCTTCCGGCGTCGCGTGTCGGTGACCACCGGAATCTGACACCGACGCTCCTGTCACCACCACACACGAATCACCTACCCGAAGGGAGACCACCCATGAGACGTCACTTCGCCATCGGTTCTGCGCTGCTTGCCCTTGCTTCCCTGGCCGTCGCCGGCTGCAGCGGCGAATCATCGAGCGCGGACTCCAACAACGTGTCCGCCTCGTGCACGCCGGCCCACCCCGGCCTGACCACCATCGAGAAGGGCGTGCTGACGGTCGCCCAGTACCCGTATCCACCCTTCTCCATGTACGCCGACGGCAAGCTCACCGGCGTGGAGGGTGACGTCCTCACCAAGATCGCCGAGATGGAGTGCCTCAAGATCTCGATCGTTCCTGGACTATCCGCAGCCATGATCACGAACGTCCAGACCGGCAGAGCTGACACGACGCTGGGCAGCTGGTACCGGACCAAGGCCCGCCAGGAGGTCGTGAACCTCAGTGCCCCCATCGTGACCTCCCCCCTGGCCCTCGTCTCCAAGAACGGGGCGGACACCGTCGACGCCATGTTGAAGATGAAGATCGGAACGGGCACGGGCATGGTGGCCTTGCAGGACCTGCAGAAGCTGTTTGGCGACGAGCTGAAGGCCTACCCGGACACGGATGCCCAGATGACCGACCTGAAGGCCGGCCGCATCGAGGGGGTCGTTATCGGACTTGGTGCCGCCGTCGGGGCCCTCCATGACCATCCCATCGAGGGAGCGAAGATCATGCCGATCCAGCCGGACCCACGCATCGGCTCCACGGCATCTCCGGGCCAGACCAACTTCCCGACCAACAAGTCCAACAAGGCGCTGGGCGAGGCGATTGACGATGATATCGAGAAGATCCGCTCGTCGGGCGGGTTGAAGAAGATCGCCGAGAAATACGACTACCCGGTCGAGGCAACCGAACCCGGCACGCCGAACCTGCTCTGATGCGCTGAGGATGCCAACGTCGCGATCTCGAACCGACCGGCTTCGGGCTTCCGGATCTCCTCGACTCCCGACAGCGCGTAGGGCGATGGCTGTGTCGACCTGCAGTGGTCCCACCGTGCTCTTCTGATTGGGACCCACCACGAGGAGGGGGCCAGGTGGTAGTTCCCTGCCGAAATGGCCCCACCCCGCTTCTTGCGAGTTTTAGAGCTCGGCTGGAGAGGAGAAGCAAGATTCAGTCTTCCCCGTTCCCCGGATAGCTGCCCGTCTGCAAGCGGGGCCGGGGGTGAGGCAAGGGTCGGCGGAGCCGATCACGTGTGACGCCGTAGGCGCCCTTGACGCACCCGTCCGGGAGCGGATGATGCAGTCGCCGGGGATCGTGCGGAGGATCACCCAGCCCCATCATCGGGAGCCATGTCGCATTGGTGGGTAGCAACCGATCAGTCTGTGCTAGGGCCGCTGCTGCAACTGCCTCGTCGGCGATCTGGAACATTCCCAGGCGATCCCTAGCACTGGAATGTAGTCAGGCAGGGGATTGGTCCTCCTCTGTATGTCCCAGGCCTCCCGATCTCGGCGACGCGTGACAACTTCAACCGGAACCGACACCCTCGGCCGAAAAGCACAGGTCAGACGGGGTAAGGAGCGGTGGGGTGCCAGGGACTCGAACCCTGAACTGACGGATAAAAGTCCGCAGCTCGGGGACCCGCTTCACGGCCGCCAGCTTATTGATCCCGACCCGTTCTCATAATTGCTCGCCAAATGGTGGCGACGGACTCGCCGGAGGCGGCTACTCGGATGAGTTCTCCGTGGGCTTGCAGGGTGGGGAGGATGCATTGGTGGTCGAGGCGGGGGTGTAGGTCGGCCGGGCCGAAGCGGTGGCGGGAGTCGTGGGGGAGCAGGTTGACCACCACGTGGTCTCCAGCTTGGAAGAGCAGCGTCGCGAGGGCTTCGGGGTCGTCGGCATGGCCGAGGACGTCGACAGCGTAGACGAGTTGGTAGTGATGGTCGCCCAGCTCGCTCAGACAGTGCACCCGGCCGCTCTCTCCGAAGTCGTGGTCGAATCGCAATCGGGCGTAGGCCAGGCAGGGGTTGTCCAGGTCGTAGGCGTGGACTTCGTAGCCGGCCTGCAGTAGTGCCTGGGCGTCGAGGGCGACGCCGCAGCCGATGTCGGCGATGCGGCTGAGCCCGTGCTCGTCGGCGAAGTCGAGCAGGGTGCGGAAGAAGCCGTCCTTGGCATCCATGTAGTGGAACCAGGTCAGGTCGTACAAGGAGCCGATGCTGCGCTGGTAGAAGTGCGGGTGCAGGCGTGCCCACTCCTGGTCGAGGAACCGGCGTAGGCGGTCGAAGTCGGTGAGCGCGGGATCGAAGCGTGCGCCGAGGTAGGTCGCCAGTCGTTGCCATGCCGTCTGGATGTCGGGGTACGTCCCGCTCGGTCGGTCATCGGGCAGGTCCCTTCGTCGTCAGCGGAGCGTCGGCGGCATGCGGTACGGCTTGCCGGGCTCCGGTGGCAGCGGCCCGCCCGATCGCCTCGATGACCTGGAGGACGTGCAGGGCAAGTCCCCTGTCGCCTGGGCTCGGGCTCTGTCCTTCAGTGCGTCTGCGAGATCGAGGAGGCCCATGCCACGACCGACCACATCGACGCGGGGAAGGGCCGGGGCGAGGGAATCCCAGGTGGTCTCGCCGCGGTGGCGGAGCCGTACGATCCCGTGATGAAAGTTGGGGTCGGGCAGGACGAGGGTGCCGTCGGTCCCGTAGATCTCCAGATGGCGGGTCGTCCCTTGGGCGTCGAAGCTCGTAGTCACCGTGACTGAGGCTCCATCAGCAGTCTGCAGGAGCGCGTCCACGTGGGTGGGAGTGGTCGAGGTGAACGTGTCTCCGGAGACCTTGGTGCGGAGCGGGCGTGTCACAGCGCTGGCTCCGCGTACCGAGGTGACGGGGCCGAGCAGGTGGATGAGGGTGGTCAGGTAGTACGGACCCATGTCGAGCAACGGGCCGAGGTCGTAGATGGGCTCCGGGTGGGGATGCCAGCGTTCCGGCCCGGGGGACGGCAGGGCCGCCGAGTCGCCTTGGACGGGCCAGGCGTCACAGATATGCAGGTCACCTGACCTCGGATGCCAGGCGCGGAGGTTGAGGGTGTCGAGCCGGGCGGACAACGCGGCGGCAGCGTCGGGGGTGTCGCACCACACTCCGATGTGGCTCGCGTTGCTTCCCTCGATGGGAAGAACCGCTCCCACTTTGCCCGCTGGTGATGCGGGGGAAGTCCAGGACGCCGGGGGTGGCGCGGTCTTCGTCGGTCAGGCGGGACTCCCACAGGGCCAACGAGTCGGCGTTGATGCCGCAGACCCGGACGAGGGCGTCCTCGAAGCGGCAGACGGCGTGCGGGTTGCGGGGCCGGGCTCCGTCGTTGTACGGCTCCCGCCGGGCAATCACGTCGGCTTCGTCATCCCCGGGCCATTCCGGCGCGACCAGCACCCGTACGTGCTCGGCCCGGTAGCGGAACCCGGCGTGGAACTGCTCGGCGGCCTGCCACGCGAGCCGTTCCACGAACAGAACAGCGACCTCCGGCGGAGCCGCGGTGAGAAGTGCGGCGGGGACGAACAGCCGGTGCACGGCGTTGTCCCGGCCGCCGACAGTCCAGCACCCGGGCGCCACGCCACCACGGGTTGCGGCGTCCCGGTTGAGCGTGGCCAGGGTGTGCGGGTCGGTGGCGAAAGCGGGGATGTCCGGCACCAGGCCATCGGCGATCATGCCCTTCCGCTCGGCCTCGGGCAGGAACGACGCACCGATCATGCGGTGATCGGATTCGGGCCATCGCCAGATCCGCATGCTCATCGGAGCGTGAAATGCGCTGGCTCCGAAAGCACGGCAGCCGCTGCGGGGAGGTCTGCCAGACGGGTCGCGAGCGTCTCGACGGCGAGTTCGCGGGGCAGCAATGCACTGAACTTGAGGCCGTTCAGCGCCCTGTCGTCGATACCGGGCTGGCTGAGTTCACGGGCGATGTCCTGTCGCCATCCGGTGCCGGTCAGGTCGCTCCTCAGCCTGACGTGCAGATCGTCCACGCGCTGGGTCGGATCGGCGAGCGGGCCTAGCGTGGCTTTGATCGTGGCGTTGGCACGGTATCCGGCCCAGGTCCACCACTGCAGGTCGCCGTCATTTCGCGCGATCACTGTGCCGCCGGGATGGACGAGATCACGGCTGTCTTCCCGTATCCGTGTGAGTCCGCTCACCGCCCGCCGGGTGAGCATCACCGGAGGGTCGGCGCCCAGGACGACGTCCCGCATGGCTCGCGACAGGGCGAAGGACGCGCCGCCGGACATCGAGGTCGCCCAGCGTGCCTTGCCGCCACCGCCTTCGACGGGCTGGACGAAGCACCGCCGCCGTTTCCAGTCGATCCAGTCCACGACCCAGGTGCGGCCGGCCAGCAGCAGGAGGCGCGGCCCCGAGACGGCGGACGTCAGGAGACCGGGATCCGTCCGGCCGATCTCGGCGTTGCCGCGCAGGACGGTGAACTCCGGCGGGGCCGTGAACACAGCGGTCAGATCCATGAAGTTCCGGCGGCCGAAGCGCTGCTCGGCCTGAGGGCCGAGGAGCAGAGCGCCGCCGTCTCGCTCGAGAAAGCCCTGGGCGATGAGATGGTCGAGCACCGGGCGCGCGTGCTGCTCGCGGAAAGGGCCGAGGCCGTGCCACCAGTCCGGCCAAAGGGCGTCGCCTATGCGGCCCTCCTGCAGGGTGAGTGCGAGGAGTTGCTGCGCGACGATGTGCCGAGGCGCGGGCGGCGGCTGCAGGGGCTCGACATAACCCGTGCTCCACAGCAGCAGGAGCCCCGCTGAGGCGAGGAGGTCCTCCGGGGTCAGGGCCAGGACGAGGCAGTTGCGCTTGACTCCCGAGCGCCTGCCCGTGCGTCCCAGGCGCTGGAGGAAGGACGCTACCGACCACGGAGCGTTGATCTGGATGACCCGATCCAGGTCTCCGACGTCGATGCCCAGTTCCAACGTGGAGGTCGAGACGATGACGCAGTCGCGAGACTGGGCGAAGGCCTCTTCCGCGCGTCGGCGCTCCTCAGCCGAGAGGGAGGAGTGGGAGAGGAAGGTTGTGACGCCGTGGTCCCGCAGCAACTGACCGAGCTCTTCCACCATCCTGCGGGAGTCGCAGAAGACGAGCCGCTTCTCGCCCTGATGCAGGGCGGCGATGATGCGGGCGGCGTTGGCGACGGACCCGACGTGGTCGAGCTCCACATCGGCGGCTCCGGAATCCGCTCCCGTGTCCGGGGCGATCACTCCCGCAGGTCGGCTCCCCGCGCCCGACCCCTGGAGCCAGGAAAGCAGTTCGTCAGGATTGCCCACCGTCGCCGACAGGCCGATGCGCTGGAGTGGCCGTCCGGCCAGCCGGGTGAGGCGCTCCAGGACGGCGAGCAGGTGCCAGCCTCGATCGTCGCGGGCGAAGGCGTGCACCTCGTCGACCACGATCGCCCGCAGATCCGCCAGCAGGCGGCGGTGGTCCACCCCGGTGCTGATGAGCATGGCCTCCAGGGACTCCGGGGTGGTCAACAGGATGTCGGGTGGATCGCGCAGGATCGCCTGCCGGCGGGAGCCGGACACGTCGCCGTGCCAGAGCTCGACCCGCCTGCCGAGCCAGCCCGCGTACGCCTGCAGGCGCGGCACCAGGTTGTTGAGCAGGGCCTTCAGCGGGCAGACGTACAGCACCGACAGGCCGGTCCAGGTCTGTTCCTCCATCATGGACAGCAACGGGAACGTCGCCGCCTCGGTCTTGCCTCCGGCCGTCGGCGCGATCAACAGTGCGTCATGCCCCTCGCCGATGGGGCCCAGCGCCTCCTGCTGCAGCGGCCGCAGCCGGGCCCAGCCGAGCGTGTTGGTGAGGTGGTACGCGATCGTCGGGTGCAGTGCGAGGGCCGGCGAGGTCACGGCAGGTCGAGCTCCACATCGTCCGCGGAGACCGCCGGGCGGCCGCGGCGGAACGCGTTCAGCTCGTCGTCGTTCAGCTCTCCCTCCGTGACCGTGACCTGCCGGTAGTCCCGCCGAGGGTCGAAATCCTCGTGGTCCGAGACCCGGTACAGCACGTCGGCGACGAGTTTGCGGAGGAAGATCCGGGGCGCCACGCCGGCTCCCAGGTGTCCGGCGACCGCGGTGGCCAGGTCCTTGACGTACGCGTCGTCGATGAGGTCTCTGATCCGCCGCTCGGCGGGATCTCCCTGGGCGTACAGGTCGCGTACGACGCAGCCCAGCTCGACCAGCTTGTCCCGGTCGAAACCGGTGAGCCTGATCTGCACCGCCCGGGCGGTGTCGAAACGCGCGTCGGTTTTGAAGTCGACATGCAGCCGCTGGGCCAGGGCCGGGGACCGTTGCACTCCCTGCTGACCGTCGTAGAAGGCGGGAGTGCCGGTGATGACGAGATAGAGGCCGGGGAAGCGGCCCTTGTCGATCTCGTCGATCAGCTGCCGAAGCGTGTTGAGGCTCCGTTCGCGGTTGTCGCTGCGCATCCGCTGCAGGGTCTCGACCTCGTCGAGCACGACCAGCAGTCCCGGGTAACCGCAGTCACGCAGCACCACGAGCAGGCCTTGCAGGAAATGCAGGGCCGCGGTCGAGTCGACGTCCCCCTTGAGCCCGGCATAGCGGCGGACGCTGGATGCGACGTTCGGCTCACCGCCCACCCAGGCGAGCAGGCCGTCGGCAGTCGCGTGGTCACCCGACAGCCGGGCCCGGCGGTAGAAGCGGAGGGCGGTCGCGAACGCCGGTGCGTTCTTGGCGGTCTCGGCCAGCCGCGACTCGATGAGGTCCTCGACCGCCGTGCTCATCGCCCCGCGGTCGTTCTTCGCGACCCCGGCGTCGTCCTCCAGAGCGAGAAGCCATGTGTCGACGATGTCCCGCAACGCGCTCGGCGGTGAACTCGCGGTGCTCAGCCCACCGATGAGCGACCGGTAGACGGTCTCCAGCCGGTGCAGGGGCGTGGTCCGGTCCGAGATCTGGATCTCGCTGGTCGCCATCTTCTTTCGCTTGGCCCTTTCGGCCAGCCACCGGGCGAAGAAGGTCTTGCCCGAGCCGTACTCGCCGCGGACCGCCTTGAAGCCCGCGCTTCCGGCAGTAACCGCTGTCAGATCGTCGTCGAGCGCCTTTTCGAACCGCTCCATGCCGACCGCGAACAGGTCCAGGCCGTTGCGCGGCACGGTCCCGCGGCCCAGAGCGTCGATGATCTGCCGCCGCCTTGCCCGGCTCACCTTCGCCGTCACGGCTCATCCTCCTCAAGGAACTGCTCTTCCAGCAGTCGCACGTTCAGTTCGACCGTACGGTCGCCGTCCTTGAGCATGATCACATCGGTCTGCTCCACGTTGAGCAGGTTCTTCAGCGCCCGCATCAGCAGGACCGTCCTGTCTGCGGTGTCTGCGAGCAGCGCCGCGATGTTCGCCACCGAGTCGCGTCCGGTGCCCGCGGCGAGGTGGTCGATGAGATGGGCGACCTCGTCGTCATCGACGACGCCGCCCCGGGGGGCCAGCCGCCGCTGTTCGGCATAGGTATCCGAGGCGATCACCCGCTGACCGAGGGTGGGTAGAGCTGTCGCTGCTGTAAGAGGTGCCGTCGGCTGGGCAGGTGGTGGTGTGGCGGCGGTTCCCGGCTCCAGTGCTGGGGTAGGGACTGCCGGTGCGGGCTGGGAGCGCGCCGGTCCCTGCGCCACAGGGAGGTTGCAGACGGCCTGGCCCCCAAGTCTGGAGACCTGTGGCTGGGGCGCGGGCTGCCGCCTGTTTCCGTCCCTGGCGGGGGCCGTCGGTCCACTCAGAGGAGGGACCGGCGTCCGACTCCGTTCCGTGGGCGGCAGGGACGGTGGCTGCGGTAAGGACGGTCTGCTTCCCGGTGCCGGCCTGCTGACGGGCACACTGATACGGCCCGCGCCCGGCAGGTGGATCGGGGCGGCAGGCCCGGAGTGCACGGACGGCTGTGACCGAGGGGGGCGGGTCACTGCGATGCGCTTGCGGCCGAGCAGAGCCAGCACCCACTCGCCCGCGATCGGGCGGGTGCCGCGCGGGCCCTGCGCGCGGGTGAAGAGCTCCCTGACCGCGGTGACCACATGGTCCGGCAGGCCGGGGAGCAGCGCCGGCTCGTCACCGGGCCGCACGGACGCGGTCCGCGAGAGCACCCGGCCGATCAGCAGCGCGAGCTTGTACCGGTCGGTGTCCAGCTCCGGCCCGCTGGAGGGCTGGTAGGGATCATTCCAGTCCGGCGTGTGCGCCTGCCGTAACACCGGTTCCGCTCCGTGCCGACGCAGGCCGTCGCAGTCGAGCATGAAGACCTTGTACGGCTGACCCGGGCGCCACAGGAGGTTCCGGAAGGAAAGGTCCCCGACGATCCACCCATATGTGTGCAGCAGGTCGATCAGCTTGGCGGCCAGCGTCGCGATCTCGAGGCGGCCGTCGATGTCCGGCTGGTGCAGGTCCTGCCACGCCCAGTTCGGTTCGTACAGCAGATACTGCAGCTCGACCAGCTTGGGCTTGCCGCCGATCGTGCCGTAGAAGTCCTTGGGCACGTGCGGCATCAGGAAGCCGGTCACCTGGCCTCCGTGCACTACCCTCGCGACAGGCCAGGCGCACTGGTGCAGCAGGGTGCGCACTTCCGCGGCAGTCTGGCGGTGACCGAACTCGACGAGCTCCGCAAGAGCCGCGCCGTTCACCTGGCCTGCCTGCGGCATGTACTCCTTGTAGACGAGGTTCTCCGGTCCCAGCACACGGGTGACCACTCCTTGGCCGCCCTTGTCGAGAGGGTCGGATTCAAGGGGCAGCGTGGCACGGTGCCGGTCGAGCGGATGGGGGGTGAAGGCCATTCAGAGCCTCCAGATGCACACGGCGGTCCGGTCGTCGTCGTGCGTCTTCGCCCGGAAGCTCATCTGCCAGAAGAATTCGGGCAGGGACGGCGGCCGGCTCCACCAGCTCGCCAACCGGGAGCTCACCTGCGGCCCCCGCATCGGCTTGGCCAGGCCGTCGGTGCACAGCAGCAGCATGTCGCCCGGATACAAGTCGGCATAGCCGACTTCCACATGCTCGATGTCATGGGGCAGCGCGTGGGTCGCCGAGGTCGCAACCCCCGTATCGGCATTGTCTTCGCCGAAGCACGATGTCCAGACCCCCCTATGCAGGTGCCACGCCATGCAGTCGCCGACCCGGACCAGCACGGCGCGATGCACGGACGCCTCGGGCACCTCCTGGACTCTGGCGGCGAGGAACGTTGTAGACAACTCGTCCGGCGGCATCCCGCGTTCGTCCGCCCGGTTGCGGATCTCGCCGGCGACGCCGTCGACGAAGCCCCGGGCGTCCGTCACGTAGTCAGGGTCGATCGGCAGCGTAGAAAGATACGCCTGCGCGACCTCGCAGGCCGTGGCCGCTCCGACGTGTGAGCCCTCCTTGCTGCCCAGTCCATCCGCCACACAGGCCAGCAGCGTGCGGTCGCCGTCGTGCCAGAGCCCCATCGCGTCCTGACGTACGGTGCCGTAGTAACGGTGCGCGTCCCCTCGGATGGACGCGGCACGCACCTCCAGCCCGGGCAGCGCGGCACCGTCGATTTCGGTGTCCGGCCGTCGCACGGCCGGCAGCGGACCCGGCTGTGAGATCACCCGCGGCTCACGGCCGATGACGAGCGGCTGGGGGAATCCGGGCACGGTCTCCGCCGTCGAGGGCGCCTCGTACTCCTGGACCTGTTCCATGTGCGGTTCCTCTTCCGGCTACGGTTCGCGGTCAGAGCGGGTCGGGAGCGAGGACCGTGTAGCCCTTCACCTGGTCGGGGATGATGATCTGCGGAGTGCCCGAGGGGTTCGAGGACGACGCGACGGCCGACTGGACCACGGAGTTGAGCAGCTGCCGCGCGAACTCGCGGAGAGCCTGTGTCGGTGACATGTCGCCGTTGGCGATGAACGCCCGGAACGTGGCCACCTGCTGCAGAGTCGCCGGGTCCACGTCGCCGAAGCCGAAGGCCAGGATGGTCGGGTGAGCCCGGAAGCCGTGGCTGACCAGGTCCTTGTGCTCCACGTGCCAGTCGTCCGTCGGGAGCCCGTCGGTGAGGAAAAACACCGTGGGCCGGTACGGCGCGTGCCCGGCCTGCTTCAGCCCCGCGATGTCCTGCTCGATCGTGCGCTTGAGCAGGGAGAACGCGGCGCCGTAGCTGGTCGCGCCGCGCGGGGACAGCTGCGGGATGGAGTGCACGTCGTTGAGGTCGGCCAGCGGGAGCAGCACCTCGGCGGTGCTGCTGAACCCGATGATGCCGAGCCTGGCCCGGTCCGCGACCACGGGGTTGCTGGCGATCTCCTGGTAGATCAGGGGAAGCTCTTGGTTGATGGCATCGAGGGGCGGTCCCTGCATGGAGTACGACTCGTCGCAGACCAGGTAGAAGGGGAGTACCTGTTCGCTCATCAGGTGGTCCTCAGCTTTGAGTGATGGGGGAGCAGCCGCCGGAGACGAAGTAGATCTCCATGGAGATCGACCCGCTCGGGGCGGCGAGGTCATGGAAGTTACGGGTGGCCGCGGTCTGGAAGATGCCGGGGAACGCCTTACCCGCGGCCGCGTTGACTCGTGTAGCCAGATGGACGCCTTCCCCCGCGCCGCCGTTGGCGCCGAAGGTCAGCACCATGCCGGCGTGCCGTCCGGCCAGGCGCTTCCTGTGCTTGAGCAGCTCTCGCCTCACCGTGCCGAGCAGCTCGGTATCCGAGGCGCCGGAATTCACCCGGAAGGAGATCTTGGTGGGCTTGGCGGCCACCCCGGCGGCGCGGGTGACGCAGGGCGATGGGGACGGGCTCGGCGAGGGCGACGCGGTTCCCTTACCCGCGAGGGGCTTGGCCGGGATGGGGGGCGGCGCCTGCGCGCCCAGCATGATGATCGTGAGCCCCAGCAGGAGGTCGGCGAACAGCCAGCCTGCGAGGAGCAGCGATGGGGCCGAACCGCGACGCCTGATCACAGGTGCCATCCCTCGGCCCGCTCGCCGCTGTTCTCTTCGATGCCCGAGGTGCTGCCCGTGTCGAGGGGGGCCGAGTCATGCCGATCGCCCGTGGGGCCGGCCGAGGCCGAAGTGTGGGTCGGGATCGCTACGGCATTGGCGCGGGCGGATTCCCCGGCGCCGGTGGCGAGGCCCGCGGTGACGGCCGCGGCGGCCTGCCGTACCGCCTCGTCCAGCCGGGCGATGGCGGCCTGTAGCGCGGCGATCTCGGGGCCGGTGACCTCACGGACGGCTGCCGGAACCTCCTGGAGAGACCGAGCCAGGTCCGCGGGCAGCCGGTCCAGGGCGTCCCGCGTCTCCTCGAGCAGCCGTACGGTGCGACCGGCGGTGTCCGAGACCATCTCGATCCTCGCGGCGTGCGCGCTCGCGGTCCCGGCCCAGTCGTCGAGCGCCTCTCTGATGTCGGCTCCGGCACCGCCGAGCACGGCGGAGAGGGTTCCGCTGCCGCTGGTGAGGGCATGACTGATCCGGTCTCCGCTCTCGGTGGCTGCGGTCTCCACCCGGCCCACGGCGGAACCGATACCGGCCGTCGCGCTCACCAGCTCGCCGACCCGCGCGTCCAGGCTCGCCGCCGTGTCGCGTACGGCCTGTCCGGTCGAATCCGCCAGGTCCCGCACCGCCTGCCCGGTCGAGGTTGCGAGGTCACGGACGACCTCCCCCGTGGATGCAGTCATGTCGCGTACGGCCTGTCCGGTCAGGGTTGCCAGTTCGTCGAGCGACTTTCGCACCCCGGTCGTGGAGTCGAGGATCACCGTGCCGAGCCGGTCGCCGACACGGTCCACCGCCACGTCCGTCTTCTCGCCGACGGAGTCGATGGCGTAGGCGGTGCGCTCGACCGACTGCAGGAGGGCCTCCGCGGCGGAGGAGACGGCGGCCATGTGCTTGTCGAGGGTCGCGATCGAGTCTCGCACCTCGGCGACGCCCGCCGTCAGCGCATCCGTGGCCTGGCCGGTGGCCTCCAGCGCTTTCTCGAGTTCCTCCACGACCTGCGTGTGGACCTTGCTCATGGTCCTGCCGACCTTGTTCAGCTCGCTCGCGCTCTTGGTCAGCTCGGCCTGGAACCGAGCCGGCGAGGCCAGCTTCACCTGACCGAGGTGCAGGGTCGCTCTGGTGAGTGCGGACAGAAGGCGCGGTCGCAGTTCTTCTTCCTGCTCGCTCGCCCGCTCGTCCTCCCACCGGTGCATGTAGCGTTCGGCCAGAGTGACGGCGATGAGCAGGCCGATCGTGCTGAGCGTCATCACGGCTACGTTGTCGAACTTCCACAGGCTCGCCAGCTTGCCGTCGAAGCCCCGCTGCCACATCTCAAGGAAGGGACGGCGCGCGGCCTCGACCCCTCCGGACGCGAGGGCCTCGCCGTACGCCGTGGTCGCCTTCTTCAGTCCCAGCCACGTGATCGTGATCGGGAGGAAGACCAGTACGGCCTGAATGTAGTAGATGAATCTGACGATCTTCTGCCAGGCCGGGGTGGACTGCACGATCACCTTGACTGTGTCCTCTGGTGGGAAGGCGGCGAACAGGTCCACCTCGCACCACAGGTCGGCCTTACCGGGGTCGTCCAGCGCGTCTGCCAGCTCTGTCAGCTGGTCCGCGCGGGAGGACAATGCGGGATGTCCGGCGAGCTCACGGAGTTCGGCGGCAAGCTCCTGGTCCGTCACGGAAGACCGACGTCCTCTCGTCAGATTCGGGTCAGCGTCAAAGGGGATTCCGGGTGGACCGGTCCAGACGCGATAAATCGGCGTGATCTTCCCGATTTCGTGGTGCAAGTGTCAACTATTGGCCACACAAATGGTTAGAAATGCCTATGCGACCAGTGAGGCGAAGGCGGCTCGTGGCCTTCAGTTCCGGGTGAGGGTCCAGGCACCGTCGGCGTGGACGGTGACGAGACGGGTGGCGACGGGCAGGAGGGCCTTGCCTCTGTACCTGCCGATCTCGTTCAAGAGCAGGTCTCCGTAGGAGCCGATGCGGGTGTAGGCGTGCACGATGAAGTTGGACTCGCCGTTGTGCGCGGCACGGACGGTGTGCAGACCGCGGGTGGGGGAGAGCTTGAGGACCTGGTCGCCGGCGCCGCGGATCGTCGCCGAGCACCAGCAGCGTGCCTTGGTCAGGGGCAGGAACGTCGCCGTCCACGATCCGTCGGCTTTGATCTCCAGCCCGCTCGTGCCCCTGGTGCCGTAGTCGTTGTAGAGCACTGTCCCCTCGTAGGGCCCGATCTCGTTGACCAGGTACTCCCCGGCCCTTCCGCGCGGGTCGACCGTGTGGACGATGAAGTTGGACTCGCCGTCGTGGGTGAAGCGGATTAGGCCGGGCTTTTTCGTGGCGTGGATGCGGACGACGTCGTCACCCTCGCTGCGGTAGGTCGTGTCGGCGTGGGCGGCGGCAGGCGTGGTGAGGGCGGCGGTGGTCAACGCCAGTACGGCGAGCATGCGGCGGAACACGGGCGTTCTCCTCAGAGGGGGTAGCGGTCGGTCCAGTAACCGTGTGTGGTGGGTTCTGTCAGGAGGTCGTAGGTGATCTTTACGAGGGTCTGGCGGCCTTCCACCGTGTCGAGCCATTCGGCGGGCAGGAATCTGAACCCGTGCTGGGCGCCGAGGATGTTGCCGCAGATGGCGCCGGTGGAGTCGGAGTCGCCGGAGTGGTTGACCGCCAGGAGGAGGGCCCTTCTTGGGTCGGGTTCGGCCAGCGCGCAGTAGACGGCGATTGCGAGAGCCTCCTCCGCGACCCATCCCGCCCCGAGGGATTCGACCGCTTCAGCTGTCGGCTCGGGTCCAGCCAGGTGGACAGCGGCGCGCAGAGCGCTGACGGTCTCCTCGTGCGCGGGGTAGCCGGTGAGGCGGCCGAGTGCCTGTCGTACGGCCTGCTCCAGGGAGTCGCCGCGAACCAGGTCGTGGATGATCGCGGCGAATGCGCCGGCGGACAGCGAGGCCGTGGGATGCCCGTGGGTGAGGTAGGAGCAGCGGGCCGCCGTCTCGAACGGGTCGAACACCGACAGTCCGAAAGGCGCGGAACGCATCACGGACCCGCAGCCCTTGGAAAGCGGGTTGATCTCACCGATGGCGCCAGGGGCGGGGACGTCCACGTGCCGCCCACTGGCGTACAGCCCTGACAGGCAGGCCATGCCCGGCGCCCGTCTCGCGTACAGCCAGCCCTCCTGCCTGAGCCACCCGTTGCGTACGACCTCGTCTGCGGCCGGCGGCTCGGGGAACTGCTGGGTGTCGAGCCAGCGGAGGTAGGCGTTCCGGACGGCCTCGACGGGGTCGATGCGGTGAAGGCGTGCGCGGATCAGCCCTTCTGCCGTGAACAGGGTCATCTGCGTGTCGTCGGTGACCTCGGTCGAGACCATGTCGCGTAGTCCGTCCGGTCCGTGAACGGCGCGTATCTGCGCCAGGGACATGAACTCGACGGGGTTGCCCAGAGCGTCTCCGATGGCACCGCCGAGCATGCAGCCCATGACGCTGGAGTAGTAGCCCATGCCTCACCGGGCCAGGGAGACGGTTACACCATCGGAGAACATCGAGTCGTGCAGCTCGACCGCCGTGAGCGTGACGTCCTTGGGCACGTCGAACAGCAGGATGCCGTTGACCGCGTTTCCCGGGTTGATGTTGTTGAGGAACGCGTTGGAGTCCTTGAGCCCGAGCGCGGCGGCTCCGGAATCGGCGTCGAACGTGCGGCCCTTGGCGTCGATGAGCTTCTGCGCCGAGTCGCTGAACATCTGCGCCTCCTCGCCGATGTTCTTCACGGTCAGGTGGATCAGGACGTACTGCCCCTGGGCCTTCGAGACGGTGAAGCCCTCGCCGACCTGGGACAGTCCCTTCTCGACCTTGCTGACCTTGAACGCGAACTTGCCGTCCTTGACCACGTCGCCCAGCCCGGGGACCTGCGGCTTCCTCGGCTTGCCGGTCTGGGTGGTGCGCTCGGGTGTCTCGGTCAGGCTCACCCGGGTGTCGGTCTGCCCGCCGCCCTTGAGGACCGTTCCAAGGACGATCAGGCCCATGAGCACGGCGGCGCCGACCAGGAGCGCTTTCAGACAGCCGCCGCCCTTCTTCTGCACGACGACGGTCTGGGAGTAGGGCGGCGGGTAGCCGTGCGCCGGCTGCTGGGGGTTCGAGTGCATAGGGAGGCCTTCTTCGTCGTTGCCGGCCGGGAATCCACGGCGGGGGTGTGAACGAGGACTGCCGCAAGTAAAGCATGCTGTGAACTACGCACACAAGTTAATCGACGGTTGCTCTGATCCGACTTCTGTGTCATGTTTCTTGCGGCGCACAGAGCGGTGAATCCGCTCGAACTGGTCGCGCCTCGTGACATCAGCACGGAGGGTGCGTGCAGCCGTTGTTGACGGGCGATCCGCACCGGATCGGTCCATACCTGGTGGTCGGCCGTCTCGGTGTGGGCGGCATGGGGGTTGTCTACGCGGCCTTGGACGGCTCCGGCCGGCGTGTGGCGGTCAAGCTCGTCCACGAGGCCCTGTCGGTCGACCTTGAGTTCCGTCGCCGCTTCAGCAGGGAGACCTCCGTACTCGCCGGGGTCGAGGGAGCCTGTCTCGCCCGCGTGCTCGACTCCGACCCCGGGACGGAGCGCCCGTGGCTGGCCACGGAGTTCATCCCCGGGCCCACGCTGGAACAGCACGTGCAGGCCGAGGGGCCGCTGACCGGAGACGCCCTGTACGGCCTGGCCGCCGGGGTGGCGGAGGCGCTCGTGGCCATGCACGCCGCCGGGGTGGTGCACCGCGATCTCAAGCCGCCGAATGTGATCCTCTCGCCGCAGGGGCCCCGGCTCATCGACTTCGGCATCGCCAAGGTCCTCGACTCCACCTCGATGACACACACCGGCACGCTGATCGGCTCGCCCGGGTGGATCAGCCCCGAGGAGTACGGCGACGGCCATGCCGGCACCCCGGCCGACGTCTACGGCTGGGGCCTGCTGGTGCTGTACGCGACCACGGGCGAGCCGCCGTACGGCACCGGCCGTCCCGAGGTGCTGGCCTACCGGGTGCGCGAGCAGATCCCTGACCTCCAAGCCGTGCCGGAGGACCTGCGTGACCTTGTGGGCCGGGCACTGGCCAAGGACCCCGCCAAGCGGCCCGCCGCTGCCAACGTCCTCGCTGTGGTGTCCGAGACCTGGCAGGGCGAGGAGCCCGAGACGGAACCGGGCGATGTCACCTCGTTCATCCAGCGGACCTGGGTGCTCCCTCCGCACGAGACGCCCGACTGGCCCGAGGTCAGCGTCGCTCCCGCTCCGCCGACCAGACTCCTGCAGTAACGCGGGCAGGAGGGTGTCCTTCAAGGGCGTCTCACTGACGCTCCCCAAGGGCTGGCGGATGACCACCGACGGCGACGATCGGGCCTGCGTGGAGTCTCCCCGGTCAGGGGGAGTCGACGGTCCCTGGGACTTCTTCTGCCGTCCCGATTCCATGGCTATCGAGCTCACGTCCACCAAAGATGGCTGGCCGGGTTTCGGCATCGAGGACTCCGAATTCGGCTTCATGTGGGGGGAGCACGTGCCCTGCCTGACGGGAGGGGGCGTGCTCCGCGATCCCTATGGATCGAACTCGGAGGACGAGGGAGAGTCGGGGCTGTACTACGGCATCGATCCCTGTGCCTCACAGCTCGTCCACTCCGGGCTCGCGAAGATGCGTGACGGCAGGAAGGCGTACTACCGGAAGTGGCAGGTCGCCTGCGAGGTCAACCTCGGGTACACGATGATGATCTGGTACCTGCCGCAGTCGAAGGTCGCCTTCTACGTGCTGAGCGCGCATCCGGAGGACGAGAAGGGCTACAAGCAGGTAATCGCTTCGGCCGACCTCAGGGGCTACAAGCATGCGGCTAAACTGTGAACGGCATACACGTGGATCCTGACGGCGTAAGCCGGGGACGATGAGGAGGCCGATGATGGCGGGGGACGAGGCGACCGTCACCGCGGCCGATATCGCCAGAATGGTCGGCGTCGGCCGTGCGGCCGTGAGTAATTGGCGTAAGCGGTACGAGGACTTCCCGGCACCGGTCGGCGGCACCGCGACCAGCCCCACGTTCTCGCTCAAGGCCGTGGAGGAGTGGCTTCTCCACCAAGGCAAGGTCGAGGAGGTCCCGCTCAGGGAACGCGCCTGGCAGCAGATCAGGAACGCCGCCGACGACCTGCACCTGGGAGCGGTGGTCGCCGAGGCCACGGAGCTTCTGCTCGGCCAGGGGAAACGCCGTCTTGTCGCCGCTCCCGCCTGGCGGCTGCTGCAGGAGCTCGCCGAGGAGCAGGGGAGTGCCGAGGCGGCCCGGTTCCTTCTCGACCGTTACGCCGACGTCCACTCCCGCCGGCTGTTCGAGACGCCGCCGGAGATCGCGCAGTTCATGGCGAGGCTGGCCGGCCCGGACGTCCGATCCGTCCTCGACCCCGCGTGCGGTCTCGGGACACTGCTCACCACGATCCGCCACGTGGACCACGCGTACGGTCAGGAGGCGGACGACACCGTCGCACGCCTCGCCCGGACACGGCTGGCTCTGGCAGGGATCAAGGGATCGGTGGGGACCGGTGATTCCCTGCGCTGCGACTCCTGGCCCGATCTCATTGTTGATGCGGTTTTGTGCCACCCGCCGTTCAACGAGCGCAACTGGGGCTACGACGAACTGGCCAGCGACCCCCGCTGGGCGTACGGGCTGCCGCCCAAGGCCGAATCAGAGCTCGCGTGGGTGCAACACGCCCTGTCACACCTGAAACCCGGCGGCATCGCCGTCATGCTGATGCCCGCCGTGGCCGCCAACCGCCGGTCCGGCCGGCGGATCAGGAGCAATCTCCTCCGGCAGGGGACGCTGCAGGCGGTCATCGGCCTGCCGTCGAGGATGGGGGTAGGCACGGGCCTTCCCCTGCACCTGTGGGTTCTCCGCAAGCCGGCCGAGGGCGACCCGGTCCCATCCCACGTTCTTATGGCCGAGGCCGAGCCGGAGACCTTCGACGAGATCGCCGACCGCTGGCAGGAGTTCCGTTCCGCCCCCGGGCAATGGGCGGAACAAGCAGGGCCGGTGTGTGCCGTCCCCATCATCGAGTTGATGGACGAGAACGTCGACCTCACCCCCGGCCGGCACGTGAACATGGAAGACCAGGCGTCGGCACAGCAGTTCCCGGCGGTCCGCGAGCAGCTGCTCCAACGCCTGGAGCGGTTGACCACGATGGTCCCCGCAGCCGTTCCCGCTCCGGCCAAGACGATGCCCTCGGTCGATCTCGCCGAGGTTGAGCGGGCCGGGGCGATCAAGGTGTTCAGCTCGGGACGGTTCGACATATCCGGATCGGGCGACCCCGTCATCACCGACCAGGACCTGTTCTCCGGCACCACACCGCAGTCTCGCACCCAGGCGGACGACCGCATCGTCACAGAACCGGGTGACGTCGTCGTAGCCGCCAGAGCAGGCGAGTTCGCGGTGAGAGTCGTCACGGAGAAGGGTATCGTGCTCGGCCCGCGACTGACCCTCCTGCGGCCCGACCCGCAACGGATCGACGCGTACTTCCTGGCAGGCTTCCTGAAGGCGACCTCCACCGGGCCGGGCAGCGGCTCCCAATCGAGCATCAGCCGGTTCGACCCGCGCCGGGTGCTGGTGCCGCGCATGCCCGTCGAGGAGCAGCGGCGCTACGGCGAGGCATTCCGGAAAGTCTTCGAGTTCGAAGACGAGCTCCGGAACCTCGACATCGCGGGCCGCGCCACCGCCACCGCCATCGTCAAAGGTTTCGGCACGGGCGAGCTCACTCCTCCGGCCTGAGAATGTCGTCAGCGCGTCCGGCCGATCTCAGACGGTGCGATCGGCGCGGCTGCCGCGAAAGACGACGTCGGCCGTCCACGCCTGTCTACCTGACCGTCCCGGGCAGGCTTTGTTGTAGCAGCGCCAATACCAACGCCCATTCTGACGGCGTCGCAGATCGACCTGCGGCTGCCGGCAGCGATCGCAACGAGGGGGCCGGCTGAAGTCCTCCGCGTGTTCGTGCTGCAGGATCTTGCGAGCGAAGTGGCCGCCGCGCATGGTCACCATCACTTCCCGTGTCCAGCTCTGGGAGAGCACGTTCTGGCTGCCCAGCATGACGAGGAACTCGTCGATGACGACGATCTTCTGGTGCATGACGTTGACCTCGATGACAGCGGGAACGATCGCGCGGAGTTCGGCCAGGCAATCGGCGAAGCTCTGCTTCTGCTGCATAGAGTCGCTGGGATCCCGGACGAAGACCGTGACGCGGACACCGCGGGCCACCGCGTCCTTCAGCGCGGGGAGGATGGTCCTGACCCGCGTGGCCACCCAGGGAGACCACAGCCAGACGGAGTGGCGTGCTTCGGCGAGGCGGGCGGCGAAGGTCTCATAGAACGAGCGCTCGTCGTCGACGGCGGTGATCTCCACGTGGCGCCCGAGGACGTCGGCCAGCCGGGCGCCGAAGGGGCCGAGGTCGGCAGCGGCGTCGGCGGGTGGTGAGATCAGCTTCGTCGCCTCCAACCGGCGGATCTTCCGCTCCCGGCGCAGGGCGGCGATGTGACCGAGCGCGGTTCCGGCACGTGCGTGAGAGACCCGGTCGCCGCTTCCGATGACGTAAAGCCGGGTCCGGACTCGCGTGACGGCGACGTTGAACAGGCGCAGCCCTTCGCGCTCCCAGCGTCCGGCACTAGGGAGTGCGGATGCGTCGGCCATCCACATGCCCTCTCCGTGACGCCCTTCCACCGTGTCGAAGACGACGATGGGGAACTCCCGGCCCTGGAAGCGATGGGCCGTGCCGACCTCGACCAACTGCCGATCATTCTGCTCGATGTCGCGCAGCGCCTCCAGGGTGGCCTCTGCCTGGACGCCGTAGGGGGTGACGATTCCCGCCGTTTCGCCGTCGTCCTGATGAAGGTCGATGAGGGCGCGGGAGAGCAGGATTCCTGCCGGCCACCAGCCGCTCTTGCGGCCCGTACGGTGGACCTGGGCCAGCTCGTGCAGGCCGTCCGTGTCGATGAAAACGATCTCCGGATCGTCGAGGGTGCGGGGCCGCACTCCAGTGCCCGCCTTGAGGACTCCGCCGTAGGCGAGGCGGTTGGCCAAATCCATGACGTACGGACCGAAGCGGTGCTGGGTGTCCATGACCAGGCAGCCCGGATGGTCGGCGGCGGCTTCCGGCGAGGCGACACGGCAGTGCTCGTAGACGTCGGGGACCAGCCAGCGGCGGATGTCGGGCCGCTCACTGTCTTTGATCGGATTCGGCAGCACCGCGCCGAGCTGCATGAAGTCGCCGAGCAGAACGGCGCAACCCGAGGCCTTGGCCGTGGCCAGCAGGACCTCCGGCAGTGTTGCGGCCCCGACCTCGTCGATCAGCACGACGTCGTAGGGGCCCGCGAGGACGGCCTTGGTGGTGCGGAATCTGGCAAGTGTCGTGGCCACCAGCCGCGCCGCTTTGATGATCTCCCCCTGAGCATCACGGGCAAGCCGGTCGTACTCCTCCTGTAGCTGGGTGTGCTGTTTCTCCAGTTCGGTGCGGCGAGCGGCTTCCCGAGACGCCTTCCTGCGCAGAGCCTCGGCCTCCGCATGGTGAGCGGGCCATTCATGCCGGTCGCACTCGGCCACCAGCTCTTCCGCGGCCCGAGACATCGCCTGGGCCTGCCGTAGGCTTTCGAGGCGATCCAGGGTCTCCATCTGGGTCGTCTGCAGACCGCTGAGCTCGGTGGCCGCCCGGCGCGCAGTGTCCTCGCGGCCCGTGATTTCGTCAGGGCCGAACGGGATGCGGGCGACGACCTGCGTCAGCGCCGCTTCGGTGTCCTCGCGGAAGCGTTCCGCCGTACGGCGGGCCGTCGCAGCGTGGGAGCGCAGCTCATCTCGGCGGGACATCGCGTCCACGAGTGCGCGCTCGTGCTCCGCCAGCCTGCCTCGATCTCGCCATCTGACCTTCCCCGAAGCGCGTCGCAGCTTCCTGATCTCGCCTTCGATCCGCGCGCAGTCGTTCTCTGCGAGCAGAGCACGAGCCTCGGCCTGTGTGGCGGCCTCCTCGACCTTCACCACTTCCCGGCGCCTCTCCTCGACCCGCTGCCACTCACGCCGTGCGGGGAGCGCCTCGGCGGCCGCCCGCTCGGCGGCATCGCATCGCCGCTGCGCGTCCGCCGCAGCCCGTGCGCCGTTCTCCGCGGCCCTTTCGCATGCCGTGAGAGCTTCCACCAGCGACTCGGTGCTGAGGCCGGGCGTACGCAACCGGGCCCGCGCCTTTTCGTATGCGGCGGCGTCGAAGCCGGTGAGCCGGGCATCGAGATGGTGCAACCGGTCTTCGTCGCGACGCATCTCCAGAAGCTTCGCCGCCACGGCCCGGCGTCGCTCTTCAACCTCGGCCAGCCGCGCGCGCACCATCAGAGGCAGGCAGACGTCCGGATCTTCGGCGACCTCTCGAAGTTGCGGCGGCCCCACCCGGACGATCTCGCCCGGCCGATGACGCTGCTGTGCCAGCACCCCCTTCAGGGCGTTGTCAACGGCGATGTTGGTGCTGGAGACCAGCAGGATCCGCTTGCCGGCCGCTATCAGGTCACCGATCGCGGCCTGCAGCAGCCGCGTCTTTCCGGTCCCGGGAGGTCCCCATACCAGCCAGACGCCCGCTCCGAGGCAGGCTCGATATGCCAGCTGCTGGGCAGGTAAGAGCCCCGGGGGCACCGGAGCCGCCGCCAGGGTTCCGCCGATTTCGCCGCGGGCGAGCAGGTTGGCGAGACCGCCGTCGGCGAGTCCGGCGATGCCGTCGCGCAACGCGGTGAGCAGGAAGGCCGACGGGTGCCGCAGGATCCAGACGTGTGGGTCGGACGGCTCGGCGAACTCTGCCACCCGTATCCGCAGTAAACGTCCTTCCACCGTCGCGTCCATCGCCGGAAAGCCGGCCCTCACGCTGTCCGGTTCCGCGCCCGCCAGACATAATTCGTTCAGCTGATCGGCGCTCAGATCCGAACCCCGGATGTCGACCACGAAGATTCCGGGCTCGGACGTGGACCGTGCGGCGCCGACCCGTCGCCATTGCGGCGATCGCCCGCCTCCGCCTTCCAACGCGATCCATTGGTCCAGTGCCGTAGCCACCTCATCACGCCATCCCAAGCGGCCCCTCCACGCCAACGACACCCCATGTGGCCGAATGCCCCGTCGATTCGGCGACGTTTGCCCGGCAGTCGATGCTAAATCATGCGCTGAGGCACTTCTCGCCTTTCCGAATTTTGTCCGGATGTTTCACCTGGCATTCGGTCCGTCGTTATTGTTGGCGGCGTTCCTCGGATCGAAACTCGCGCAATAGAGCGAATACGTGATTCGGGAGAATTCGCAGTCGGCGCAGTGGGCGCTGTCACCTCATTCGTGAGCGGCGCCGTCTGGCGTTGCTCCCCACCATCGTTCGATCACAGGCCGGGCACTCGTAGCGAAGGTCCGGCTGTCCCGCGCGGCCCTGCTCGTAGCGGACGAGCATGCGCCGGCAGCGTCCGCAGTCGTCGCCGGGACGGCCACTCCCGGGTGCCGCTCCCGAGCGCCGCCGCTGCATGCGCCGTACGGCGTCGGCGAACGCATGGTGTTCGGTCCGCAGCACGACACCGGTGCTGGGGCCGAGCAGCGATTCGGCGGCGGACCACATCACGTCGCCGATAACGGCGCACGACTCCAACACGGGCAGGCAGGGACGGACGTTGACGCCGTCGCGCCGGGCGTACAGGGCCTCCGTGGGCAGGTGGCCGTCGGCCTCCGGCTCGATCCAGATGTTCACCGCCTCCGACTCGGGGTCGTCGTCGCGGATCGACCGCAGCGCGGGGAGGAGCTCGATCAGTCCCCGTACGGGTGCGCGCGGCAGCCACATGTCGACCGTGGCCGCTGCGCGGATGTCGTCGCGCAGCCGATCAACGATCCCGCTCGTGACACGTTCGGTGAAACCACGGGAGAAGGCGGGCAGGTGGTCCCAGGGCAGGCGTGTGGCCCGATCGAGCAGGTGGGCGAAGAACGTCCAGACGGGGTCTCGGGGGGACCCGTGCGGATGCAGGTGATCGAGGGCGCCCATGACCACCAGGTGATCGCGGGCGCGGCTGGCCGCCACGTTGAGCAGGCGGGCTCCCTTGCTCCCGGTGCCGCCTTCCGTGAACCACCGGTGGAGCCGGGACACACCACGACCGCTGTCGACGGTGTCGTACACGACGATGTCGCGCTCGCCACCCTGGAAGCGGTGCACGGTGGAGGCCGCCCACTCGTCGAGGTGTGCCTCGGGCAGGAGCGACTCCAGCAGGCGGGCCTGAGGCGCGAACGGAGTGATCAGAGCGAGGTCCCGGGTCTGTTCGCTCGCCCCGGCCACCAATGCGGCCGCCAGCTGTGCGTGCATGAGGTTGTACCGCGAGAAGACTCCCTGCCTGCGGGCGGTGCGGGCTTTCATACCGGAGGCGTCGACGACCACCAGTTGGGCGCTCGCCCATGGCGCCCGGCTTCGGATCGCTCTGCCCGCGACGCTCGGGGCCGTGACGAGCGGGCTCTCGGGGTAGAAGGCCGTGCTGACGATGTGGCCGATATGCTCACGCATCCGGTACTGCTCGGTGAGGGCGGCCAGGCGGGCGGGCATGCGGCCCTCGGACAGGGCGCTCGCGATCCCCGCTTTCTCGAAGGGGCTGCGCCGCAGCCACTCCTGAGCGGCGGGGGTGTCCGCCACGGCGACCGGCGGCAGGTGACGGAAGTCCCCGGCGATCACCGTGTGCCCGCGGCCGGCCCCGGCGACGAGCATGGCGAGGGCGGCGCTGGTCATACTGGCCTCGTCGAGGACGACCACGTCGAAGGAGATCTCCTTGAGGGTTTCCAGGACGACCTGGTGAGCGGTGGCGGCGACCACGGTCGCCTCCCGGCAGATCTGCCGCCGCACGTCACGCAGGCTCCTGTCCAGTTCACGTACGACCGCCTGCAGCTCGGCGATCTCCGTCTCGGCGCGCAGCCGTGTGGTCTCCTGCCTGGGCGTGAGCTGCCCCTGGTCCGGCTTCAGCGCGTTCAGTGTCCTGCGCAGTTCGCGCAGCCGCCGGCTCACCTCGACGCGGTGCTGCGCCAGTGGGGCGCCGCGTTCGGCCGCGATCTCGTCGATGAGGACGCGGCCCTCCGTCCGGTCGGCCAGCGACTGGTCGGCCGGCTGGCCGAGGCGCACCAGGGCGCCGTTCGCGAGCTCCGGCATGCGCTTCAGCAGTTGACTGGACCGCCACATCCAGCGCCGCGTTCGTCGGCGCGGCGAGCAGCACGCGCTTCCCGCGCCTGCTCAACGTCGCGATGAGGGCGGAGACAGTCGTGGTCTTGCCGGTGCCCGGAGGGCCCCACAGCCACGTGAGCGTCGGCGCGAGGGCGAGCTCCACGGCGTTGCGCTGCCCGGCGTTCAATCCGACCAGCTCTCTGGCGAGCGGTTCCCCGCGTGCGGTCGAGACCCGGCCCCGCTCCGGCGTCACAACGGCCAGCGCGGCGGCCGCGTCGAATCCGGGGCCGCCGTGGGCCAGCTCGTCCAGCCGCTTGCTCTGGGTCGTCAGCAGCCACGACAGGTCCAGCCGCAGGGTCGCCTCCCGCGCCGTAGGAGCTCCCGGAGGCAACGAGAGGTGACGACGTTGCCGAAGACCGAGACCACCTCGACCTCTATGGCGAGCTCCTTGACGATCAGAGTGGCCGGGCTTCCCTCGGCCACGCCGAGCTCGCCCTGGGCCTCGAACCGCATCAGCGTGCGGCGGCCCGCCGCACCCGCCTCGTCGCCCCCGGACAAAGGCACGTCGCTCTGCGTCCGGCGGTTCGTCACGGTCTTCAATTCGTCGCGGAGCGCACGGGCCGCCCCCGCGGCCACCTCCGCCCAGCCGGAAGGGACGGGGCCCGTGGGCGGGACGGGCTCGACGGCGGGGAGACCGGCCGCCTCCGCCAGGCGACGCACGACCGCTACCGCATGTTCCTCGAAGAGGTTCTGCCCGGGGGTCTCCTGCCGCTGGGGTTTATCGACGACCGGTGTGGCCCGGCCCCGGGGCACCCATGGGATCGCCGTCAAGGTCGGCGATCCCATGGGTGACGCAGGTCTCCCAGAGCAGGCCGAAATCGATGCGCCGCAGGCCCGCCTGCTGCACCGCCTGCAGCAGCGCATCGCGTGGCACGGGACCGGAGGCGAGCGCCTTCTGCACCACAGTGACGAGCTTCGCCTCCCGGCGATCCGCCATGTGACTCCCATCGGCCGGCGTAGGGGGCTGCCATGCGTAGCGCGCGTTTAGGGTCACGAGTAGATCACCTGTGAATTCGAGACACAACCCTATCCTGATATAGACAGGTATTGATGATCTGGCGTAGATTGCGGCGCGTGCTTCCGGACGGGGATCTTCCCGCAGTCGGCTTTGGACCGATCCTTCAGGCCATGATGCAGGAGCCGCATTACGGTGTCTTGGTGTAGCGGAGCACGGCGCAAGCTGGCAAGGGTCGTCGGCGAGGGGTGAACGGGTGACGAGCGCGACGTCGGAAAGACCGGCCATCGGCGAGCTGGTCGCGGTGCGCGGGCAGCGATGGGTGGTCGGGGAGGTCGAGCCCGGCGAGAGCAGCACGCTGGTGACCCTGCAGAGTGTCGAGGACGGCCGGTACGGCGACACGCTGGAGGTCGTCTGGGAGATCGAGCCCGGCCGCCGCGTGCTGCCCAGCGGCTCGCTGCCCGACGTGACCCCTGACGGGTTCGACTCGCCCGAGCGGCTCGCCGCGTTCCTCGACGCCATTCGCTGGTCGGCTGTCACCAGCGCCGACGTCAAGACCCTGCAGGCGCCGTACCGCTCCGGGGTGGCCATCGAGGACTACCAGCTCGAACCGGTCTCCCGCGCCCTCGACGCGCCCCGCGTCAACCTGCTGCTCGCCGACGACGTGGGCCTCGGCAAGACCATCGAGGCCGGGCTCGTCGCCCAGGAGCTGCTGCTGCGTCACCGCGCACGGACCGTGATGATCGTGTGCCCGGCGGGCCTCACGCTCAAGTGGAGGGACGAGATGGCCGAGAAGTTCGGCCTCGACTTCACGATCATCGACACCGAGCGCTGCGCCCAGGTCCGCCGTACGCACGGCAGCGCGGCCAACCCGTTCACGGTCTATCCGCTGAGCATCGTGAGCCTGCCCTGGCTGCGCGGACAGAAGGCGCAGCGGCTGCTCGACGAGGTGCTCGACCCTGGTGTGATGGAGCGCCGCTTCGACCTGCTCATCCTCGACGAGGCCCACCACGTGGCGCCCGCCGCGCCCAAGCAGGTGTACGCCGTCGACTCCCAGCAGACCAAGCTCATCCGCCGCCTGGCCCCGCATTTCACCCACCGGCTGTTCCTGTCGGCGACGCCGCACAACGGCTACCAGGCGTCGTTCACCGCGCTGCTGGAGATCCTCGACGACCAGCGGTTCGCCCGCGGCGTCGACCCCGACCAGGCCGCGGTCAAGGAGACGGTGATCCGGCGGCTCAAGCGTCACATCGTCAACGCCGACGGCACCAAGCGGTTCGTCGAGCGGGAGGCGAGCGCGATCCCGGTCGTCTACCCGCCGGGCGAGCGCGAGGTGCACGACCTGCTCAAGCGGTTCGCGCAGGTGCGCCGCGCCCGGCTCAACAAGAACGTCAAGGGCCGCAAGGCCGCCGACCTCGTGACGCTGCTGCTCAAGAAGCGCCTGTTCTCCAGCCCCGCCGCCTTCGCCCACACCCTCGACGTCTACCTCGACGGCGTACGGGAACCCGTCCAGGTCCAGCAGCAGGCCTGGCAGGACGACGACGCTGACGGCGAGGAGTGGATGGACGACTTCTGGGAGGAGACCGCCACCCTCGACGACGAGCCACTCGCCGAGGCCGAGGACGACGCGCTCTCCCTGGCCGCGCCGCTGCAGGGCGTCGCCGGCGACGAGGAGATCGAGCTGCTCACGCGCATGCGCGCCTGGGCCCGCGACTACGAGTCCTCGCCCGATACCAAGGCGCGCGAGCTGATCGACTACCTGCGGTCCGTCTGCCGCCCCGACCAGCACTGGTCGAACGAGCGGGTCGTGGTCTTCACCGAATATCGCGACACCCAGAAGTGGCTGGTCGACCTGCTGCGGCAGGAGGACCTCGGCGACGAGCACCTCGCCGTGCTGCACGGCGGCATGTCCGCCGAGGAGCGTGAGCAGCTCCGGGTGGCGTTCCAGAAGGACCCGAGCGAGCATCCCGTACGCATCCTGGTCGCCACCGACGCCGCCAGCGAGGGCATCGACCTGCAGAACCACTGCCACCGGCTGGTGAACTACGACATCCCGTTCAACCCCAACAAGCTGGAGCAGCGCATCGGCCGCGTCGACCGCTGGGGCCAGAAGCGCACGCCCGACATCCGCCACTTCGTGGGCACCGGCTGGGACACGGCCGTCGACTCGTACGAGGCCGACCTGGAGTTCCTGTCCCGGGTGGCCAACAAGGTCGCCCAGATGGAGGAGGACCTCGGCTCGGTCAACGCCGTGCTCGCGCGGGCCGTGCAGCGGCGCATGCTCGGTGACATCGCCGACTACGACGTCGAGCAGGCCGGTGACCCGGCGAGCGCCGTCCCGGCCGAAACGAACGTTCGTGACCAGGTGCGCAAGCTCCGCGCCAACCTGGACGAGACCGTGGCCGAGCTGGGCATCACCCCGGCGAACGTCAAGCGGGTCGTCGACACCGCCCTGTCGCTGGCCCGGCAGCAGCCGCTCACACCGCATCTCGACGAGAAGCACCTCACCGAGGGGCTGTACGGTGTGCCGCCGCTGACCGGTTCTTGGGAACGCGCGGGGGCTGGGTTGCTGGCCAAGACGACGCGCAAGGACGAGACGCCGCGACAGCGGCCGGTGACGTTCGACCCCGAGGCCACCTTCGATCCCGAGGGCCGGGTGCGTGACGACGTCGTGCTCGCTCACCTGGGCCATCCGCTCGTCGCCATGTCCACCCGGCTTCTGCGCGCCGCCGTCTCCAACGCCGAGATCGGCCTGCATCGCGTCACCGCCGTCGTCAGCGACGACCCCGCCTTGGAGACCACCCTGGCCGGGGCGTTCTCCCGGTTCGTGCTGGTCGGCGGGGACGGCGTGCGGCTGCACGAGGAGGTCCTGTACGCGGGCGGCTGGGTGCCTTCGGACACCGGCCGGTTCCGCCGGCTGGAGAACCTGACGGTGCTCGGCGGCATCCTCGACCGCGCCCTGTCGCAGGGAACCCCCGCCTCCGCCCCCGTACGGCACCGCCTGGCCGGGCTGTGGCCGAAGATCAGTGATCCGCTTCTGCAGTCGATTGACTGGCGGATCAACGGCAAGGATCAGAAGCGGGACCAGCTCGAACGCAAGCTCGCCCAGCGGATGGAGGCCGAGCAGGCCCGCGTCAAGGCCAACCTGGAGCGGTTCGAGGCCACCTTGCGGGCCAAGCTCGCCGAAGGTGACCAGGAGGGCGACGCGTTGTTCAGCCGCCACGAGGCGGTGTCCAAGGAGGAGCGCGACCAATACCGCAGAGACCGCAGATCCTGGGAGGAACGCCTGGCCGGGCTCGGCCGGGAGCGTGACCGGGAGCTGGAGGAGATCGCGGCGCGCTACCGCGACCCCCGGGCGCACCGGTTCCCGGTGGCCGTAGTCTTCGTCGTGCCGAGGCGGGAGGCAGTCCGATGAGCAGGTTCAGGAGCACCTTCACCAGGGACGTCGACCACCAGGGGTGGCTCGCGCTGGTCGAGGTGAGCGGGCCGTTCCTCAGCCTCCCGGTGCTGCGCGCCACCTGGCCCGCCCTCGACGCGATCGACAAGCAGCAGCGCGACAGGCTCCGCCTCGCCCACACCGCCTGGCAGCAGGGCGGCGACAGCCGCGCCTGGATTGCGCACGTCCTGCGCGGCCTGCTGCGCTGGGACGAGGCCGTCCACATCGGCGGGCTCGACCACCTGGCCGTCGACGTGCCCGAGCACGACACCACCATCACGCCGGCGTTCGCGCTGGCCGTGCCGGGCCACCAGCCCAAGCCCGACACCGTACGGCTGCTCGGCATGATCACCAGCGGGCACCCCACGGCCCGCATGAAGCACGCCAAGTGGGCCCGCCACCCCCGCCGACCGCATGGCGCAGTTGTGCCGCCACCACGGCGTGGAGCTCGGCCTCGTCACCGACGGCCGCTGGTGGACGCTGGTCTGGGCGCCGCGCGGCGGCGTGACGACCACGGCGACGTTCGACGCCATCCCGTGGCCCGAGGCGGCCGAGCGCGACGTGCTGCGCGCGTTCGTCTCGCTGCTGGGCTTCGACCGGTTCTTCTCGTTCCCCGACTCCCAGCGGTTGCCCGCGCTGCTCAAGGCCAGCCTCGACAGCCAGGAGGACATCACCGAGGCGCTCGGCGTCCAGGTGCGCCAGGCCGTCGAGCTGCTCGTCGCCGCCATCGGCCGGGCCGGCGTGCCCGACGACGTCACCGCGCACGAGGTCTACCGCGGCGCGGTCTCGGTCATGATGCGCGTCGTCTTCCTGCTGTTCGCCGAGGAACGCGGCCTGCTGCCGTCCGACAACAAGGTGTACGCCACGGCGTACTCGGCCGGGCGCCTGTGCGCCGAGCTGGAGCAGCGCGCGATCGAGGGCAGCGAGGAGGAGCTGGAAAACAGCCACGCCGCCTGGCACCGCCTGCTCGCGTTGTTCCGCGCCGTGCACAGCGGAGTCGAGCACCCGCGCCTGACCATGCACGCCCACGACGGGTCGCTGTTCGACCCCGACGCGTACGCCTGGATGCCGCTCACGATTGACGACCGCACGGTCATGCACATGCTGCGCGCCGTGCAGTACGTCGAGGTCGGCAGCGGCAGGAACCGCGAGCGCCGCAGGCTCAGCTTCCGCATGCTCGACGTCGAGCAGATCGGCTATGTGTACGAGGGCCTGCTGTCGTTCGACGGCTTCCGCGCGGCCGACGTGGTCGTCGGCCTGGTCGGCAAGCCCGGCCGCGAGGAGGAGGTCGAGCTCTACGACCTGGAGGCCTTGGCCCGGAACGCTTCCGGTGACCTGGCCGAGAGTCTGGCGGAGAAGTACAAGGACTCGGGCATCGGCAGCCCGGCCGCGCTGCGCAAGCGGCTCGCGCCGCTCGACGAGGCCGGCTCGTTGGAGACCACCCGCAGGTTGCTCGCCGTCACCGGCGGCGACGCCAACCTGGCCAGGCGGCTGCTGCCGTACGCCGGGCTGCTGCGCGACGACCTGCGCGGCCTGCCCGTGGTCATCCTGCCCGGCGCGTTGTACGTCACCGAGTCGGCGCTGCGCAAGAACACCGGCACCCACTACACGCCGAAGTTCCTGGCCGAGGACGTGGTCAAGAACGCTTTGGAGCCGCTGGTCTACTCGCCGGGACCGCTGCAGACGGCCGACCGCTCCCAGTGGAAGCTGCGCAGCTCGGCCGAGATCGTCGGCGGCGACGGCCACCGCGGCCTGAAGATCGCCGACATCGCCATGGGCTCGGCGGCCTTCCTGGTGGCCGCCGCGCGCTACCTGGGGGACCGGCTGGTCGAGGCGTGGTCGCAGGAGGGCCGCGAGGAGGCCGCGGCATACCTGGAGACCGCCGAGGACCGTACCGTCGACGCCGACGCCGACCCCGTCGTCATCGAGGCCCGGCGGCAGGTCATCGAGCACTGCCTGTATGGCGTGGACATCAACCCCATGGCCGTCGAGATGGCCAAGCTGTCGCTGTGGCTGGTGTCGATGGACGCTACCCGGCCGTTCACCTTCGTGGACGACCGTCTCGTGGTCGGCGACGCGCTGCTCGGCATCACGTCGCTGGAGCAGCTGGAATACATGCACCTCGTGCCGTCGCGCGGGCGCAAGCTGTTCAAGGACTCGGCGCTCGACTTCACCAAGGACGTGCAGCGCATGGTGCGCGGCACCGCTGACAAGCGACGACGTCTCGTCGACATCTCCGTGAAGGAGAACGGGATCGACGCGCTGAACAAGAAGCGCAGCATCCTGTTCGAGATCGACAGCGAGACCCGGCAGCATCGGCTGTTCGCCGACCTGCTGGTGGGGGCGTCGCTAATGTATGCCAATGAGCAGGAAGGACTGAATGAGACATCAGTCCCGAACCAGCCAGAAAAGACGCGCGGTTTTGACCGAGCTTCGCTGCAAGCAGCCCAGCTTGCCAATGGGGCCGGGAAGGGCGAGCCGGAAGCGCCATTGCGGGTTGAGGAGATGAGGAAGGCATGGTTGCGGGCTGAGAATGAAATAAGCGGCTCAACTCGAGTGCCGATGCACTGGCCCCTAGCCTTTGCCGAGGTCTTCGATATTCAGCCGATAGCGAATGCTGAGAACAGCAAGGCGACCTCGGCTGAGCCCGGCTTCGACGCGATAATCGGCAACCCGCCCTTCTTGGGCGGGTTGAAGTTGAAGACGGCGCTGGGCGAACATTATCGCGATTATCTCGTAGAGTTTCTGGGGCAGGGGGTTCGCGGTAACCGGGGCACGGGAGATCTTGCTGCCTATTTTCTCTTGCGGGCTCACAGCCTACTTCATAAAGGGGGGCAGCTGGGAATTATCGCTACCAACACTATAGCGCAAGGCGACAGTCGTAAAGTAGGGCTCGATCAGCTCCTGACTGGTGGGTCGACTATTCGACAGGCGGTGAAAAGTCGCCCGTGGCCTTCGAAGAGTGCGGTCCTCGAGTACTGCGCAGTTTGGATGAGTCGTGCGCGCATGAGTGACATGGCTCAATGTATTTGGGACGGGAAGGTGGTGCGGGGGATTACGGCATCCCTCGACCCAGAGTCCCGGGCAATTGGGAACCCTCACCGGCTCGCGGCGAGTTCAGGGATAGCGTTTCAGGGGGCCAATGTCCTTGGTCTCGGATTCACAATGGAGCCAGCCGCTGCGAGCGCATTGATAAGTAGGGACGCTAGAAATAAGGAGGTATTATTTCCATATCTCACTGGAGAGAATTTGAACTCCAGTCCTGACTGCTCGCCTAGTCGTTGGATAATTCATTTTCAGGATTGGTCGGAAGGTAGGGCTCGTTCTTATATAGAGCCCTATAATCAGGTGCTGCGGCTCGTGAAGCCGGAGCGTGATCGCAACAAGTACAGCAAATCGGCTCGGGAGCGCTGGTGGCAATTCTTGGCCATGCGACCAAATCTGCAAGCTGCCATAGCTGGCCTTGATCGAGTCGCCGTTATCGCCAGAGTAAGCAGAACTGCCATGCCTGTGATGGTGTCGACTGGGCAGGTTTTCAGTGAGATGATCGTCGTATTCGCGACGGATGACACCGCAGTGCTGGCACTTCTATCGAGTGCGCCCCATTACTGGTGGGCCATCTCCCGAGGGTCCTCTATGAAAGGAGATCTCCGATACACGCCTACTGATGTATTCGAGACGCTCCCGTTACCTGGGCTGACGCAGGAGATGCGGGAGCTTGGTGATCGGCTCGACACGTACCGGCGGGAGTTGATGCTCGCCCGGCAGGCCGGCCTGACCGCGACCTACAACCTGGTCAACGACCCCGCGTGCCAGGACGAGGACATCGTCGAGCTGCGCCGCACCCACCGGGATATCGATGCGGCGGTCTGCCGGGCCTACGGCTGGAACAGTATGCTCGACAAGCTCGATCATGGCTTCCATGCGGTGGGCGGCCGGGAGACCCGGTACACGGTCGGCCCCTACGCGCAGCGCGAGTTCGTGGACCTCCTGCTCGAACTCAACCACGCCCGCTACGCCGAAGAGGTCGCCAAGGGCCTCCACGACAAGAAGAAGTCCGCCAAGCCCAAGCCAGCCAAGCCCGCTCGTACCCCCAAGAACCCCGAGGCCGCACCTCCCGGCCTGTTCTGAAGCGGTAGCGGCTCGCGTCGGGAGCGCTCATAGTTCGAGTGACAGCCGATGCGCTTCAGCCTGTCCGCTGAGCCCAGAGCGGTAGCCCTGACCAGCAGCGTCGGTGTGTAGGGAGACTTCTCCCTACACACCGGCCACTCCGGAGAGGAGCGAGGCATGCCAGACCTTGCCCAGGTGATCACGACTAGGGGCAGCGATCGTTACCACGCCAGCGACGAATGCCCCATGTGGCTAGCAGGCCGCCTCGGCAGTGAGAGCCAGGGCAATCGGCTGCATAACGTCCTGCGGATGCCCGAAGCGGTAGCGCGAGCCGACGGCTGGACGCCCTGCCCCGGCTGCGTAGGCAGCGAACAGGTGTGAATTTCTGTCCGAACGGAACGTCCTCGCTGTCCAGTGGCCCCTCGGTCTGGTGTTCTTGGAATAGCGCTCTCAAGGTGACACAGCACGTGTCACCTCTCCGGCTCCTCATGTACCAACCTACGTGCGACCAGCGTGATCATATGGCCCGATCGCGCTGATGCCGTTGTCAGCCAGGTGGGCTGTCGCGGAACCTTGAGTTCGGCGATCCTGAAGGCATTCGGGCGCGGATGATTGAGGCGGTGGGATGAACGATCGGGAGTTGGGCCAGAGGGTCGCGTACTGGCGACGTCGACGCGGTCTGACACAGCAGATCCTCGCCGACCGTTTGGGCCGCTCGGTCAGTTGGCTGCGCAAAGTGGAATCCGGGGTTCGAAGCGCTGACCGGCTATCCATCCTGGACTCGCTCTGTGAGGCGCTGAACGTCGACCTCCAGACCCTTGTCGGAGAGGAACCCGCCCGAAGCGGAACCCTATGCATCGACGATGCGCAGGTTGAGCGCATTCGGGACGCGCTGGAGCGTTATCCCCTCGATGCGGGGCTGGGCGATCTTGTACGCCTTCACCGTCAGGTCGCCTACGCGTGGAGCGCCTTCGAGGTGGCGGACTACGACGTTATGAGTCAGGTACTCCCGGAGACGCTGCAGAACGCGCAGAGCACTCATGCCGCCCTCGGGACGGAGGAGACGGCCAGAGTCCTCGCCGAGGTCTACCAGATCACCGCCAGCACCCTGCGAAAGCTCGGAGAGCACTCACTGTCGTGGCTCGCGGGAGACAGAAGCATGGCGGCGGCCCGGCAAATCGGGGACCTGCCGCTGCTGGCCGCCGCCGGATTCCGGATCGCCAACGCGCTGCTGTCCATGGGGCGAGCGGAGCCGGCATTGGACATGCTCACGGGCTTGGCGAATCGCCTCAGCGTGGACCCGGATGGCGAGGAGCAGCGCGCCATGTATGGCCACGTGCTGCTACAGGGAGCAATGGCCGCCGCATCGCTTGGCAGGCACGCCGTGGTGCGCCACCTGATCGGCGAGGCGCGGGAGGCGGCACGGTTTGTCGAAACGGGCAGCAACCATTTCTGGCTCTCATTCGGCCCGGCCAACGTCACGGCTCACGAAGTCGGCGCACTGGTCGTACTCGGTGAGGGCGGCCTGGCCGTCGAGGCGGCGACGGCGGCCGATGCAGAGGCGCTCGCGCGGATGCGCCGTGAACGCCGTGCCGCGTTCCTCGTGGACGTGGCGCGCGGATACAGCCAGTGGGGTCGCCGGGAGGACGCTGTACGCACGCTGTTAGAGGCTGAGCGTATTGCCTCTCGCGAAGTGCGTTGCCGTCCCCTCGCTCAAACTGTAATTGCCGACCTTCTGCACCGTACCCGAGGACCGGCACCCTCGGACCTTGTACGGCTCGCCGCTCGCGCTGGAGTGCGGGCATGAGCCAGGGCGTGCTCTACGTGATTGCCTGCGGTGCTCCTCCGGCACGCGAAGTGAGCAAGTTGATCGTCGCGGCCCAGGGGAGGGGTTGGGAGGTATGCCTCCTGACGACCCCGATGGGGCGG
The DNA here is from genome assembly GCF_040644635.1 of Microbispora sp. NPDC046933. Taxonomy (NCBI): domain Bacteria; kingdom Bacillati; phylum Actinomycetota; class Actinomycetes; order Streptosporangiales; family Streptosporangiaceae; genus Microbispora; species Microbispora sp. NPDC046933. Next base: position 239,639 of record NZ_JBEYWW010000003.1, on the reverse strand, counting down.
CGGTTCATCGATGTCGACGGGCTGGAGCGATTGACTGGGCATCCGATGCGCAGCGAGTACAAGAACCCGGGGGAGCCGGATGTGCTTCCCTCTCCTGATGCGATCATCGTGGCGCCGGCCACGGTGAACACCATCAGCAAATGGGCGCTGGCGGTGTGCGACACGCTCGCGCTCGGCATCCTGGTCGAGGCCGTCGGCAAGCGGCTTCCGATCGTCGCGGTGCCCTTCACGAACCGCGCGCATGCCGCTCACCCCGCGTTCCAGGAGCACATCGAGAAGCTCCGGTCCTGGGGAGTCGACGTGCTCTTCGGCCCCGACGTCTACCCGCTGCACGAACCGGGCACTGGTAGTCGCTACCTGCACCTCTTCCCCTGGGAACGAGCCCTGAACTGCCTTGACGATCGATAGAGACAATCCTCGCCCTCACGGAGTTTCTGACCTCGTATGGTGCGGCCCGCTCTCGCCGAAAAGATCATTCGCCATCCTCTGACTCTATTGATGATCTTTCGGAGGTCGTGCCGACTGGTGAAGGCGGTGTTCCATGCTGCGCTATTCGCCTCTGGCTGGTAGCCCTCGACATTGGGGAGACATCAGTGAGGCGCCAGGCCGAGCGCCGGTCGAGGGGAGGTAGATTGCTGCTTATCACCGACACTAAGCGGCTTGCGAGGCAGTACTTATGGTTGGCGGCACCAGCTCGATGACCTCGACGGAGTATGAGAAGCTGACGCGGCTTCTTGTCAGGCGAATCGCGGAGCGTTCGCCGGTGACCACGACCCGGCTGGAGCACAATGTTGTTCTGCCGGGCCGTGCCTCGGCACACCAGATCGACGTCCTGTGGGAATTTACGGTCCAGTCCGGTCATGCGCATCGGGTCATCTTTGAATGCCGCCGCAAGAGTCGCTCCCTAGAGCAGAATGACGCGCTCGCGTTCAAGGGCGTGGTCGAGGAGGTCGGCTATGACTCGATTCCCACCACTGGTGTCATCGTCCATCTCACCGGGTTTCAGCTGGGTGCTCGGAAGATCGCCGATACCTATGGTCTGATTATTTTGGAGATGCGAACTCCATCCGACAAGGACGTCAGCGGCCGAGTGATGGAGATCCATATCTCGATGACGGGCCGTGTTCCGGTGATTAGGGACATCGGCATGGATGTCTCCGTGTTGCTCTCTGACGCCCTGAGCGGGCCGGTGCTGAACCGAGCTCTTGAGATCGAGGAGCCGGGCGGCCGTCGGGTGAGTGTGATGGATCTCCTCCAAGACAGCGAGCTCCACCCCATGGCGGAGCCGCCGACGCCCCTGCACCGCGTGACGCGCCGGTTCGATCCGCCGGTCGTCTTGACGGTGAGCGGCCGCCCCGCGGCAGAGGTGCGTTCCATTTCCGCAACTGTCGGAGAGGAGCTCACTGATCCATTCGACTGCACTGTCGGGGGCCGGGAACGGCTTGCATGGATGGTGAAGAACGCGCTGGGGGGCAAGCGCGCGTGGTTTACGCACGACGGCGAGGTTCGCGTCACCGAGTCGTAAATTCGTCACCCATGCTAGCCGTGAGGTAGTCAGTCCAGCTGTCTCATGTGTGCTGGGCCAGAAACGGACGGCGCTGAGGTGGACGTGCCGAACGTCGAAGCGGCGTATCGCCGAGTTGACGTGCCAGGCTTTGGGTCGACATGAGAGACATTGCCTTCGACGCGTTGTGCATCGCGCATGGCAAACGCCCTCCTGTTACGGATTGGCTCGGCGCGTCCCAGCGGTATCGCGACACACGCTGTGTCACTTGCTGTCTACTCTCCGTATCAGGGTTGGGATCGTCCAAGCCGGTCATGCAGGTAAAAGCGCCAGAGCCACTGCCTGCATGAAGCGGACCCGCCGACGGTGCCCTACATCGCCGACGGGTCCTTGATCAGGATGGTGGTCCTGACCCATGACACAGAGTAGGGCTGTTGCCGCCGCCCGTCCGGTGTTCGCCGGGTGGCGGATCATGCGGAGTGACGCCGGGCGGTTGTGGGCGACGCGTGAGCGGCCGTTCCCCTCTGCGGTGGAGGAGGCGGGCGCGCACCGGACGGTCGACGCCGACGACCTGGTGGAGCTGTGCCAGGCGATCGCGGCGCAGGAGGGGATCGCAGAAGGGGCGTTCGGGTGACCGCGTCCGCCGCGGTGCTGGATGTCGCCGCCGAACAAGAGGACGACGACGAGGACTGTCCGGGCGTGTCGCCGCACCCGGCCGTGCCGCGTCCCGGCCGTACGAAGCTGTGGTGGATCGAGGAGAGCCTCGGCCGCGGCCGGGTCGTCGCCCACACCTGCGCCTGCCAGATGACCTCCTACGAAATGGTCCGCTGCGGCGGCGTCTACCAGTTCTGCCGCCGCAGCCTCGCCCGTCGCGACGTGCCCCCGGTGTCCTGGACGGCCCGCCGGTGGCGGCGCGAGGAGGCGTACGAGTGGTGGCGCCGCCTGCTGGCCGGCCAGGCCCGATGAAGCCCCCCGCCGATCACGGAAACCGGGATCGGCGGGGTCCGGGCGGCCTGCCGTACGCCTGAGGGGGTTTCGCGGCAGGCCGCCCATCTCACAGGACCCGCCCACAAGGGCGGGGACGGATCGACAAGGAAGAGGACGAGATGACCGATCTGTACGAGCGCGACCTGGCCGGGGCGCGCTTCCGCCGGCTGTGTGGCGGCAATCAGCAGGAGGAGGAGCAGGAGACCTGCGTCGAGATCGCCCCGATCCCGGGGGCAGCGGACGCTTTCGCCCTGCGAGACAGCAAGAACCCCAACGCCGGGACGCTCCGCTTCACCGGCGACGAGCTTCGCGCGGCCGGAATGACCGCCCTTCTGTAGCCGCCTCGTCGAGGCCGGGTGCGGCCCCTGCCCGGTGATAGCAGGCAGGGACCGCACCCCACTGTAACGACCACGTCCGAGAGGCCTCATGCACCTGCACTGCTACTCCTGGACGGGAGTCGGCGACGACCGGCGCAACGAGGCCGAACGTCGCCCGCCCCCGCCGTCCGGCGACCCCGGGCCCTTCCTGGCCTCCCCGCTGCCGCCGATGCGTACGTGCGACTGGCTGCTCAAGCCCCGCACCCGCATCGACTCCTCGCCGGGGACCGTGGGGGAGGCGTTGGGATGGCTGACCGAGCGCTACCGCGCGGCCGAGCCGCAGTTCCTGCGGCCGGACGACGAGGCGCGCATCGGGCTCGGCCTGCGCCTGGAGAACGCGGGCGAGGCCCTGGCCGCCGGGCTGGACGTGCAGTGGGGCATCTGGCTGCGCGGCGGCCGGTTCGTCACCTGCGCCGTCGTCTGCTGCTCCCCGAACCGCGACGCCGCCCATCGCTGCCCCGCCAGTTGAGCCGCCCGCCTGCCGGACGCCCCCGTGACGGCAGGCGGGCCCTGCGCCGCTCAATTCGGCACAGGAATAATCGCAGGTTAATCACGAGAGGAAACCTATGTATTTCGGTGATCCGAACGTACGATGGGCCGGTCGGTTGACATCATGGAGTGGGACGCGTGGACCGGGTTGTCTGGAGGATTACATGGCGCTTCGCCTGAGGGGCATCATCTCCATTTCCCTGCTCGCCGGCCTCGCGCTGTCCGCCTGCACCGAACCCGCCCCCAAGCTCCCCACGGCCGCCCAAGTCGAACCGACCCTCCAGAGCCACGTCGATGTGACCATCAAGAACGCCCTAGCCAAAAATGTAAAGGTGACCGACCCTGGTGGGAAAGATATTTCCTGCGGAGGAGGTAGGTACAAGCGTACTTATGCCGTGAAGGCGGATTCTCTGTGGCCCTCCGATCCGGACATTATCGCTACCGCACTTATCGGTGCCTTGCAATACGCGGGGAAGTATAAATTGGTAAGCGCTAGCGACGACCTGACTCAGCGGGAGGCGGTGAACGCTCAATATCACACCCGGATTACTCTTTATTCCCCCTCTAAGGGCAAGATGGTGGTGCGGGGTGAGACGGAATGTCTGCCGTCACGTTAATCACCTAAGGTCACTCGAGTTGGGCGGGTCCGCGTAGTTCCACGTCCTGCCTCGCCCCGTTGAACGCACTTTTCGCCCAGTGCTGGGCCGCGCCGACCTTCGTTCTATCAGTTCCGCCGGAGCCGTTGGCGATGAGCCAGTTGTCGAAGTTCTGTAGGGCTTCCTTGTTCTTCGCTATTTCGCTGAAGGGCAGGAGCTTGCCGTCGCTTGCGGTGATCGGCGGATGGGAGAATCGGGGGTCGGTAGGAGGGACCTCGGCTTTGAAACCGTTCGAAATCAACGTGGTCGCTAGCCAACTTTCCCGAGCCAACGAAGCGGAACGGTCCCTCTCTTCCAGTGCGCCTACCCGGGTCTTGTCGGGAGTGAGCATCGGTTCCAGGCCCATCGGCGTGAAGGTGGAGATTGCCAGCCAAAGGATCTGGCCCGAATGGGGAATCTCAATCCCACCCACGCCGAGGGCCAAGCCGGCGAGGAACAGCTCGTTCTTGATCCGCTGCTGGTCTTCCGCATCGAGCGCGGCCTGGCTCTTGCGCTCCGCCATGAACTGCATACCGGAGACATAGCCGAGCGCCTGCATCGCTCGTTCCAGGTTGTCGATGCGCCCGGTGCCATCGTCTTTCCGCGCAGCGGCAGTGACGATGCGGTCAGTGAGGTTGCCCATGCCCTCTTCGAAAGGCTTGATGTGCTCGGGGGAGTCCGCGAACGTCTTGATGAAGGCGTATGTGTCCTTCGGGCTCAGCCGGAAGGCGGGCTTCAGGCCGGGGATGATGGTCTTGACCGGCCCGAACGCGCTGGGCTGGGTGCGGTTCGCGTCGCCGAGGTTGGCACCTTCGGTGATCTCCGTCGCGTACGCCCCGGCGATCTCGGCCAGGTGGACGCGGGTCGGGTCCTGGATGTCGAGCTTGGGCAGCTCACGCATGAGCTGGAACGCCATCTGGGCGGCCTCGGCCGAATGTGCGCCGTCCTTCTCGTCGTACGCTCCCGACGCGGCGGCGAGCATGCGGCCGAAGGCGTCCGCCCGGGACTCCTCCCTCTTCTGCACATCGGCTTGGACGAACGCCGACCCCCGAACCTCGGCTCTTTTGTTCAGGTCGGTCAACGCCTTCGGCAACGAGCCGTACTCCTTGGTCGCAGTGGCGATCGCAGTCCTGGCGGCCTTGGGGTTGTTGCCCAGGGCGTTGAGGAAGCCCGCCAAATCCGTCCCGTTGACCGTGCTCTTCTTGCCGATGGCGTGCATGCTCACGACCGCGGCGAGCCATTCGGCAGGGAACTCGCCGGCTCGCAGTAGGTCGCCCAGTCGCCGCTCACCGTTCGCCGGCACGGCCGCCTGATCGTTGCGAAGCTCGGCGAACCCGGCATGTGTGGGCGGCTGCGGACCGGTGGCGGACTGCAGCAATGGCGACCAGTGAGACGGGGGAGCCTTCCCGGTCACGAGTTCGTACCTCACCTCGGCGAACCCGGGCACGCCGGCTCCCTCTCGGACCGCCGTTCCGAACGCCCGGCTCACCACGTCGATCGCCTTCTCCGGGTTGTCCATCCCGGTTCGGAGCTTCTCGGGAAGATCGAGCGTGCCGGCGGCTCCCAGCCCGGCGAAGAAGGCGGCGGTGAAGTCACCGTCTCCCCGATGCGCGTTCAGCTCGGCGACCAGACGGGCGAAGTCGTCGTCGTTCGTCTTCCCAACGGGGAAGCCGTAGTCGCTCGCGGTTGTGTCGGCGAATCGCTCGGCCAGCGCCTTGCCCTGGCGCTGGGCCTCGGACGTGGTGAGTATGGCGCCTTCGTCCAACGGCACCAGTCCGGAGCCCATGCCGGGCAGCCACCCCGGTGTGTTCTCGGACGCGAGGATCGTGGCCTGGCGCCGCCGCAGTTTCGGCAGCTCGGTCTCAAGCCAGGCCAGGACCTCTCCGACCGGATTCAGGCCGGCAGCCGAGACGTTCACAGAGGCCAAAATCCGCCGGATGGCGTCCGTTTCCTGTCGGATGACGTCGTGGCCGCGCGTGAGGGAGTCGATGAACTCGCGCATGCGGACCGGGTCGATGCCGCTGAAATCCGGTGACAGCGGCCCCGTCCCCGGAGATGACGGCTCTGCCATCGCCTCCCCCGTTCGCCCGTACGTCCGTGCTGGGTCCTGTAGTCCCAGCAGGCTTGCTCAGGAGTCGCTCATGGCCTGCCGGCTGCCGGTGATCGCGGGCCCCCTCCGGCTGCCGAACGACTCGCAGAGCCGAAGCGTAAAACACCGCCGTACCGCTGAGAAGGCGGGACACCAGCGCCGACGCGTCGGAATGGGTGGGCTCGTCGCTCAGGGCTGCCAGGCGTCCTGGTAGTCGTCGTGCCAGTCGTACGCCGATGCTTCCAGCTTCAGCAGGTGCTCCGCCTGGGCGTGCTCCTCGATCGCGAGGTAGAGCTCGTCGATGAGCACGGACTCCAGGAAATTCACGCGGTCCCGCTTGGCGCTCAGGTCCCGCTCCGCTTTGTGCGAGTCGGGCTCCCCGGCGTCCACGGCCCTGTGTGCCTGGTCCAGACCCTCGGCGATGCGAGCACGCAGGAACGCGATCAACCCCTCGAACACGGCTTCCGTCTGGTGCGCACGCGCCCTGCGCGCGTCCGCCACGATCTCCCGGTAGCGGGCGGCGAGAGCGGGCTCGTCCGTGCTCGTGAGTTCCAGACGGGGCAACCGCCGCAGGAATGCTCCCCGGTCGGTCGGATCTTCGTCGCCTGCGGCCAGGGCGTCCCCGAGGAGCTCCGCTGCGAGCAGGGGACGGTTGCGGACCAACTCCAGGAGCGTTCCGCGATCGATCGTCGTCATGGCCAGGAGGTTACATGGAGTAATCACAAGGACGCCGAGGGTGTGTCCCGTGCTGAGGATCGTTGTCTCCCTCTGGATAGCAGGAGTCTCAGCCGGCGGTTGAGCGCAACCTTACGATCCGGCCACGCGTCATTCAGATGCTTATCAAGAGCAACTAACGTTGCGTCAAAGATCAGGCGAGGGAAGGACACCCCCCACGTGTTCGATCGGCAGGAGAAGCTGTTCGCTGCGGGAGCCGACCAGGGCGACCTGTTCGGCACGGGAGACGAGGCGGAGGCGGCGAAGCCCACAGAAGAGGGGCGGCATCCGCTCGACGTACCGCAGGACTTCCCGCCGGTCACATCATTCGATGTCAGGGATGCCTTCCAGCAGTTGGTCGAGCGCGACCTGCTCGGGCCGTACGACGGCGACTTCGAGGAGCTGCCGCCGCGGTCGATGGGCCCGCGCGAGCGCTACCTGGTCGGCATGCTTGGTCCCAAGCCGTCGCCGAAGCGGGTCGCCGAAGACGCCGACGAGCTGCCGGACATCGAGATCGGCGCGGAGGGTGACGGGGCCGAGGGCGAGTTGCCCGACGTGCTGACCCCGCAGAACCTCGGCCGTCTGTGGGCGTCTTCCATGGGCATGTCGTTCGCGGTGCCCGCCAACCTCGACGCTCTTGCGGTGATCGCCCGCTGGGGCCAGTACGTCAAGGCCGAGACCCAGATCGAGGGCGCCAACGGCAAGCCGCGGACCGAACGCATCTGGGGACGCAGGCCGGTCGAGCACCGCATGACGATCCGGCTCGACGAGCCCACCCAGAAGATCCCCCTCACGATGGAACGTGCCGACGAGCCGGGCGTCCTGCTCGCGGTGGCCGTACGGCCCCGTCCCGACCACCGGCGGGTCGTCGAGCTGACGCTGGTCAACCAGCAGATCGAGCCGGACACGAGCGCCGACACGGCGTGGTTGTTCCAGCCCGAACTCGCCGCCACCGCTCCGCCGGACGGGCCCGCGGACGTCTTCCTCCCGATCGATGACCCTCTCGACGGCGGCCGGGAGGACAACGGCCAGGAGGATCTGGAGGACAAGCACCTGCGACTGCTCTACCGGAACGAGCGCAGGTATGCCGTCGGCCGCAACGTCGCCGTACACGCGACAGTGTCCCCAGGCGAGCGGCGGGCGACGAAGCTGTGCACCACCTGGCTGCCGTACCACGACGTGCCCGCGACGGTCGCCCCGGTGGGGGAGGGCACGCCCCTCGCCGGCGTGGAGCTGTCGATGGACGCCCTCGCGGACGCTTCGCCCGAGGAACTCGACGCCGGGCTGACGCCGCTCGCGGACGGATACCGGCCAGCCGAAGAACACGGCCGAGTACATCCAGGCGTCCTCGCGGGTCGGCCGTGACGCCGCGCGCCCTGGGCTGGTGATCACGCTCTACAACTGGTCCCGCCCGCGTGACCTCGCACATTATGAGGACTTCGAGCACTACCACGCCACGTTCTACCGCCAGGTGGAGGCCTTGTCGGTCACGCCGTACACGGCACGGGCTCTGGACCGCGGCACGACCGCCGCGTTCGTCGCGGCCGTGCGCAACGCCGAGGAGGCGCACTCGCGCAACCGCGACGCGGAGGACGTGGATCTCAACGGCGATGTCGTGACCCGCTTCGTCGAACGCTTCCTCACCAGGGCCGAGGTCGCGGGCAGCCCGCGCGGCAGGCAGGCCCTGGACGAGCGGCTGAAGACGCTCACCGACCTGTGGAATGCGGCGAAGCAGGGCTCGGCCCGGCTCGGCTACGAGCGGAAGAAGGGCCACGCGAAGGAGATCGTCGACGGCCTGCTGTCTCGGGCGGGCAACGGCCGTTGGGACGCCCGTACGGTCGGCAACTCGATGCGGGAGACGGAAAACGAGATCAACCTGCTCCTGCCGGGGAACGACGAGATCTTCCTCGCGCCGGTGGGCGCACCGGAATGGGGCTTCCCCGGCGGTGCCGGGGAGGCCGACGACGAGCCGGTGGGCGACGAGATGGGCGTGACCACCCTGGACGGAAAGGGCAAGTAGATGGCCGCGTACTCTACCTATCGGCGCCGGGTCGGCGCGGTGCGGCCCAGCCATCTGATGTTCACCTCGGGGGTCGGCTCGCTCGTCGACCTGCCGAACTTCTCGGTGCTGGTGAAGGGCCTCGACGACTGGCATTACAGGGCCCCCGAGGACCCGGAGAACAACCCCGCGCTCATCACCGAGCCCCGGCTCCTGTCGGCCGTGCAGTCGCTGCTCAGCAAGACGGTGCGTGAACTGCGCCCCGCACCCTGGATGCCGGGCACCGACACGAACCCCAACGGTGAGGCGGCCAGGACCGGTGTGCCGGTCGTGCCCTTCCCTGGGTGGATGCGCTGCACCGCGTGCAACCTGCTGGCGCGCGTCGATTCCCGGGCGTTCGGCTTCGAGAACGACAAGCCGAGCAAGCCGCACGAGGCGCGGTTCTTCCACGAGTGCGGCAAGGGCAACAAGAAGCGCCTCGTGGTCGGCGCTCGATTCGTGCTGGCCTGCACCGACGGGCACCTGGACGACTTCCCCTATCTGGAGTTCGTCCACGAGGGCCAGCCGTGCGAGAAGGCGGCCAAGCCGAACCTGCAGATGGAGGACCGCGGCGGCAACATCGGGGCGAACGTGCGCATCGTCTGCCAGCGCTGCCGCGCGGAGCGCAACATCCGCCAGGCGATGGGCAAGCGCGGCCGGGACCAGTTGCCGCAGTGCCGAGGCCGCCACCCCCACCTCGGCACGTTCTCGCCCTGTCAGGAGCAGCCGTACGTGCTCGTCGTCGGCGCGTCGAACCAGTGGTTCGCGCAGACGCTGTCGGCCCTCGCGGTGCCGAAGGCGGGAGGGAGCGAGCTCGACGCGCAGGTGGCGAAGTTCTGGGCAAATCTGGAAAACCTTCCCGGCCCACAGATGCTCCCATTCATGCGAACGGTTCCGCCGTTCTCGTTCGAGTTCGAGAAATGGACGGACGAGGAGGTCTGGGCGGCCATCGAACGGCGCCGGGGGGAGCAGACGGCAGGGCAGGACCAGGGCCCAGAGAGCTACCCCGACCTGCTGACCCCGGAGTGGGAGATCTTCTCCAGCCCTGTGCTGCCGCCGCCCAGTGACGACTTCACCGCCCACCGGGACCAGGACGGGCCCGTTCCGCCGCTGCTCAAGGGCTTTTACTCCGACGTCGTCCAGGTCGAGCGGCTGCGCGAGGTGCGGGCCATGATCGGCTTTACCCGGCTCGACGCTCCCGACCCCGAGGACCCGACGCTGGTCAAGCGGGTGCCGCTCTCCCGTTCCAGGCCGACCTGGGTGCCGGCGAGCGAGGTGAGGGGTGAGGGCATCTTCCTGCGGCTGCCCGAGGACCTGCTGTCCCGGTGGGAGATGCAGGTGGAGAAGTCCGAGGCCCTGCGGCTGCACAAGGAGGCGTACGGCCGCTTCCGCGAGTATCGCTACTCGGCCCGGACCGGCCAGCCGTTCGACGAGTCGACCAGGTACGACTACTGGCCCCTCCCGCGCTACTACGTCTTGCACACGCTGTCGCACCTGCTGATCCGTACGATCGCGCTCGAATGCGGCTACAACTCCGCCAGCCTCGCCGAGCGGATCTACGCGGGGACCACGGAGGATGACAAGCGCTCCGGGATCCTCATTTACACGGCCGTGCCGGACGCCGAGGGCACGCTCGGCGGCCTGGTGTCGCTGGCCCAGCCCGACGAGCTGGTCCGGCTGACTCGCCGTGCGCTCATCGGGGCGATGAGCTGCTCGTCCGACCCGCTGTGCTCCGAACGGCTGCCGCGCTCGCCGGAGGACTTCCTGCACGGCGCCGCCTGCCACGTGTGCCTGTTCGTCTCCGAGACCACGTGCGAGCGCGGCAACCGGTTCCTCGACCGCAGGTTCGTGGTGCCGATCGACGACCCGGCCCTGGCCGTCTATCCCGAGTCACCGTGACGGACGCGTTCGAGAAGGCGGCGGCCGACGCGGTGGAGCGCATCGGGCCCATGCATCTGCGGACCCTAGCCGACCGGATCGCCGAGGGCGGTCCGGTGGCCGGTATCGTGGACGCGGTGCCGCTGCCGGACTTTCCCGACGCAGCCCGCCGGGTGCTGGCCGCCCTGGTGTCCGTACGGATGTCCGCGGGGGAGGCCGCCGTCTATCTGCGTGGAGTGGCGGCCGGATATGAGCGGCACCGGGCCACGACCACGGTGGAGTCGGTGTGGACCGGGCCGGCCACGCATGCCGTGCCGGTCCGCTCCACGGCACAGGTGCTGGTCGACCTGGTGGATGAGGCGTCGTACGAACTGGTCCTCATGACGTATTCGGCCGCGGCGTACGAGCCGCTGCTCAAGGCCCTGAGCGGGGCGGTCGGGCGCGGTGTGACGGTGATGGTGGTGGTCGAGACGCTGCAGGGCGCGGGTTCGGCGCTGAACGGCCCGGAGCCCGCGCACGCGTTCAGCGCCGTCGAGGGCGTTCAGGTGTGGCACTGGCCGGTGGGCGAACGCGCGGAGCAGGGGGCGAAGATGCATGCCAAGCTCGCCGTGGCCGATCAGCGGGTGCTGCTGGTGTCGAGCGCGAACCTGACCCAGTCGGGGGTCACGAGGAACATCGAGGCCGGGCTGCTGGTCCGCGGCGGCACGGCACCACAGCGGGCCGCCCAGCACGTGGCCCGCCCGCGCGGCCGTGGCGTGCTGCGGCGTCTCCGGTAGGAGGCGAAGTTCGTGAGATTGTTGCGTGAGACGAGGGTGTGGTGGCACAGGGAAAGATCATCGGTGGCCGGTACGAACTCGACCCGAACTCGCGCCGTAAGGGCGGGATGGGGGAGGTCTGGTTCGGCTACGACAAGCGGCTCGACCGGCCGATCGCGATCAAGTTCATCCGGGTGGACCGCCAACCCGACGGGAAGCCCGACGACGAGCTGACCAAGCGCTTCGTCCGTGAGTCTCGTATCACCGCGCGGCTGGAGCATCCCGGGGTGCCCGCGGTCTACGACTGCGGAACCGACGGCGACGACCTCTACCTCGTCATGCAGCTCATCAAGGGCGTCCCGCTGACCGACCTGATCGCCGAGGTGGAGGAACTGCCGGTGGGCTGGGCCGCGGCGGTCGCCGCCCAGGTGTGCTCGGTCCTGGCCGTCGCTCACGCCAACTCGCTGGTGCACCGTGACCTCAAGCCCGCCAACCTCATGCTCTGCCCCGACGGGACGGTCAAGGTGCTCGACTTCGGGGTGGCCGCCGCGTTGTCCCCGTCGGCGACCAAGCTGACCGCGACCGGTGTCATCATCGGCACGGCGGAGTACATGGCGCCAGAGCAGACGATGAGCGGCACTACGAGCCCGCAGACCGACCTCTACTCGCTCGGCGTGATCCTCCACGAACTGCTGACCGGGGAGAACCAGTTCGCCGGTGGGACCCCGCTCGCCTGCATGCGCAAGCATGTGGACGAGCCGCCGCGCCCGGTGCGCGAGCTGCGGCCGGACGTCCCCGAGGGCATCGAACGGCTGATCCTCTGGCTGCTCGCCAAGAGGCCCGATGACCGTCCGTCCGATGCCACCCTGGTCTATGAGCGGCTCGTGCCGTTCTGCCCCGACCTGCCGCCCCTGCCGGGCTTCGTGGATGGCGCCGCCGCGCACCCGGTGCGGATGTACGCGGCCGTCGTCGGGCGGGTGGCCGCGACGGGCTCGAAAGGACCGGTGGTGGAGACGCCCAGACCCGCATCGCCTGCCCTTCGTGGCGAGGACGTCCGGCGCGTACGGAAGGACGCCGGCGCGCTCAAGGCCGAGTCCCGCTTCAAGCAGGCGGCGGAACTGCTGGCAGAGGCCGTCCGGTCCATGGGGACGGCGGACGACGAGGCGCTGGAACTGCGGATCGAGTTGGCCGACGTGCTGTTCCTCGGCGGGGACTACCGGCGCGCGGCGTCCGAATTCCAGAAGCTGGCCGCCGACCTGGCTTCCCGCAGGGGTGAGGACGACCACCTCGTCCTTCGGTTCCGCCTGATGGAGGCCAACTGTCACGCCGCGCTGGGCGAGACCGCGCTCGCGCTCGACCAGATGCGGCGGCTGCTGGCGGACGAGGAGCGGTTCGGGGTCGACGAGGACCGGATTCTGGAACTGCGGCGTCGCATCGGGCTGCTGGAGCTGGGAGCCGGCGACCGCACCCGGGCGGGCCGCACGTTGCGGGACCTGCTGCCGGATCTGGAACGCCGGTATGGCTCGGGGCACCCGAACGTCAGCAAGGTGAGGGAATTGCTCGACGGCCTCGCCGCAGCTCGCTGACCCTGGATCGTTACCTGACCGCCTGAATTTCGGGTGAGTGCGTGCCTACAGTGAATCATCCAAAGATCGTCAAGGACCAAGGGACGGACTGTTGGCCACGCTCTCTGTGCTCCTCCACCAGATCGACGACGGCACCGTGCTCCTCCCCGAGTTCCAGCGGGGGTACGTGTGGAACCGTGACCAGGTCCGCGGGCTCATGCGCTCGCTGTACCGTGGCTATCCGGTCGGCGGTCTGCTGTTGTGGGCGACCGAGCCCGAGATGGCTTCCGTACGCGGCGCCGCGACCGGCGGCGGAGTGCGTCTCCTGCTCCTCGACGGACAGCAGCGGATCACGTCGCTGTACGGGATCATGCGCGGCAAGCCCCCGGCCTTCTTCGACGGGGATCCGTCCGCCTTCACCGGCCTGCGATTCAACGTCGAGGACGAGACGTTCGAGTTCTACGGCCCGGCGAAGATGCGTGACGATCCACGCTGGGTGGACGTCACCCGGCTGTTCGTCGAGGGACTGGAGCCGTTCATCGGCGCGTTCGCGCAGCACCCGGACAAGTTCGCCACCTACATCGCGCGGCTGAACAAGCTGAAGAACCTGGAGAACCGCGAGTTCCACGAGGAAAAGATCACCGGACCGGACAAGAACGTCGACGTCGTCGTCGACATCTTCAACCGGGTCAACTCGGGAGGAACCGCTCTTTCTAAGGGTGATCTCGCCCTGGCCAAAATCTGTGCGCAGTGGGCGCCCGCGCGTCAGGTCATGCGCGACCATCTTAATCAGTGGCAGGCGAAAGGCTTCGACTTCTCGCTGGACTGGCTGCTGCGCAACATCACCGCCGTCGCCACCGGGCGTGCCGTCTTCACCGCCCTCGACGCTGTGACGGACAGCGAGTTTGAGACGGCCCTGACGAAGTCGGTCGGGTACGTGAACACTTTGCTCGGCGCGGTGTCCGGGCGGCTAGGGCTCGACCACGAGCAGGTCCTCATGGGCCGATACGCGATTCCGGTCGTCTCCCGCCTGCTCCATCTCACGCCTGGCGGGACGTTCCTCGACAGTGCCCACCGTGACAGGGTGCTGTTCTGGTACGTGCACGCGGCGCTGTGGGGGCGCTTCGCCGGTTCCACCGAGACCATCCTGGCTCAGGACTACGACACCGTGGAACGGTCCGGGATCGATGGGCTTATCGCTGCTCTCGAACGGTGGCGCGGCGGCAACCTGGAGGTCCGGCCGCACGACTTCGAGGGCTCGACGCGCGGGTCGCGGTTCTACCCGCTGCTCTACATGCTCACCCGGGTGCATGGTGCCCGTGACTTCGGCAGCGGGCTGGAACTGCACGCAGAGATGCTCGGCAAGCTGACCTCACTTCAGGTGCATCACATCTTCCCGAAGGCACTGCTGTACAAGGCCGGGTACGACCGCGTCCACGTCAACGCCGTCGCCAACTTCTGCTTCCTGACACAGAACACCAACCTCGCGATCGGCAAGCGGAGCCCGGAGGACTACTTCGCCGAGGCAGAGGACAAGCACCCCGGCGTCCTCGCCTCCCAGTGGATTCCGATGGACCGGGACCTGTGGCGGGTGGACCGCTACCTCGACTTCCTCCAAGCCCGGCGCGAGCTGCTCGCCGGGGCCGCTCAGTCGTTCCTGTCCGGTCTGGGCAAGGGCGCCGTCCCGCTCGCCGCCGGGGAGTTGCGTCCCGTGGCCGTCGTGGCCGACGAGCAGGACGACGTACGGGCCGCCCAGATCAAGGCGATGGTCGAGGAGTTGGTGCGGCTGGGCTACGCCGAGCCGGCGCTGGACAGCGAGATCGCCGATCCCGCGAGCGGAAGGGCGCTGGCGATGGCCGAGGCTTTCTGGGCCGACGGGTTGCAGCCCGGCCAGGGCAAGCCGGTCGTCCTGGAGCTCGACCCCGAGGTGGCGGACCTGCCGAGGCTCGAAGAGCTGGGGTACGAGGTCTTCACCTCCGTTGACGCGCTGCTCGGCTACGCGACGCGCCGCAACGAGACGGCGGCGGGGGACGAGCAGGCATCGCAGGAGCCGGTCGCACCGCAGGCCTCGGCGAGCAGCGGAGTGCACGCGGAGTTCGACGCCGCGATGCGGTCCGTCTACGACCGGGCGCGGAGCGAGGCCAACTATCACGCCTCCTACTTCCTTAGCATGCTGGCCGAGCACGGCAGCTTGGCGACGGCCCGCAGGCTGCTGCGCTCGCCAGCGGTATCCGACGGGTTCGCGGCCCTGTGGGAGCGCGGCCGGCTGGACCTCACGGTCGAGGCCCTGGTCGTGCAGCCGAGGTTCGCGGAGTTGTTCACGCCCGCCGAGACCGAGGTCGCCCGGCACCGCCTGGAACAGTTCGGCTGGAGCGCCGCCGTCGCCTGACCCGCTAGCGTTGTTGATCGTGCAGGAGCCCTCGTCGTACCTGCTGATTCTGGGTGACCGCCAGCCATCGCCTGGTGCTGCGCGAGCAGCGGATGGCCTTCCTCTGGCCTCGAGGTCAGAGATTGCACAGGTAAAGTGGGGAAGGGCGGCGCGGGTCAGCGCGGCGGGGCCGAAGAAGTGGACCTCGAACAGGGCCCGCTGCTCGGCCTCGCCGGTTTCCTCCACGGCACCGACGTGGCTACGTCCGGCGTTGTTCACGAGGATGTCGACGCGACCATGTCGAGGGATGACCTCGGCCACTGCCTCGTCATGGCTCGGGTCTCGGGGAGGGCGCTAGCTTCTGCGCGGATCACGCCTAATTCATGCTGATCTGCTTGAGCACGGGCTGCGGACCTGTCGCAGCAACTAGTGACCTCGTTCCCTGCCAAGGAAGCACGACAGGAGTCGCCTGAAGTCGTGCGGGTGCTCGAGCGCCGGCACGTGCCCGCATCGTCCGAGCACGTGCAGACGGACATCGGCCAGGTGTTCGAGCAGGGGCAGGGCTGCCATCCCGAGCGGGGTGACTCGGTCCTCGGCGCCGTGGACGAGCAGCACGGGCGCGCGGATCCCTGCCAGCGTTTGCGCCGAGAGGGTGAGCTCGTCGGCCCAGCGTGCCCTGGGTGGAGGGAACAACGACGCGAATGCGGCCGCCCCCGCTCGCATCGCAGCTGCACGGGCAGCGACGGCCGACTCGGTCACGAGCGCTTGGTCGAGGACGAGGCGACTCAACATGTCTCGTGCCCCGAGCGGGCTGGCGGGGGCGGCCCAGATCGCGTCGAGCTCGGCGGACAGCGGCGCCCCGGGGGCGCCCATCGTCGAGACCGCCACGACACGGGTGACCTGCTGGGGACGCGCGGCCGCCAACGCCAGCGCCACGGCACCGCCCATGGAGTGGCCCACCACGGCGTAGTGCTCGACACCGAGAGCATCCATCAGGCCCGCGGCCTGCTCCGTCCACAGCCGGAGCCCACCCCTGGAGCCCGCCGGGATGGGTGTACGGCCGAACCCCGCCTGGTCAGGAGCCACCAGGTGCCAGGACGTGCCCAGCGCCTGTGCCGTCGTTGCCCAGGCTCCGGATCCGGTCGTACCGGGTCCGGAGCCGTGCAGCATCAGCACCGCGGGCCCGGTGCCGCTCTCCATGACGTGGACGGGGGAGCCGTCGACTGTGACGGTCCGAAGTGCCGTCACCGGGACAGGCCAGGTGTGCTCATGCCGATGCGGAGTTGATGGACTTCGAGAAGACCTCCATCATCACCCTGCCGAATTGCGGCATGTCGGGCCACCCCCGGCAGGAGACGAGGTTGCCGTCCACGACGTCGGGAGCGTCGATGACCGTCGCGCCCGCGTTCTCCATGTCACCGGTGATGGGGGGGAAGCACGCCGTCTTTCGACCCTTCAGCAGCCCGTACACAGCCGGCACCTGCGCGCCGTGGCACACCAGCGCGATCGGGAGGTTGCGCGCGAAGAAGTGCTCGGTGATGCGCCTGACGTCGGCGTCGACCCGGATCCACTCGGGGGCGCGTCCCCCAGGGATGATGAGGGCGTCATAGCGCTCGACGTCGACCTCGGCCCAGGTCACGTCGACCGGCAACTTCCGGCCGTTCTTCTCCACATAGGCGTCGGAGTTGGGGTCGAACTCGTGGATGACCAGCTGAACGTCACGCATCGTCCGTGACGAGACGTCAACGTCCCAGCCGCCCTCCTGCACGCGATAGTAGGGATACATGGTGTCGAGCTCCTCGGCGGCGTCGCCGGTCAGGAGCAGTGCTCTGGGCACCTGCTTCTCCTCGCAACTGGGGCGGGTGAGGTGGATCCAATCGGATCCGATCCGTGAGTTAGCATTCCTCGGCCCAGCCCGCCCGTCAAGCCTTTACCGTCATTCGTCCGCGTCCTTGACCTCGTCGAACAATCGTCGGAACCGCTCGCCGGACAGCAGGATGTGCCGACGCATGGCGTAGGCGGCGGCGTCGGGGTCACGCGCGGCGATCGCGGCCACGACTTCTTCGTGCTCGGCCATGGCCAAGTGAGTGACCTGGGTGTCGTGGAGAAGCCGGAACAGGTGCACGTGCGTGTGCAGGCGAGCGAGCGCTTCGCGGATGACCTGGTTCTCCGCGCTCAGGGCGACGAGATCGTGAAAAGCGGCGTCGCGTAGCCCGAAGGCGCCATAGGCCATAATCCCGTTGCCCCCCTCCAGCTCCGCCATCTCCTCCAGCAGTCGTCGCAGACCGGCCACCTGCTCCAAGGATGCGCGTTCGGCGGATCTGCGCGCCGCCGCCGGCTCGAGGAGCAGGCGGAGCTCAAGCATGTCCTCGAATCGTTGACGGGTGATTTGGGGGGGAATGCGATAGCCAGCATGGGGCACACGCACGACCAGGCCCTCGGCCTCCATGCGGTTGAGAGCGTCTCGGATCGGCGTCTGCGAGACCCCCAGCTCTCGCGCCAGGGCGTCGATCGTGACGCGGGAGCCAGGCTCGATCCGTAGCGACATCAGCTGTCCGAGCAGCGTGTCGTACACCTCGTCGGCAAGCCGGCCGCGAGATCTTCCCGGCGGAGTTCCGCCCGTCATGGCCCCGTGGCGCCGCGCGATCATCACTTCGTCGTCCATCTTGACGTGAGGTCCTTTCTTACGTCTTCGGGAACCTGTTGACATCGGTCGCAACGCTGCGGGATGTTGACGCCCCCATTCGGATCGTATAGGAAAGGTGGCGGATGCCAGCCATCCTTCACCCATCGCGGAACTGCCCGCCATCGCTCCGCTTCGATCAGTTGGGGCTCCCATGAGCATGCTCGACGTTCTACTCGATTCGCCGCCGGGCCGCACAAGGACCGAAGAGCTTCTCGACTGCTTGAAGCCCCATCACGTCGCGGCGTAGTCGTGACGCCGGTCTGCGGGTCAGCCCCTGCGACAGCCGGCAACACGCCTGAACACCCCCCAGCAACTGCTCGGCGAAGCACGCAGCAAGGCTCCAGAAGTCCCCCCCAGAAAGCAGGCAAGAGGATGCGGTATCCACAGCGAATAGGACAACTGTCCGTTCCCGGTCGAAAGGTGCGGCTGGCGACGGCGGCCATGTTGTTGGCCACGGCCGTGGCGGCTTGCGGCCAGGACGACGGCGCGAATGCGAGCGCCCCCAAGGCTCCGGCGACCATCCCGGAGCTCACCAAGGACCCGCTGACCCTCAAGTTCATCTGGTTCGACTGGCCCCCCGCCCACGCGCTGGAAGCCTTCGCGAACGCGGAGTACAGCAAGGAGCGGCCGAACGTGACCATCAAGGTCAACACCGTGCCGAACGCGAACTGGCACGACGCGATGTTCACCCAGTTCGCAGCGCACAAGACCGACTTCGACATCCCGATCCTGGACTCGCAACACATCGGCGAGGCCGTGACGAACGGCAACATCCTCGACATCACCGACTTCGTCAAGAAGAACATCGATGTCAAGGCCTACAACCCGTACCTCCTGGCGGCCTACGGCCAGTACCCCCAGGCGGAGACCGGCAAGCGCGACGAAAACGCCAGCATGTACGGACTGCCGCTGCTCGGCGACACCTGGACGATGATCTACCGCAAGGACCTGATCGGCGACAAGCCACCGCAGACGTGGGACGAGATGATCTCAGTCGCCGAGAAGTGCCAGGCGGACCACCCTGGCGTCAGCGGGCTGGCTTTCCACCAGGCCAACGGCTCCGACGCCGCGGCCGTAACCTACAACACGGTCAACGGCGTCTACGGCGGCAACCTCTGGGACTCCAAGACCCGCAAGATCGACGGCGTCCTCAACGACGCCGCGGGCCAGGAGGCGATGGACGTCCTGGTCAACAAGATGAAGCCGCTGACCGCCAAGGGCTCCGGCAACTGGTTCATCGACGAGGTGAACGCGGCGGTCGCCCAGGGCAAGGCATGCATCGCGTTCAACTGGATCGCCGCGAGCGGCGGCCTGCTCGACCCGAAGCAGTCGACGCTCGGCACCACGCGGGAGCAGATTCTCGACAAGCTGGGTTTTGCCCCCCTGCCGAGCCAGAAGACGAACCTGGTGCCTCTCGGCGGCATGGGGATGCACGTGTCGGCCTACTCCCCACAGGCGAACCAGGCGGAGGCCCTGAACTTCATGAAGTGGTTCGAGCAGGCTGACATCCAGAAGAAGTGGGCCGCGGCTGGTGGCGTGCCATCGCGTACGGACGCCCTGGAGTCGCCCGAGTTCCTCAATGCCGGGCCGTTCAACAAGGTGTACGCCGACTCGGTTCCGCGGATGCGGGACATGTGGAACGTGCCCGAGTACGCGCGCCTCGTCGACATCGAGAACACCAACGTGAACGCGGCTCTCAACGGTGCGAAGAAGCCGAAGGACGCGCTCGACGAAATCGCCAAGCAGCAGCAGAGCGTGCTCGACTCCGGCAACCGCAAGGGCGGCGGCGGACTGTGAGTGACCCCGTCCCTCTGACGACCGACCACCCCGGGCAGGTGGCGTCCGCGACGCCGCCTGCGCCGGGTCGGTCCCGCCGCTTGAGTGACCGCTGGCTCAGCGTGGCCTTCATCTCCCCCGCGCTGCTGCTGTTGCTCGCAATGTCGGTGTTCCCGTTGCTGTGGGCGTTGTACCTGTCTTTCACCGACTACTCGGCCACCCGCGGGGGGCCGGCCCATTTCGTTTGGTTCGAGAACTACACCGCCATCCTGGCTTCGGCGCAGGTCCACCTGAGGGCCTTGACGACGTTGATCTACGTGGTCGGCGCGGTCGCCCTGCAGACCGTGCTCGGTTTCGCCATCGCCTACCTGATCTCACGGCGCACGCACGGGCGAGGGCTGCTGACCACTCTGTTCCTGGTTCCGATGATGCTGTCGCCGGTCGTGGTCGGGCTGTTCTGGCGATTCATGCTCGACGCGCAGTTCGGCGTGATCAACAGCATGCTCGGCTCGCTCGGCCTGGGGCAGGTGGAGTGGCTCACCCGGCAGCGAACGGCACTGATCTCCCTGATCGTGGTCGACACCTGGCAATGGACGCCGTTCATCATGCTCATCGCACTTGCGGGCCTTACCGCGGTTCCCAAGTACCTGTACGAGGCCGCCTCGATCGATCGGGCGTCCGAGTGGTTCCGGTTCCGCACCATCACTCTTCCGCTGGTGTGGCCGCTGCTCCTCATCGCCGTGTTGTTCAGGGCCATCGAGGCCTTCCGGCTGTTCGACCTCGTCTACATCCTCACCAACGGAGGTCCGGGGGTCTCCACCGAGACGTTGTCGTTCCACGTCTACAAGGTCGGGTTCCTGGGCTTCAACACCGGAACCGCCTCGGCGTACGGGATCCTCATGGTCCTCGTCGTCATCGTCCTGACGCAGCTCTACCTGCGCTACTTGAACAAGCTCAAGGAGGACTGATGGCCGTCTCCGTCGACGAGGCCGTGTCCACGGGTCCTGGCCGGGATCACACGCCCCCCGCGCGACGCAGCGGCGGCCGGGGCCGCTCCGTGCTGGAGGTCGCGCTGCTGACCGTGCTGGCCGTCGTGATGCTCTTTCCGGCGCTGTGGATGATCGAGACGTCCATCAAGGAGAACCGGGACGTCTACGCCATCCCGGCCAAGTTCTTCGACTTCACGGTCACTCTGGACCATTTCAAGGACGTGTTCGTCGCCTCCGGCGGTCGCTCGGCCTTGTCCGTCTCGTTCCTCAACTCCGTCGTGGTCGCCGGGGTCTCCACGGCGCTGGCCACCGTACTGGGGGTCCCGGCGGCCTGGGCCTACTCACGCTTCGCCGTGAAGGCCAAGAAGGACCAACTGTTCTTCATCCTGTCCACCCGCTTCATGCCGCCCGTGGTGGTCGTGATCCCGATCTTCCTCATGTACCGCCAAGTCGGACTCATCGACAGCAAGCTCGGCCTGATCCTCATCTACGCCGCGTTCAACGTCCCGTTCACGATCTGGATGATGAAGGGGTTCGTCGACGAGGTGCCCGCAGAGTACGAGGATGCCGCCATGCTCGACGGCTACACCCGCTTGCAGGCGTTCTGGAAATTCACCCTTCCCCTGCTCCTGCCCGGCATCGCCGCGACGGCGGTCTTCGCACTCATCTTCTCGTGGAACGAGTTCGTGTTCGCCATCTTCCTTACCTCCAGCGACAGCGTGCGGACGGCCCCACCCGCCATCGCCGGCCTCATCGGTGGAACCACTGTGGACTGGGGTCTCGTGGCCGCCGCCTCCGTAGTGTTCGCCCTACCGGTGCTCGTCTTCGCCTACCTGGTGCGCAAGCACCTCGTCGCCGGTGTGACGCTCGGGGCGGTGCGACGCTGATGGCGGGCATCGAGGTGACCGCCCTGCACAAGCGCTACCCGGACGGGACGGTCGCAGTCGACCACGTGGACCTGTCCGTCGGAGACGGCGAGCTGTTCGTGATGCTCGGCCCTTCGGGCTGCGGCAAGACGACCACGCTGCGGGCCATAGCCGGCCTGGAGAGGCAGACGACGGGCGACATCCGCATCGGCGACACGCTGGTCAACGACCTGCCGCCGGCCGAGCGCGACATCGCCATGGTGTTCCAGTTCTACGCTCTCTACCCGCATCTGAGAACCCGCGACAACCTGGCGTTCCCACTGCGGGCCGAGGGACTGCCCAAGGCGGAGGTGCGCGAGCGGGTCGACGAGGCCGCCCGGCTGATGCGGCTCGGTCCGCTCCTGGACCGGCGACCGCACCGGCTGTCCGGCGGGGAGCAGCAGCGCGTCGCGCTTGCTCGTGCCCTGGTGCGACGACCGCGCGCATTCCTCATGGACGAACCCCTCACCAATCTGGACGCGGAGCTGAGGGCGGACATGCGCACGGAGATCAAGCACCTGCAGGGGGAGCTGGGGACGACGATGGTCTACGTCACCCACGACCAAGTCGAGGCGATGTCGCTCGGTCACAGAGTCGCCATCCTCAACAAGGGCCGCGTCGAGCAGATCGGCACGCCGCTGGAAGTCTACGACCGTCCGGCGAGTCTTTTCTGCGCCGCATTCATCGGCTCTCCGCCGATGAACCTGATCGAGGTGGAGGTGGCCGACGGGAAGCTGCGCAGTCAGGGCGGACTGGTCCTCACGCCACCGCCAGGCCTGCCGCGCGAACGTCGCCTGGTCGCAGGCGTGCGGCCGGAGGCGCTGGAAGTCACGGAACCAGGGGCGGAACGTTCGGTCCCGGCCCGCGTGGTCTCGGCGGAGTGGCTGGGCGACGAAATCATCTACGTGGTCGACCACGGCGGCCAGCGCGACGTACGGGTTCGGATGCCACCGACTGTCCGTTTCGCCGCTGACGCACCGGTCGGGCTGCGGCACACCGGCGGGCCCCCGCCGGTCTACGACGTGAGCACGGAAGAGCTGGTGGCCTGATGGGAACCGTGGCAGTGCACGGGCTGTGCAAGTCCTTCGGTAAGGTCCAGGCCCTGGACGGGGTGACGCTGGACGTGCCGGACGGCTCGTTCTTCGTCGTGCTCGGGCCCTCCGGGGCAGGCAAGACGACGACCCTGCGAGCGATCGCCGGTCTTGAGAAGCTTGACGCCGGGTCGGTGCATCTGGACGGGAGGGACGCGACCGGTGACGCCCCGGCCGCACGCGACCTGGCCATGGTCTTCCAGAGCTACGCCCTCTACCCGCGACTCACGGCGTACGAGAACATCGCTTCGCCGCTGCGGGCACGCCGCTGTTCTTCGAGCGAGATCGCCGCTGCCGTCGAGCGGATGTCGAGCCTGCTGCACATCGAACGTCTGCTGCAGCGTCGTCCGGCGCAGATGTCGGGCGGTGAGATGCAGCGTGTCGCCCTGGCCCGGGCGTTGGTCCGTAGCCCGCGCGCGTTTCTCATGGACGAGCCGCTGACGAACCTCGACCTCAAGCTCCGCGTCGAGATGCGCACCGAGCTCACCCGCATCCACCGGAGCCTCGGAGCAACCTTCGTCTACGTGACCAACGACCAGGTCGAGGCCCTGTCCATGGCCGACCGGGTCGCGGTCCTCAAGGAGGGGAAGGTGCAACAGGTCGGAACGCCGGCCGAGGTGTACGAGCGGCCGGCCAACCAGTGGGTCGCGGGATTCGTCGGGAGCCCGCCGATCAGCCTGCTCGCCTGCCACGCCGAGGGAGATCGTCTCGTCGGTGCGGAAGGCTGGACGCTGCCGCGGCCCCGCTGGACCACGGCTGAGGACGGTCGTCCGCTGCTGCTGGGCCTGCGCGCGGAGGACCTGTCCGTCGAGCAGCGTGGGGACGCGTCGTTGTCGGGGGAACTCTACGGGCTTGAGCCGCTCGGCGACCGGACGGTGGTCGACGTCCGAGTGGGGACGGAGATCCTCAAGGTCAAGGCACGACCCACCGTCACCGGTACACCGGGCGAGCGGCTACATGTCACGGTCGACCTGGACCGTGCGCACCTGTTCGATGCGGGCACCGGGCTGGCGCTGTCCGAGGCCGGGAGGTAACCGCCCGGGAGGTAACAGCACAGGGCGGCGACGTCACCATGCGCCCGCACGTGGCAATCGAGCCTCGGCGGACCGTCACCGGTGAGCACGGCCTGACGACGCTGAAGCAGCCATGGCCCGAGAAGGCGATCGGTGACGCGGGGCGTCGCCCTGCAGCCAGGGCCAAGGCCACGTTCGACCCGCTCGGCAACCTCGACCCCGACGAGGTCGTGTGACCCGTTCGTCAACGCGCGTGGCGCGATCGCCGAGGTCACGCTGGACATCACCAAGAACATCACAGGAGGCGGCGCAATGAGTGACCCGATGAACGTCCTGGCCCCCGAGCACCGGCGGCTCCGGATCGGCGACGCCTGGCGCGACGCCGCCGGCGGAGCCACCTTTGCCGTCGAGGACCCGGCCACCGGCAAGACCATCGCCGAGGTGGCGGACGCCGGCGTCGTTGACGGGCTCGCCGCTCTGGACGCGGCGAGCAAGGCAATGGCGGAGTGGGCGGCGACCCCGCCGCGAAAACGGTCAGAGTTGTTGACCGCGACCTACCGGGCACTGACCGAGCGATCCGAGGAGGTCGCCCGGCTGATAACGCTCGAGATGGGCAAGCCGCTCGCCGAGGCTCGGGCAGAGGTGGCCTACGGCGCCGAGTTCTTCCGTTGGTTCGCTGAGGAGGCGGTGCGCGTCGAGGGGCGCTACAACATAGCTCCCGCTGGTGGATATCGCATCCTCACCGTGCCGAAGCCGGTCGGACCGTGCGTCTTCGTGACGCCCTGGAACTTTCCGTTGGCCATGGGTGCCCGCAAGATCGCTCCTGCGCTGGCGGCGGGCTGCACGACGATCACCAAGCCGGCCGCCCAGACGCCACTCACCATGCTGTTCCTGGCCCGCATCATGGAGGAGGTCGGCGTTCCCCCGGGCGTCGTCAACGTCGTGACAACCAAGCGTTCCGGCGAGGTGGTCTCAGCACTGCTGGCCGACCGTCGGACCCGCAAGCTTTCGTTCACCGGGTCGACCGAGGTCGGGCGCGTGCTGCTACGGCAGGCGGCGGACAACGTGCTGCGCACCTCCATGGAACTGGGCGGCAACGCGGCCCTGATCGTGTGTGCCGACGCGGACCTGGACGTCGCGCTCGACGGTGCCATGGTGGCCAAGATGCGCAACATCGGGGAGTCCTGCATCGCGGCCAACCGAATCTACGTCGAGGAGCCGGTGCGCGAGGAGTTCACGGCGCGCTTCGCCGAGCGGATGGGGGCGCTCTCGGTGGGCCATGGTCTCGACGACGGCGTGGACGTCGGGGCGTTGATCGACGAGCCCTCGGTCACCAAGATCGACGAGCTTGTCGCCGACGCGGTCGATCGCGGCGCCCGTGTCCTGGTGGGCGGCGAGCGTCCGGATGGGCCGGGCCACTTCTACCCGCCTACGGTCCTCGTCGACGTGCCCGAAGACGCGCGGATACTGGAGGAGGAAATCTTCGGCCCGGTGGCGCCGATCATCTCGTTCACGTCCGACGACGAGGTAATTGCGAAGGCCAACGACACCGAGCACGGCCTGGTCGGATACGTCTTCACCCGTGACCTCCAGCGGGCGCTCCGGTTCGCCGAGGGGCTGGAGACGGGAATGGTCGGCGTCAACCGTGGTCTGATCTCGGACCCGTCAGCTCCGTTCGGAGGCGTGAAGCAGTCCGGGATCGGCAAGGAGGGATCGCACGAGGGCATCCTCGAGTACCTCGACGTCACCTACGCGGCGATCGACCTACCGTGACCGGCCTGCTGTTCCGGGTGCCCGCCGAGGATCATCGCGCCCTGTGCACACATGACCTGACCGGCCTCCACCCGTGGGGCGGGACCCGGGCCATGGTCGGCACGAATCCGCCGGCACCCGGGGACGCCGTCGACTCCGCCGGTGTGCGCGCCACAGACGCGGCTGCGGCGGTGGATAGGGCGATCAGCCCTTTCGGCGGTCCCAAAGGCCACGCCCTCAGGCTCATGATCGAGGTGCTGGTCGCGACCTTGACTCGTACCGCCCTTGGCGGCGATGTCCGCGGGACCCTCGACCCGGCTGACCCGCCCACCAAGGGCGACGTCTTCATCGCGATGGACCCGAGGGCGCCCGGGCACGACCGAGTCCGGGAGCCCGGCGCGCGCCCGCGCCACCCGGCAGCCAACCGTGCCGACGCCGTCCCGGTCTCGCAGGTGACCTGGACGTCCGCCCAGCAAATCACCGCCGACGTTCCAGAGAGGCACTGACATGCTTGAGACCGTCCGCGGACCACGCCAGCTGATAGTGGGCGAAGGGGTCGCGCAGAACATCCCACGAGTGGTGGCCGAGTGTGGCTCGCGAGTCCTCATCGTGACCGACCGGGTTCTTCTGGGACAGCCGGGCGTGGCCGAGATCGTGGCCGGCGTGCGGGAGAAGGTCGCAGTCGTCGGGGTGTTCGCCGACGCGACTCCGGACGTGCCACTGGCCGATGTCGCCCTGGCCGTCTCGGTCGCCGCAGAGGTGGACGCCGACGTGATCCTCGCCATCGGGGGTGGCACGGTGATCGACCTCGCCAAAATCGTCGGCGTCATCCGGCGCCACGGTGGGACGCCGCGCGACTTCTACGGCGAGTCGAAGGTGCCGGGGCCGACGATTCCTCTCGTCGCGGTCCCGACGACGTCAGGCACCGGCTCCGAGCTCACGCCCGTCTCGGTGTTGACCGACCCGGACCGCGAGCTGAAGGTGGGGGTCTCCAGCGTCCACATCGTGCCCGACTTCGCCATCGTCGACCCCGAGCTCACCTACACCTGCCCTGCGACCGTCACTGCCCACTCCGGCATCGACGCGCTTTGTCACGCGGTGGAGAGCTACACCGCGCGACCCCGGGCCCACGGACCGCGCGACCCGGTGGAGCAGGTCTTCCTCGGCCGCAACCCGATCACCGATCACTACGCGCTCCTGGCCGCGGAGCGGATCGCCCGCAGCCTGCCCCGTGTCGTCAGGGACGGAGGCGACAAGGACGCGCGCGCGGACATGTCCTATGGGTCCATGCTGGCCGGGCTCGCGTTTTCCCACGCAGGCACCGCGGCTCCGCACGCCCTCCAGTACCCCATCGGCGCAGCCACCCACACGCCGCACGGCCTGGGCGTCGGGCTGCTGCTACCCTACGCGCTGGACGCGGCCAAGGATGCCATCGGCGACCGGTTGGCCATCCTCGCCGGGGTGTGCGGGCTCGACGTGACCGACGCCTCGGATGCCGAGGCCGCAGATGCGTTCCTCACCTGGCTCGACGGGCTCCTTGCCGACATCGGCATCCCTGCCACCTTGGCGGACATCGGTGTGGCACGCGCCGACCTCCCGCGCTTCGCGGAGATGGCCAGTGGCGTCACCCGCTTGATCCAGAACCATCCAGGCCCGACCGACACCGCCAGCCTGACCGCGATCCTCGAAGCGGCCTGGATCGGGGACCGGACCCGACGCGTCCTGACTCCGGAGCAGAGATAGTGACGGGCCTTTACATGACGATGAGTCTCGCTCGCCCGCCGACCGGGACGACCGGATCGCCGTCCGTGCCCGGGAACGGCATGCCGTCGTTCACGCTCTGCTGAAGCAGGGCCACGGCGTCCGGGAGATCGCCCGGCGGCTGAACCTCGGCCGCAACACCGTCCGGCGCTTCGCCCGCGCCGGCAACCCTGAAGACCTGCTCGTACACACCGGCACCGGTCAACGCCCCAAGGCATTGGACGCTTATGACGGCTACCTGCGCAAGCGGTGGACGCAAGGATGCACCAACGCCGAACTCCTCTGCCGTGAACTGCGGAATCTCGGCAACCGCGGCAGCAGCACCGCCGTCCGCAAATACGTCCGCCCCTGGCGAAGGAGCCTGCCACCCACCCCGACCTCGCCCCGCCCGCCCACAGTGCGGCAGGCCACCGGCTGGTTCCTGCGCAACCCGACCCACCTCGAACCCGGCGAGCAACACCAGCTCGAACACTCACCGCCTTATGTCCCCAGCTGGCAGCGCTGCGGGGCCATGTGCGTCAGTTCGCCGAAATGATGACGAACCGCCGCGGCCGGGACCTGAAGGAATGGATCAACGCGGTACTCCGCGACGACCTGCCTGACCTGCGCTCCTTCGTCACCGGACTACGCCGCGCCCAAGACGCCGTCACCGCTGGCCTCACCCTGCCCTACAGCTCTGGTCCCGTCGAAGGGCACCTCAACCTAAAAGTTACGTGGAATCTGGCCGTGGGGTGATCATGTCTCCTCGGTCCTGACCACGGAAATGGGGAGATGGCTTGAGCGGCACGGTGACGCTGGAGGAGAAGTGGCCGGTCCTGGGCCGGCGCGCGCGGGCAGCCGAGTGGCTGCGAATCTGGGCGGATCTGGGAAGGGCGCCGCGGACGATCGATGCCTACGCACGCGGGTTGGCCGAGTACCTGGAGGTGTGCGAGCGCGAGGGCGTCGACCCGGTGACGTCCCGCCCGGCGAAGTGCCGGTGCAGGGTGGCGCGGCTGATCCCGGCGGCCTTGGCGATCTCGTCCTGGGTTGCGGTCGCCTTGCGCGAGAGCAGGTCAGCAGCGCAGCGGAGTACGTGGTCACGATCGAACGCCATGAGACGAATTTACCCCATATGAGACATTAATGTCTCGAAGTAAACGCGCATGACTCGTCTCGGGCTGGCCGGAGCGATGCGCGGTCACGGCTGACGGCCTTGTGGAAAGGCATCGGCGACTGGTTACGAGACGAAGGGCAACCTGGGTCGCCGTACTCGCCCTGGCGATCACGGCGGGTTCGAGGTGATCGTGGCGAGCGACGTGGACAACTACCGCGCAACGTCTTGGCTGGCGCACGGGGCGTATGCGGCAGAGGCGGCCCTCGCGGCGGCGCGGTCCCAATCGAGGCAGACCCCGGGTTCCTTTTCGGAACCCGGGGGGGTGAGATGCGCTCCGACCGGTGGATCCGGTAGATCACGACAGTGAGCGTTCTCCAGTCGTCGCACTGATCGCCGCCGTGCTCTCCTTCTGCCACACGCACCGTCTCGCCCTCCATCACGGCGAGAACCCGCTGGCAGCGGCACTCATCTCTCTCGTGGCTCGCCGAGGCGACCTCGGCGAGCGTAGTTCGACTATCGGAACATCCCGATGAGTGTGGTGCCCTCGGGCAGGCCGTCTCGTGCCACGTCTCGTGCGATGAGATCCTCGCTGTCGAAACCGAGCTTCTCCAAGACCGCCCTGGTGTCCGCACCGGGAGGCCCGATAGGGGCGGTGGGCAGCGGCGGGGTCCGGCTCAGCCGTCGGCCGGGCCCGGCCATGCGCACCTTGCCCACTCCGGGGTGCTGCCGTTCGATGGACAGACCCCGCGATCGCACGAGCGCGTCGTCCATGAGGTCGGGCTGGTCGACGAGGACATGTGCGCCGATCCCGGCGGCGTTCAGCCGATCGACCCAGGTCTGGGCGGTCTCAGTGAGAAAAGTCTTCTCAAGGCCGGCTTCGTCCAGGCCCCGCAACTCCGGGACTGCATCCAGACCGTCAGGCGCGCAGAGGTAGAACCAGCGGCGGTCGGATCCGGCGTACAGCCGGTCGAAGAGGTTCCATCCCTTGGTGTGCTGACCGGAAGGCTCATCCCAAAGTCGCCCGGGGTAAGCGACCATGTACGGGATCTGCAGGAAGGTCGCGCTGTGTGTCAGGGACGACTGAACGTGCTGTCCTTCGCCGCCGCGCATGCGGTGGTACAGTGCGAGTAGAGCCGCGAACGCTGCCAGGTTGCCGGAGCCGTAGTCGTTGTACGGGTACGGCGCCATCAACGGCTCGCCGGCGCCGCCGAGCCGGATCTGCATGCCCGTCGGCCCCTGGCCGAGTTGTTCGCGCCCGCGCCATCCACCGCGGTAGCCCTCGTGTCCGAAGGCGCTGATCGACACGTAGACGAGTCCGGGGTTGCGCCGGCGCAGCGCCGCTTCGCCGATGCCCATACGGTCGGCGACGCCACGGGTGAAGTTCTGGACGAAGACGTCGATCCCATCGCTGAGCCGTTCGAAGACCTCCATGCCCTCGGGGGTCTTGAGATCGAGCATGATGGATTTCTTGCCGCTGTTGGTGTACATGTGCATGCCGAGCTGGCGGTCGACGAAGCTGTGGATCTTCACGACCTCGGCCCCGTACTCGGCGAGCACCCGCCCCACGGTCGGGCCCGCCAGCACCTGCGCGACATCGAGCACCCGGACGCCCGCGAGCGCTTGTCCGGCGTCGAGGCCGGACGGCTTCGGAACGGCACGAGGAGGAGCGGCGTCGAGTTCGGCGAGGATGGCGGCCCGATCCGCGTCGAGCGGCCTGCGGGCGAATCCGACCGCAGGCGGCGTGGCCGACATGCGGATCGGGAATCCGGCCTGCGCCGTGCGACCGTATTCCGGGTCGTCGAGCTCGATGACGGCCCCAGAGTCGCGCGCGTGCTCATCGAGAGTGAGCCATTCCTCCGCGGTCTGGCACAACGCCGCGGACGCACCGCTCTCGTCGTTGATTTTGATCTCCCAGTCGCGCGCGGGCAGCGTCGCGAACAGTTCCGCGTAGCGCCGCCGGGCACGTTCCTGCAGGTCCGGATCGGTGAGCATGCGTTCGGCGTCGCCCATGCCGTCCTCGATCCACTCCCGCGGAAGGAAGCTCTCGGCGAACCAGGTCAGATGCTTGTCCTGGAACAGGCACAGCTCCAGCCATCGGCCGTCGGCGCACTGGTAGTGACCGAGCTGGGGCATCGAGCCCGTCAGGCGCGGGCCCTTCGGAGCCGGCGGCTGCTCCGTCTTCATCACGCCCGATCCGATCAGCTCGAAGCAGGCGTCGAAGAGCGGCACCTCGACACGCTGTCCGAGCCCGATGCGCTCACGTGCGATCAGCGCTGCTACGACCGAGTGCGCCGCGACGATCGCCCCGTACGAGGACGCGACGGGCAGCGCGCTGTAGATGGGCTCCCCGCTGCGGTCACCGATGTAGTCCATCGGCGTGCACCCGGGATAGAGGTAGAGACCGGCGGCTGCGCTGACCACGCCCTCCCATCCGGGGAGCGCCGCCCGGGGGTCGTCCGCTCCGAAGCCCGGGATCGAGCAGTAGACCAGCCCCGGGTTGGCCGCCGTCATCGCCTCCGGGCCGAGCCCGAGACGATCCATGACGCCCGGCCGGAAGTTCTCGATCACGACATCCGCGCGCTCGATCAGCCGATGAGCGATGGATCGGTCGTCCGCCTCCTTGAGGTTCAGCACGATGCTGCGCTTGTTCCGTTGCAGCATCGCGTTGGCCGGGTGGCGCCATCTCGGCCCGCCGGGCGGATCCACCCGTACGACGTCCGCTCCCGCATCGGCGAGCCACGCCGCGACGAGCGGTCCAGCCAGCCACTGGCCGAAATCCACCACGCGAAGACCCGTCAGTGCACCAGGCACGACATCCTCCCTTACGTTCTCAGACGGACGTGACGACGGGCAGGCCGATCTCACTCAGCTGCTTGCGCCGCCAGGCTTGGTGCTCCGCCTCGCGCTCGCGGAACTCGGGGATGACCTGGGTCCCCCAGATCTCGAGCGACTCCATGAGGTGTTCGTGCTTGGTGGTCCCGAACTGCTGATTGAGCAGCAGCCCGTCGGCATGGCTTTGTTCGATCTGCCGGGTGAACTCGCGAGCCCGCTCCGGGCCGCACATCATCGTTCCGGGCAGGTCGGCGAAGTGCGCGCCCATCTCCAGCAGGGGCGCAGGGGTGTCCGTCAGGGTGCGGACGTCCCCCTGACCAGCCTTGAACTGCAGGAACTCGTTGTAGAGGTGATGAGCAGGGTCGCCCATGCGGGCATAGGAGCCTCCGCTCAGGCCGAACCCGTAGAGTTCGACTCCTTCACGGGCGCGTTCGACCGCCAGTTCGTCGGTGGGCGCCACCAGGCCGATGGTGAAGGTGAACACCGCCGGATTGATGCCCTTGCCCATCATCTTGACGGGCCTGGTCCGCAGCGCCTCCCAGTACGCGGCAACCTCGGCGGCGACGAGTTCGGGGCCCGCCAGCGTGAGCATGAGCACGCCCAGGCCACGCTCGGCCACGCCGGCCACCTGGCCGGGCCTGGACACCGACGTCCACAGTGGAGGATGCGGGGTTTGGAAGGACTTGGGCACAACATCCACGGCCGGATAGTCGAAGAACGCGTTCCGCACACCCGGCCAGACGCCGGGACTGCCGAGCACGTCCACGGAGATCTGCGCAGACTCGTGCGCCGCCTCCCTGTACTTCGACGGGTCCACGTGCAGCAGGGGACGGACCTCGGCCGGGGTGCCGGGGCCGAATCCGAACTCCGCGCGTCCGCCGGTCAACTGGTCGAGCATCGCGATCCGCTCGGCGGTGCGGATCGGATCGTTGTGCGAGGCGTGCACGATGCCGGTGCCGAGCCGGATGTTCTGCGTCACCTGCGAGAGAGCGCCGAGCAGCACCTCGGTCGCCGAATTGTGAGCGTATTCCGGCATGAAGTGGTGCTCGCCGAGGAACGCGTAGTCGAAGCCCAGGCTGTCGGCGAACCGGATCTGCTCGATCATCTCGGCGTACGCCCGGCGTTCCCTGCCGGGCTCCCAGTCGTCGCGGTCGGGGTCCTTAGGGACCATGGGGTTGTAGAAGACGCCGAACTTCATGTCGGTCTCCAATCGAAACGAGTCAGCCGAGCAGTCGCCCGGCGAGTGTGGACAGTTGTGCGGCGCGGTCGTCGCGCTCCCACGGCATGAACGTCACCGTGTTGGTGAGGTAGGCGAAGGACAGCCCGGAGTCGGGGTCGGCCCAGACGAGGTTGCCGCCCTGACCGTCGTGCCCGAACGCGCGCGGCGAGACCGACGAGCCGAAGAACGCCTGATCGGTTCCGGGCCTGGCGGCCGGCTCGCCGGCGACGTACATGCTCAGGCTGCGAGTGGCGCGGCTGCCGGTAGGGCCCGGCATGTTCACCCTGACGTGTCCGGTCGCGTCGGCCAGGACGTCCGGGCTCCAGAACTTGCCCGGGTTGTGCAGGTAGGCCTGATAGAGACGGACCAGGCCGCTGGGGGTGCCGACGCATCCGGCGCCGGGAAAGCCCGCGGCACGGCCTTCCGCCTCGCCCAGGCCGCCGGGGGTTGTGACGGCTCCCTCGCCGGTCGTGAACATCGGGGGCAGGGCCGCCAGGGTCTCGGCGGGCAGCGCGTACGTGTGCTCCAGCACCTTCGCCTGCTCGGCGACCGGTTCCCCCAGGGAGACGCCGTGGACGCCGGCGACACCCAGCGGTTCCAGCACGCGCCTGCGCAGGAACTCGCGGTGGTCCAGCCCGGACACCTGTGCGATCACTTCGGCCAGGACCCAGCTTCCGGACGCGGGGTGATAGGCGTACTGGCTACCGGGCTCGCTGGACAGCGTCCAGGAGGCGAACGCCTGCAGTCGCTTGTCGCGGTCGGCCCAGTCGGGCCAGTCCAAGGGGGCGAGCGGAAAACCACCCGTGTGCGTCATGACCTGCCCGATGGTCACCGTGTCCTTGCCGTTGGCGGCGAAGGCGGAGACATGGCGGGCGACCGGATCCTCGACGCGTATCGCACCCTCGCCGATGAGGAGCCAGAGGGCGGCGTCCTGCACCGTCTTCGAGGGTGACATGACCACCATCGGGGTGTCCGGCGTCGCGGCGCCGTAGGCGCGGGCGAACACGACGTCCCCGTCGAGGCCGATCGCGAAGGAGGCGGCCTGTAGCGGACCCTCCTCCACCTCACGCCGCACCTGGTCGCGCAGCTTCTGGAGCACCGATCCGTCCAGTTGCTTCATCCGGCCTCCTGAAGTTACAAGTGTGGCGGTGTGAAATTTCAGTAGGATTGGTCTGCACAATCTGCATCAGGTTTCCGAGATGTGTCAATAGCTCACCTGCGCGATCACGCAGGTTGCGGAGCTCTAGCATGGTCGGGTATGGCTGCGGCTACGGGAGGTCAAAGATGGTGGCGACGGGCGACGACCGCTCGACCTCGCTCGCGGACGACGCCTATCTGGCGTTGCGCGAGCTGATCGTGACCTGTCGCCTCGCCCCCGGGGAGCGCATCACCGAGAAGCAGCTCGCGAGCGACCTGGGTTTCGGGTTGACGCCGATCCGCCGTGCTCTGCTGCGCCTCAACCAGGAGGGCCTGATCCGCACGCTGCCTCGCCGGGGCTACCAGGTCACGCCGCTGAGCATCGCGTCGGTGAACGAGTTGTTCCAGGTCTGGCGCATTCTCGGCCCGGCCATCGGCGAACTCGCCGTGAACAACATGACCGAACAGGAGCGGGCCGCGTTCAAGGCCGAGGAGCAGGCGAGGGTGCAGGCCGAGGTCGTGGCCGGCGGCGACATGGCGCTGATCGAGCGGGCCAGTGAGACGTGGATGACCCTCGCCGAGAAGACCGGCAACGGGCGCCTGCTCGACATGTACGTCCGTCTGCTCGGCGACCTGCGCCGCGTCTTCCGCCTTGTGGTGCAAGATCCGGCGGCGCTGAAGGCCAGCAAGTTCGCTTCCTCCGAAAGCTGGGCCTTCATGGATGATCCGGGGAAGGCCCGGAAGTCCATAGAGGAGTTCATCGACAGGGCACACCGGCTCGTGCTGGAGATCTTGCTCTCCTGGCCCTCGGTGGCTCAGGCGGAAGTCGTCCTGCCGGGCGGCGGGAGGGCGCAGTAACCGAGGAGCGGGCGCATGCGGGGATGACGTGTGCGGACCGCTGAAATTTCAGCTTGACACGTTACACATTTCAGCACCATCGTTGTGGACACAAGAACCACACCTCCACGAAATCTGCGTGGAAGGAGTCCGTAACGTGATCTCCACTGACTCCACACCTGTGCCCACCGTGACATCCGAGGAATTCCGGCGTGTCATGTCCTCGGTGTGCACCCCGGTGTCCGTAGTCACCGCCTTCGACGACCAGCGACCGCACGGGACGACCGTCAGCGCGTTCGCATCGCTGTCGCTCGCGCCGCCCATGGTGCTGGTCGCCCTCGATCTCGGGTCCGACCTGCTCCAGATCATCCGGCGCTCGGGCCGGTTCGGGCTCAACGTGCTCAGTGCCGAGCAGAGCGGGCTGGCGATGACCTTCGCGCGCAAGGGCGCCGACAAGTTCGCCGACGTGTGCTGGTCGGCCGACGGCGGCCTGCCCCGTCTCGACGGCGCGGCCGGCTGGCTGGCCTGCGAGGTGCAGCAGCTCATCCCGGGCGGCGACCACGTCGTGGCCATGGCCACGGTCGTCGCCGCCGATCACCACGAGCGTTCGCCGCTCACCTACCACCAGCGTCTGTTCGGCACCCACGCCGCGCTGCCCGACGGACAGTGAAGGAGCCTTCATGCACGACATCCGTTTCGAGGAACGCCGGGTGGAGGCCGACGGCTTCTCCGTCCGTTATGTGGAGGCAGGAGACGGGCCGCCTCTGGTCATGCTGCACGGTGCGGGGGGCCTGGCCCTCAATGCCGCTCACTCATTGCTCGCTCAGCGGTTCCGGGTGCTCGCCTTCGAGTGCCCCGGATTCCAGGGCGAGGTCAACGACCGTACGAAGGACGGCCGTGAGATGGCCGCCACCATCGCGGCCGCGGTCGAAGCGCTCGGCGTGGAGACCTATGCCCTGCAGGGCACCTCGATGGGCGGTGCGATCGCTTGCTGGCTCGCGGTGCAGTTCCCCGAGCGGCTGACCAGCCTCATCCTCGAAGCGCCCGCCGCGTTCCGGCCCGACCGCGACCCCAGTGGCATGACTCCGGAGGAGTTCGTCGCGGCCTTCCACGCCCACCCCGAGCGCAAGGAGCTGACGCCGCCCGACCCGGACGCGCAGGCGCGGGTGTGGCCGCTGGTCGAGCGACTGGTCGGTCCCCCGTACGACACGGAGCTGGCCGACCGTCTGCGCGAGCTGCCCGTGCCCACCCTGGTCATGTACGGCACGCGCGACGGCCTGTTCGGCACCGAGCCGGGCCGTGTCTTCAGGGACCTCATCCCGCAGTGCACGTACGCGCTGGTGTATGACGCCGCCCACGACATGGCCGGCGACCGGCCCGAGGCGTTCGCCGACATCGTCGGCGAGTTCGCCGAGCGCCAGGAGCGCTTCTACGTTCCCCGCACCTCCACCGTGATCAACCGCTGATCGGGAGCCCCTGATGCAGTTCTCCATCTTCCAGCCGCTGCCGTACTTCGCTCCCGATCAGCCCACCGGCTGGCCGCAGGCGCCCAAGCTGTTCACGCCCGAGCACGCCCTGACCAGCGTGCAGCAGAACATGGATATCATCGACGCCGCCGACGAGGGCGGCTTCGACTACATCTCCGTGGCCGAGCATCACTACGCCAGCCGCCAGATGTGCCCCAGCCCCACCCTCGCCGCCGCCCTCATCAGCCAGCGGCTCAAGAACGCCAAGATCGCCATCCTCGGCGTCGACCTGCCGCTGCACAATCCGGTGCAGGTGGCAGAAGAGCTGGCGATGCTCGACACCTTCGCGCGCGGCAACCTCCTGGTCGGCCTGTTCCGCGGCACCCCCAACGAATACATCACCTACGGCCACAATCCCGCCGAATCCAAGGCCTCCTTCAACGAGGCCGTCGAGCTCCTGCTCCGCGCCTGGACCGAACCGGAACCCTTCGCCTGGGAGGGCATCCACTATCGGTACCGCATGGTGTCGATCTGGCCGCAGCCCATCCAGCGCCCCCGTCCGCCGGTCCTGGTCTCAGGCAACAGCCCCTCGTCGGCCGAGTTCGCCGCCAGGCACCGCCTGAAGATCGGCCTGTCGTTCGTACCCGTGGACAAGATTCCGCAGATGGTGGAGGTCTATCGCGAGGCGGCCCGGCGGCACGGCTGGGAGCCCGGTCCCGACGATGTCTTGTGGCGGGCGTTCGCGCACGTGGGAGAGACCGACGAGAAGGCGCGCGCCGTCTGCGACGAGTACGACTACGGCGACGCGATGGGCATCCTCGCCCCCACTCCCCGGCAACTGGCCAGCACGGCCACCATGATGGGAGAGGTCGCGGCCGGCTTCGGCGGCCCGGCCGGTCCCCCGCCCGGCGCGGGCCCCGTGCGTCCAGCGATCATGGGCGGCCCGGAGACCGTCATCGAGCAGCTCCAGGCGGTGCGCGAGGCGGGCGTCGGCATCGCCGACCTCATCTTCTCGGCCGACTTCCTGCCGCCCGAGGTGTCGTTGGAGTCGGTCAAGCTGTTCAGCAAGGAAGTCATTCCCGCCTTCCGTTGAGCGGCCGCGCCGAGAGGAAAATCATGTATCTCAGCATCGGCCCGGACCAGGTCGTGTCCGTGCATGAGGCCGACGACTTCACCCGCCTGCATCTGGAACTGCACGAGATCGGGCCGGATGCCGCCGGACAGGCCCTGCAGGCCGCCGGGCTGGGGCGGCTGCACGGTCCCGATCACGCGTACCTCGACCTCGCCGCGCTACGCAGCCTGGCGAGCGCTTCGGCCACCATGCCCGGCTGGGCCGCCGGGTGGG
The DNA here is from genome assembly GCF_040644635.1 of Microbispora sp. NPDC046933. Taxonomy (NCBI): domain Bacteria; kingdom Bacillati; phylum Actinomycetota; class Actinomycetes; order Streptosporangiales; family Streptosporangiaceae; genus Microbispora; species Microbispora sp. NPDC046933. The sequence continues at coordinate 202,338 of NZ_JBEYWW010000003.1, read as the reverse complement.
ACGCCATGATCGAGTACGCCCGCCGCAAGGAATGGCTCAGCGCGGACGGCGACGCCGTGCGGGTCCACCTCGCATGACGACCGACACCGTCTCGGTCAGGTCGAAGCGGCGGCACGCGGGCGTCCTGGTCGCGCTCGGCGCGCTGTCCGCCTTCGGCCCCCTGTCGATGGACCTGTACCTGCCTGCCCTGCCGGACCTGGGCCGGGATCTCCGTGTGGGCGATGCCAGTGCCCAGCTCACCATGTCGTTGTGCATGGTGGGCCTGGCCCTGGGCCAGCTGGTCGCCGGTCCGCTCAGCGATCGCACCGGGCGGCGGCCGGTGCTGCTCACAGGCGTGGCGGTCTACATGGTCACGTCCCTGCTGTGCGCGGTCGCCCCCGGCATCTGGCCGCTGGTCCTGCTGCGGTTCGCGCAGGGGCTCGCCGGAGGTGCCGGCATGGTCATCTCCCGGGCCATGGTGCGCGACCTGTTCGACGGGCAGCGCGCCGTACGGGTGTTCTCGACGCTCATGATGGTGAGCGGCCTGGCCCCCGTGCTGGCGCCGCTCATCGGCGGTCAGCTCGCCCGCGTGACCAGTTGGCGAGGGATGTTCGTGGTCCTCGCGGTCATCGGCCTGCTGCTCCTGCTGGCCGCGTTCACCCTGCCCGAGACGTTGCCGCCGCGAGACCGGCAGGAGGGAGGGCTCCGCGAGACGACCGTCCAGTTCACCGTGCTCGGCCGCGACCGTCAGTTCGTCGGATACACCTTGGTCCTGGCCCTGATGAGCTGCGCTCTGTTCATCTACATCTCGCTCAGCTCGTTCGTCCTGCAGAACGAGTACGAGATCAGCGCCCAGCTCTTTTCCGTGATCTTCGCGGTCAACTCTCTCGGCATCGTCCTGGCAGGCAGGCTCAACAGCGTGGGTACCCGTTGGCTGAGCCCGCGGACCCTCCTCGGGGGCGGCATCGGCGTCGGCCTGACCGGCGCCGCGATCTCCCTGACGGTCGTCCTGGCCGGCTGGGGCCTGCCGGGCCTGCTGCCCGCGTTGTTCCTGGTGGTCTCCAGTTTGGGTGTCATCATGCCGAACGCGACGGCTCTCGCGCTCGAGCCGCACGGCCGGCGGGCCGGTAGTGCCTCGGCCTTCCTGGGAACCGCGCAGTTCCTCCTCGGCGCCGTGGTGCCCCCGCTGATCTCCGGTAACGGTGCCACCGCTGTCATGCTGACCCTCGGCGTCCTCGTCGCTGCCCTGTTCTCGCTGATCACCTATGCCACGACACGCCGCCCGACGCGAGCGTGACACCCCCGGCCGTAGTGGTCGGGTTTGGCATCGCGGGCATCGCCACCACGGTGCGGTGGCGGCAGATCGGTGGGAGCAGGCGCTGGTGGAGCGGGGGCCGCACGCCGGCTCAGGGTCCGGATCGATCCCGGCGTTCTGGGCAGCCTTAACTTTGAGACTGCATAACGCCTGGTAGACAGTCAGGAAAGGCGAAGATCTCCTGATTGAGGAGTTCAGGCAACCCGGAACGGAGGGTGAAGGCGGCCCCGCGGAGCCGGGTCTTGAGCTCGCCGTAGCCGTTCTCACTCTCCCGGTGCTCGTGATAGACAGCGGCGAGCTTGGCCGCCGGCGCCCGCTTGTGGTCCAGCAACGTTGTGATCAGCCGGAACTGATCCACCCTGGTCGAGCCGCAAGGGCCTTTGACGGTGACGCTGTACTCGATGATCCTTAGGGGGCCTGCCAGCCAACGCATCACCGATCGATAACCCGGCGGGTCAGGCTGTCGAGGAATCGTCAAGACCTGTGGACTAAGACGAGTTAGCTATCGGCGTTGCTCGGCGAGCCGGCGGTCGGCGGCGGTGCGAACACGTCGTGTCCTTCCATCGCTGGCGAGCAGCCGCAGAGCAGCCGGTGACGTCAGGATCTGCACAGCCGTGCGCTGAAACCAGTCGGAAGCGGCAAGGACATCCTCCTGCCAAATGGGCGTTGACGGCGATCGACCTGAGCAACATCCAGTCGTGCAGGCGGCGGACGAGGAACTCGTGCTCTCCGACCTCGGTTGCCATGGCGTGGAACCAGTCGCCGAATCCGGGGTCGGTGAGCAACTGGCGTGACCGCCGGTCCAGATGCCGAGCCACCGCCGACTGCGCCATCACCTCATCCGGATCGCGCAGGATCACCCGCACCAGCTCGGCTTCGTCTTCTCGGCAGACGTCCTCGAGCTGCTGAAGGTAGCGGTTGAAGCGCTGATGCTCGTCCTCGTCCGGCTGGGTGCCGGCCTCGCTCCAGCCGCTCACGCTGCGACTTCTTCGGGGCGTTCGACGAGCTTGCCGTTGATGAAGGTCGCCCCGGCACGGACCAGGGCGACGAGATGGGGAGCGTTGACCGCGCGCCAGCGGGCCTGGGCCGACTCGATCGGCTTGAACGCCATAGCCAGCCCAGCAGCCCGGGACCCAGGCCCTTTGGTGACCTTCGTGCGATGCCGGACGGTCGCGAACGTCGACTCGATCGGGTTGGTCGTGCGCAGATGCACCCAATGCTCGGCAGGGAAGTCATAGAAGGCCAGCAGTTCCTCGACGTCATCGACGACCTTGGCTACGGCCTTGTCGTACTTGATGCCGTAGGCGGTCTGGAATTTCTTCGCCGCCGCCAGGGCGTGGTCTTTGTCCTCGGCGTTCCAGATCTTGGCCAGGGCCTTCTTCGCGCCGGGCTGGGCGGACTTCGGTAGCGCCGACAGCACATTGGCGATCTTGTGAAACCAGCACCTTTGGGCTCTGGTCTGCGGGAACACCTCATCCAGCGCTGCCCAGAACCCCAGCGCGCCGTCCCCGACGGCCAGCACCGGCGCGCGTATTCCCCGCCGTTTGCAGTCGCGCAGCAGGTCGGCCCACGACTCGGTCGGCTCGCGGTAGCCGTCGGCCAGTGCGATGAGTTCCTTGCGGCCGTCGGCGCGCACGCCGATCACCACCAGCAGGCACAGCCGGTGTTCTTCCAGGCGGACGTTGACGTGGATCCCGTCGGCCCACAGGTAGACGTAGTCCACAGCCGGCAGGTCCCGGTCGGCGAAGGCGCGCTGCTCAGCCTTCCACTGCTCGGTCAACCGGGTGATGACCGGCGCCGACAGCCCGGCCGTCGAGCCGAGGAACTGCCCCAGCGCCGGGACGAAGTCGCCGGAGGACAGGCCGTGCAGGTAGAGCAGTGGCAGCACCTCGTTGATCTTCGGTGTCTTGCGCGCCCAGGGCGGCAGGATGGACGAGGAGAAGCGCTTACGCTCGCCGGTGACCTCGTCGGTGCGCTTGTCGTTGACGCGGGGCGCTTTGACCTCGATGGTGCCAGCCGCGGTGAGCACCTGGCGCGGCTGGTGGTAGCCGTTGCGTACCACCAGACGGCGCCCATCGTCGTCACGTTCGCCGGCGAACTGGGCGATGTAGGCGTCGACTTCGGCTTTGAGCGCTTCGGCGAGCATGCGGCGGGCGCCTTCCCGGACGATCTCGTCGATCAGCGAGGAGGAGACCGGGGCGTCTGAGGTACGGCGGTCGCCGTCAGCGGGGTCAGGGACTACGGTGAGTACGGGTGTGCCTTCCCGACCGACGTTGGCGCGTCGGTCATGCATGAGACCTACATGATCATCGGGAAGGTACACCCTTCCCTGGAGATCCACAGGTTCTAAGCATTGCTCCAGGCTGTCCGCCCCGCTGAACAGGAACAACCCGAGAACGAAGTAGAGCACCACCCTGGCGGGGAGCAATCGCCGCCGCTGCTCCCGGCACCCGGACTGCTCGATGACGTCCTCGACCAGCTCGGGATGGATCTCGCAGGTCAGCACCCCAAAGCCGATGGGATACTCCTGTTCCGGGCCGCTTCTAGCGTCCTCCTGCTCCGGCGGCAGGACGGAGAGATCGTTATTGCTGGAGAGCGGCCGCACGGGCGTGACAGACTGACGAGCAACGAAGCTCCTCGATAGGGCGGATGCGTTCTTGGCCGATCGCCGTCCTATCGAGGGCTTCGTTGCTTTACCGGGAGACTCGCCAAATGTCACCGAATCGCGACACTCTGCTCAAGAGCATCGTCACCTGATCCCGCGTGTCTACGCTTCTGCCTGCAGAATGCCTTAACTCACTGGCATTGCAACTCAAAGGCGCTTTTCTCGCGTAAACGATCAATACCCGCTCAAATTCGCCGCGAAAGCCCGAGGCTTACGTACGGTAACAACGCCGGCAAGTGCCAGGCCTACAGGTCCGGGTTCCAGGCGAACATGGGAGCGGTGAGGGTCCGGTCGCCATCGAGCAGTCGCTGGTAGACCTGGGCGGCTGTTGCGGGGTCGTAAACGTCCTCGTCGCGATCCGGCGTTGTGACGGCACCGGTAGCCACGAGATGCAGGAAGTTTTCGGTGTCCTTCTTTACTTCGGCCGGCCGGGCGGAGACCAGGGAGCCGATCATCGTGATGCCTTTGACGAACAGAGAACCGTAGTCGAGGCTGATGGGCGCGATCATGCCGCCGGAGAGCACCACAGTGCCCAGTGGAGCGGTGACCTGCAGTGCGGTGTTGACTCCCGCCGGTACGCCGGACAGGTCGATGGTCGCCCGGGTCCCGCCACCCACGCGGGCCAGGATCGCGTCGAAGGCGGTGTCCCTGGGATCCGCGGCGAACGTGGCGCCGTGGGCGAGGGCCGCCGCGCGGCGGTCCGCGTCGAGGTCGAGCGCCAGGATCGGCCAGACACCCTGCACGGCAGCGATCTGCGTGGCCAACGAACCGATCGGACCCTGCCCCACAATGCTGAGCGAATCGCCCAGACGGACCCCGGACAGTCGCACCGTGTGGGCTGCGACCGCGCCAAGATGGAAGAAGACCGCGCTGCGCAAGGGCACCTCGTCTGGGACGGGGAAGACGGTGTCGACCGGCGCGATCACATGCGCGGCGTGGCAGCCGACAGGTGGCCCTGCGACGACACGATCACCTACGGCCAGGCCGGTCACGCCCGCGCCGAGCGCCGCGACGCGGCCGGCCACGCTGTAGCCGGGCACGAGCGGGAACGCTATACCCACCACGGCGTGGATTTCGTCGCTGGCGAGCAATTCCCGCTCGGTACCCGGGCTCACCAGCGAATAGGCGGTCTCGATCAGAATTTCGCCCGGCTTCGGCTCTGCGAGCGACACGGTGCCGTGCTCGACTTGCTTTGGTCCGTTCCAGACCACTGCGCGAGTATCCACTATTCGTCCTCTCTACAATTGGCGCCGACACCACGGCCTTCAGGCGTGGTTCCTTTTCGGCTACTGCTAGACCTGCGAATACGGAAGCGGTTCAGAATCTCATTAGAGATGGTCGACTTTGTGTTCTTATACCGGTCACGGCTGAAGGGCTGGGCTCCCGCCGGATTTAGGCGTTCAGCAGGTCGAGGGCGATGTCGACGATCATGTCCTCCTGGCCGCCGACCAGTCGCCGGCGGCCGACCTCGAGCAACAGGCTTCGGGCGTCGACGCTGTACCGTTCGGCGGCGTTCTCGGCGTGCCGGAGGAAGGACGAGTAGACACCGGCATAGCCGAGCGTCAGAGTCTCCCGGTCGACCTGGACGGGGCGGTCGCGCAGCGGGCGGACGAGGTCGTCCGCGGCGTCCTGGAGGGCGAACAGGTCGCAGCCGTGTTTCCAGCCCTGCAGGTTGGCCACGGCGATGAACGCCTCGATGGGGCAGTTGCCCGCGCCGGCGCCCTGGCCCGCCAACGACGCGTCGACGCGGGTGACGCCCTCCTCGACCGCCACCACGCTGTTGGCGACCGACAATGACAGGTTTTCGTGGGCGTGGATGCCGATCTGGGTGCTCTCGTCGAGAACGTCGCGGTAGGCGCGGATGCGTTCGCGGACACCGTCCATGGTGAGACGGCCGCCGGAGTCGGTGACGTAGACGCAGTGCGCGCCGTAGGACTCCATGAGCTTGGCTTGGCGCGCGAGCTCGGCCGGAGGTGCCATGTGACTGAGCATGAGGAAGCCGGCCACGTCCATGCCGATCTCACGGGCGGTCGCGATGTGCTGGGCGGCGACGTCGGCCTCGGTGCAGTGGGTGGCGATGCGGATCGAGCGGACCCCGAGGGAGTAGGCGTGCTTGAGCTCGGCGATGGTGCCGATGCCGGGGAGGAGGAGCGTGGTGAGTTTCGCCTGCTTGATATTGGCGGCGGCGGCCTCGATCCACTCCCAGTCGGTGTTGCTGCCCGGGCCGTAGTTGACCGACGCGCCGGCGAGGCCGTCGCCGTGGGCGACCTCGATGGCGTCCACGCCGGCGGCGTCCAAGGCGGCGACGATGCGGCCGACGTCGGCGGGGGACATGCGGTGCCGTACGGCGTGCATGCCGTCGCGGAGGGTGACGTCCTGGATGTAGAGGGTCATGCGGTGGCTCCTGCGATTCGCTCGGCGACGCGCAGGGCGGCCGAGGTCATGATGTCGAGGTTGCCGGCGTAGGCAGGCAGGTAGTGGGCGGCGCCCTCCACCTCCAGGAACACCGACACGCGGGTGGTGACCGGCTCGGAAGTGAGCGTGGTGACCGGCTCGTCGATCGGAGTGAACTGCACGTCCTGCTTCAGGCGATAGCCGGGGACGTACTTCGCGACCTCGGCCACCATCTCCTCGACGGAGGCGCGGATGGCGTCGTGGTCGGCATCGCCGGTCAGACAGAAGACGGTGTCCCTCATGATGAGCGGCGGGTCGGCCGGGTTGAGGATGATGATCGCCTTGCCGCGGGCGGCGCCGCCGACGCTCTCGATGGCGGCCGAGGTGGTCTCGGTGAATTCGTCGATGTTTGCGCGGGTGCCGGGTCCTGCCGATTTGGAGGCGATGGACGCGACGATCTCGGCGTACGCGACCGGAGTGACGCGGGAGACGGCGTGCACGACGGGGATCGTGGCCTGACCGCCGCAGGTGACCATGTTGAGGTTGCGGGTGCCGAGGTGGGCGTCGAGGTTCACCGGGGGGACGACGAACGGGCCGATCGCCGCGGGGGTCAGGTCGATGAGGGTCTTGCCGTACGGCTCCAGCTTGGCGGCGTTGGCGAGGTGCGCCTTGGCGGAGGTGGCGTCGAAGACGATGTCGATGTCGGCGAAGCCGTCCATGGCGATCAGGCCGTCCACGCCCTCGTGCGTGGTGGGCACCTTCAGGCGGCGGGCGCGGGCCAGGCCGTCGGAATCGGGGTCGATGCCGACCATGGCGCCCATCTCCAAAGTGCCGGAGAGGCGGAGCACCTTGATCATCAGGTCGGTGCCGATGTTGCCGGAGCCGATCACGGCAACCTTGGTCTTGTTCATGCCTTGTCCTCGAAGGTCACGGCCACCATGCCGAGTCCGGAAATCTCGGCTCTCACGGTGACGCCGGGGGAGACGGGGACCATGGGTCCCAGAGCGCCGGACAGGATCACCTGGCCCGCGCGCAGCGGGTCGCCGAAGTCGCGGGCGGTGCGGGCCAGCCACAGCAGGGCGTTGAGAGGGTCGCCCAGGCAGGCGGATCCGGTGCCCTGAGAGACGAGCTCGTCGCCTGCGTACATCCGCATGGTGGCGTCGACCGGCTCGAACGCGCTCAGCGGCAGCCGCTCGGAACCCAGCGCGTACAGTCCGCTGGAGGCGTTGTCGGCGACGGTATCGGTGATCGTGATGTCCCAGTCGGCGATGCGGCTGTCCACGATCTCCAGTGCGGGGACGGCGTACTCGACCGCTGCCCGCACTGTCGCGAGGTCGAGGTCGCCCGACAGGTCGGCGGCGAGCTTGAAGGCGATCTCGGCTTCGACCTTCGGCTGCAGGAGCTGCCCGGTGGGGGCCGTGCCGGTCACTTCCATGTCGGCGAAGAGCACGCCGAAGTCGGGCTGGTCCACGCCGAGCTGCTGCTGCACCGCGGGGGAGGTGAGGCCGATCTTCCGCCCGGTCACGGGAGTGGTGTGGCGGCGCGAGTTGAGGCGGCGCTGCACCTCGTAGGCGGTCGCGACGTCGGTGATGAGGTCGCGGACCGGCTGGCACGGCTTGCCGGTGAGAGCCGCGTCCGCCAGCCGGTCCACGGCCTCGTCTATGGCGGTCATCGCTCGGCCTCCGCGGTCGCGACCGCGAAGCCGGCGATCCACTCGGGGATGGCCCGGTAGAAGCGGGAGGTCATGCGGTACTTGCCTGTGGCGGCGAGCGAGGCGAACGCGGCGATCCACGTCCGCACCTCGTGCGCCGAACCACCGCCCTCGGCGCCCATCCACTCGACGCTCCAGCCGTCCACGTCCTCCAGGCGGCCGCTTGCGAGGGTGTCGAGCACGAGGTTGTCCCAGGTCGGATTGATGGGGATCATCGTGGTCGAGCCGGCGGCGTATTCGCGTCCGGCCTGGATGACGCGCTGCTCGCCGCGGGCACGCTGCTCGGGGGTGGGCGGGTGGCCCTCGATGAGGGCGTCGGCGACGCGGGGCGGCGCGCCGTCCAGCACCGGCACGGGCGGGTCGTGGGAGAGGCCGCCGGAGCCGAGGAACAGCACCCGCCGGTCCAGCTCCGCGGCTGCTTCCCCGATCGCGGTGCCGAGGGCGCGGATACGGCTGACCGGGCCGAGCGGGGTGGCGACCCCGTTGACGAAGACGGGCACGACCGGGACCCGGTCGATGCCGCCGAACAGCACCTCCAGCGGCTGCACGAACCCGTGGTCCACGGTCATCCGCGCCGAGATCGTCAGATCGACACCCCGATCCAGCACACCGCGGGCGACGGCGCGGGCGGCCTCGGTGTCCACCGACAGTGGTCCGGCGGCCGAGCCGAAGTCGCCGACCGCGTTGGCCTCCGTCGCGAGACAGAACGGCGGCATCTCCTTGTAGAAGAAGCCGTTGTAGTGGTCGGGCGCGTACAGCACGACCAGCTCGGGGTCGAAGGCGCGGACGAAGGCGCGGGCCTCGTCCACCGCGGCGTCCACGGCTGCGATGACGTCGGGTGCGGGGTCGTTCTTGCCGATCAGCGGGGAATGGGACAGGCCGACGGCTACGGCGTTCATGAGGTGATCTCCTTGATGACGAGCTTGCCGGTGAGGCGGCCGTCGAGCATGAGCTGGAAACCCTTGTGGATCTCGTTCAGCGGGAGCGTTCGGTCGATCACCGGGCGAAGGCCCGTTGCGTCCATCATGTTGAGCAGCGCCACCAGCTCGCTGCGGGTGCAGCCGGTGGAGCCGATGATGCGCTGTTGCAGGTAGAAGATGCGGGCGAGGTCGGCGGGCGGGTTGGCGCCGCTGGTGGCGCCGGCGATGACGATCGTGCCGCCCGGGCGCAGCGACTTCAGGGAGTGTGACCAGGTGGCCTCGCCGACCGTCTCGATCACCACGTCGACGCGTTCTGGCAGCCGTTCCCCGGTCGGGACGGCGGCCCGCGCGCCCCAGGTGACCGCCTGGGCGCGCTTGTCCTCACTACGGCTGGTCGCGTAGACGACGGCGCCCGCGGCGACGGCCAGCCTGATCGCGGCTGAGGCGACCCCGCCCCCCGCGCCCTGCACCAGCACTCGGTCCCCGGCCTTGATCCGCGCCTGTGTGAAGAGCATCCGGTACGCGGTCGTCCAGGCGACCGGCAGGCATGCGGCCTCGTCGAACGACAACCAGGACGGCTTGGGGATGAGGTTGCGGGCCGGGACGGTCAGGTACTCGGCGAAGGAGCCGTTGTGCTGCTCCGACAGCAGGGCCCGGTTCGGGTCGAGCGTCTCGTCGCCCCGGCCTGCGTCCGGGTCGGCGATCACGGGGTGCACGATGACCTCGTTGCCGTCCTCGTCGTAACCGGCGGCGTCGCAGCCGAGGATGATCGGCAGTCGTTCCGGCGGGTGGCCGACGCCGCGCAGTGTCCACAGGTCGTGCATGTTCAAGGAAGAGGAGACGACCCGGACGATGGACCAGCCGGGCCGGCGCTCGGGCTTGGGTACATCGCCCAGGACGAGACCGGACAGCGGGTCGGTCGCGCTCTGGGAGACGGCGGTGGCGGCAAGCATGGCCACCACGTTGTCCGATGGTTGCCGCCGTAAGACAGCTCGTGTGCCGTCGTGCGGAACGACCGTTGGAAACGCACCTGTCCGCTGCGGTTGTGTGAGCGGCATGACCTCGACGATCGAACCCCCGCGCGGGGCCCTGCGGCGCCCGGCTGAGCTGGCGCCGACCATCGACGTCTCTGGGCTGGTGGATGCCGAGGGCGGGCTGGTGGATCGTGCCATCTTCACCGACCAGCAGATCTACCGGCAGGAGCTGCGCCGCGTTTTCGCGCCGAGCTGGCTGTTCCTGGCGCACGCCGACCAGTTCCACAAGCCCGGCGACTTCTTCACCACCTACATGGGCGAGGACCCCGTCATCGTCACCCTCGACCGCAACCGGCGCATCAGGGCGTACCTCAACTCCTGCCGCCACCGCGGCGCGCGCGTCTGCCGCGCCGACTACGGGGCCACCCGCAACTTCACCTGCACCTACCACGGCTGGTCCTACGACCTGGAAGGCAAGCTGGTCAGCGTCCCGAACAGGGCCGGCTACCCGGAGTCGTTCGACACGGGGGAGTGGGGCCTGGTCGAGGTGCCGCACATCGACAGCTACCGCGGCCTGATCTTCGGTACGTGGAACCCGGATCCGGTGCCGCTGCGCGAGTCGCTCGGTGACATGGCCTGGTACATGGACGCGATGCTCGACCACGACGACGAGGGCACGGTGGTCGTGGGCGGCGTGCACAAGTGGGTGCTGGAGGGCAACTGGAAGCTGGCGGCCGAGCAGTTCGCCACCGACTGGTACCACGTCAACATGAGTCACGCCTCGGCGCTCATGGTGCTCTCGCCCACCGGCAAGGGCCCCAAGGACGAGATCGTGCACCGGACGGGCCGCCAGTACGCCAGTCCTGACGGCCACGGCGCCGGCTTCCCGGTCCACCCGAAGAACCGCTTCGACGCCAGGACCGTGCACCAGTGGATGGACTACGCCGCGCTGCGCGAGCGCCTCGGCGAGGCCCGTGTGGAGGGCCCGCTCACCAACGGTCACGCCACCGTCTTCCCGAACTTCTCCTATCTGCCGGTCAACGGCTCCATCCGCGTCTGGCACCCCAAGGGTCCCGACCGGATGGAGGTGTGGGCCTGGACGATCGTCGACAAGTCCATGCCGCCCGAGGTGCGCGAGGCCCAGCGCCTGTACAACCTGCGTACGTTCGGCCCGAGCGGCATCTTCGAGCAGGACGACGGTGAGAACTGGAGCGAGGTGCAGGCCGTCTCGCACGGCTTCGTGACCAACAGCGTGCCGCTCAACTACCAGATGGGCCTGGGTTCGGAACGCGACGACGGCCGGCACCCCGGCCAGACCAGCGAGCTGTACAGCGATGCCGCGGGCCGGGCCTTCTACGCGCGCTGGCGCGAGCTGATGAACACCCCTGCCTGGCACGAGGAGGACGGCAAGTGAGCGAGGGAATCCGCGTCGCGGCGCTGGACGACATCCCCGAGGGCGAGGGCATCGCCATCGACAAGGCGATCACCGGGACGGCCGACGACATCGCGCTGCTGCGCGACACCGACGGCAGCGTGTGGGCGCTGGACGACACCTGCACCCACGAGGACGCCTCCCTGGCCGACGGCTGGGTCGAGGACGGCTACGTCGAGTGTCCCCTGCACTCCAGCAGGTTCTGCCTGAAGAACGGCGAGGTCCAGGGCCTGCCCGCCACCCGCAGCACCTGCCCGCACCGGGTCGAGGTCCGCGATGGGGAAATCTACCTCTTCCCCGGTCAGACGCCATGAAAGTGGTGATCGTCGGCGGCGGCGTCGCCGGCGTCAGCACCGCCGCCGCGCTACGCGCGGGCGGCTTCGACGGCGACCTCACCCTGGTCGACGCGGGCGAGTTCCCCTACGATCGGCCGCCGCTGTCGAAGGAGTACCTGGCCGGGTCGAGGGATCTCAAGCAGATCGCCCTCCAGCCGCCGCACTGGTACGACGAGCAGCGCATCCGTCTGCTCAACCGGACCACGGTGAGCGCCCTGCGTACCCGGGACGGCGGCGTCGAGCTGGCCGACGGCCGCCTGCTGCCCGCCGACCGGGTGGTCCTGGCCACAGGCGGGGGAGCGGCCCGACCGCCCATTCCGGGCGCCGGCAGCGACCGCGTGCACGTGCTGCGCACGGCCGAGGACGCCGACCGGCTCCGGACGGCGCTCACTCCCGGAGCGCGTGTTCTCGTGGTCGGCGCCGGGCTGATCGGCGCAGAGGTCACCTCCACCGCCGTCGACCTCGGCTGCGAGGTCGTCCTGGTCGATCCCGTCCTCACGCCGCTCGCCGCCGCTCTCGGCGAGGAGCTCGCCACCTGGCTGCACGCACTGCACGCCCGGCGAGGCGTCACGGTCGAGCGTGCCGGAGTGTCCGCCTTCGCTGACACCTCCGACGGGATCGAGGCGAGTTTCCTGGGGACCCTGCAGCCGCGCGTGTTCGACCTGGCCGTCCTCGGGGTGGGCATGCTGCCCAGAACCTCGCTGGCCGCGACCGCCGGACTGGAGGTGGACCGCGGCATCGTCGTGGACGCCCGCCATGTCACCAGCAATCCCGCGGTGCTCGCCGTCGGGGATCCCGCCCGCATCCGCAGGAACGGGCTGCTCCTGCCCCCCAGCGAGCACTGGGAGGCGGCCCGGCACGACGGCGCGCGCGCCGCGGCCACCATCCTCGGCACCCGGCCGCCCGCGCAGACCGCGCCGTGGTTCTGGACCGATCGGCACGGCCGCCACGTCGAGGTCGTGGGCCACATGGAGACCGCCGAACAGGTCGTCACGCGGGGCTCCTTCGACGACCCGGCGTTCTCCGTCTTCGGGCTGCGCGACGGCAGGGTCGTGGCGGCCGCCGCCGTGGACGACTCCACCGCCGTACGGGCCGCCCGCCGCATGATCGACCGCCGGATCCCGGCCGACCCGAATCGGCTGTCCGACCCATCCGTGAACCTGCGCACGCTGCTACGCGCCTAGAGGGGCCCAGAGGGGAACGCATGACCACCGTGAGCACCGCCGGGGTGCGCGCCGACCGCGACACCCACTTCGAGGTCGAGCAGTTCTACTACGAGGAGGCCGACCTCCTCGACGCCGGCCGCTACACCGACTGGCTCGACCTGCTCGCCGACGACCTCGACTACTGGATGCCCACGCGCACCAACCGCCTGCGCCGCCAGCAGGCACTGTCGGTGGCTGCGCGGGGCGAGGCCGCCTTCTACGATGAGAGCAAGGAGAGCCTGGCCTGGCGCATCCGCCGTTTCGACTCCGGAATGGCCTGGGCCGAGGATCCGCCTTCGCGTACCCGCCATCTGATCACCAACGTGATGGTGCGCCACGTCGATCCCGCCGAGCACGCGGGCTTCACCGCCGACGACCTGCTCGCCCACTCGGCGTTCCTGGTCTACCGCAACCGCCTGGAGCGCGAGGAGAACGTCTTCGCCGGCACCCGCACCGACATCCTGCGCCGCACCGAAAACGGCCTGCAGATCGCCCGCCGCACCATCCTGCTCGACCAGAACATCCTGCTGGCCAAGAACATCTCGACCTTCTTCTAAAGGGAATCTCCGTGAAACACCACGTAGTGACCACCACGCTCGGCGACATCGCTGTCGCCGAGACCGGCGAGGGCCCCGCTTTGGTGATGCTGCACGGCGGCGGCCCCGGCGCCTCCGGCGTCAGCAACTACCACCAGAACCTGCCCGCTCTGTCGCGCCGCTTCCGTGTCGTACTGCCCGACCAGCCCGGCTTCGGCGGCAGCTACCGCCCCACGGAAGAGGACCTGGACGAACGGTCCATCACCGAGATCACCGTCGACGCGCTCTTCCAGGCGCTCGACGCCCTGGGCATCGACACCTTCCACCTGCTCGGCAACAGCCTCGGCGGCGCGGCCGCCATCGCGATGGCCCAGCAGCGCCCCGACCGCGTCACCCGGCTCGTCCTGATGGCCCCCGGCGGCGGCTGGCTGCCGTTCGGGCCCACCCCCACCGAGGGGCAGAAGGAGATGTTCCGCTACTACAACGGCGGAGGGCCGAGCGAGAAGAAGATGGCCGCGTTCATCCGCGCCATGGTCTTCGACCACAAGCAGTTCGGCGAGGACGTCGTCAAGGCCCGCTACGAGGCCTCCCTCGACGAGAGCCACGTCGCCTTCTACCACCGCTACAACGCCGCCTTCGCCAAGCGCGGCGGCATGGATCCGCTGTGGAAGGACCTGCACAAGATCAAGGCTCCCACGCTGCTCCTGTGGGGCCGCGACGACCGTACGATCACCCTCGACGGCGCCCAGCTCATGCTCAAGCAGATCCGCGACGTGCAGTTGCACGTGTTCGGCCGGTGCGGCCACTGGGTGCAGCTCGAGCGGCAGCGCGAGTTCGAGGACCTGGTCACGAGGTTCCTGGCATGAGCGGCTGGCTGGACGGATACGTCACCCTGATCACCGGCGGCGGCTCCGGCATCGGCCGCGCCGTCGCCGAACGCTTCCTGGCAGAAGGGGCCGCGGTCACCATCGTCGGTCGCGACCGGGACCAGCTCGCCGACGTCCTGCGCGCCACGGCCGACCCGTCCCGGCTGCACACGTTCACCACCGACGTACGCGATTCGGAGGGGTTGCACGCCGCCGTGGCCGAGACCGTCGAGCGCTTCGGCAAACTCGACACTCTCGTCGCCAACGCCGGTGTGTGGGACTACCAGCGTCAGCTCACCCGCCTCACCGCCAATGAGATCGACGCCGCCTTCGACGAGGTCTTCTCCATCAACGTCAAGGGCTACCTCCTCGCCGCCGAGGCCGCCTGGCCGGAGCTGGTCAAGACCCGCGGGAGCATCGTCATGACGTTGTCCAACGCGTCCTTCTACGTCAACGGCGGCGGCCCCCTCTACACGGCCAGCAAGCACGCCTGCCTCGGCCTGATGCGCGAGCTGGCCTACGAGCTGGCTCCCAAGGTCCGGGTGAACGGCGTCGCCTGTGGCGGGATGAACACCGACCTGCGCGGCCCCGAGACGCTGGCGTTGCGTGACCGCTCGATCGGGGCCTCGTTCGCCAAGCGCCAGGGCACCCCGCCCATTCCGTTGCACGACTCCAGCACCGACCCGCGCGACTTCACCGCACCTTACGTCCTGCTCGCGGCCCGCGAGCAGAGCGGACCCATTACCGGACACGCGATCTCTGTCGACGGCGGCATCGGCGTTCGGGGGTTCGCCCGCGCCGCCGGCGGCGACCATCTTTGAGGAGCCGACCGTGACCCACCCCCCCACTCCGAAGGTCGACGTCAACCCCGCCTCCGCTGTGGCGCGCAACGCTCGATACTTCCCGGACGTCGTCGCCGTCCGCTACTCCGGCGGCGACCTCACATACGCCCAGCTCGACGCCAAGGCGGCCCGGCTGGCGACCGTCCTGGCCGAGGGCGAGACCAGCGCGGGCGACCGCGTCGCGTACGTCGGTCTCAACAGCGCTTCGTTTCTGGTCACCATGCTCGCCACTTTCCGGCTGGGCGCGATCTTCGTCCCGGTCAACTTCCGGCTCGCCGAACCCGAGCTGGAGCGGGTGCTCGACAAGAGCGGCGCCCGCACGGTCGTCTGCGAGGAGGGGCACCGCAGGCAGGTCGAGAACGTGCGCGAGGCGACCGCGCTGACGCGATTCCTCCTGGTGGACGACGACGCGGAGGTGCCCGCCACCACGGGTGTCGCCGGTTGGGAGCTGTGGTCGGGCCCGCTGGCCACGGCCACGCCGACGCCGTCGGTGGTGGCGAAGACGTTCGACGAGCCGGCGATCCTCATGTTCACCTCCGGGACCACCGGGCTGCCGAAGGGGGTCATCCTCACCTACGGCAACGCCTGGTGGAACGCCGTCAACGTTGACACCATGCTGGACACCCGGCGCGGCGACGTCACCTACGTGGGCGCGCCGCTGTTCCACATCGGAGCGCTGAACAGCTTCGCGCTGCGGGCGCTCGTGCGCGGCGGCACCGTGCTCGTCCGCCGGTCCTTCGACCCGGCCGGCTTCCTCGACGATCTGACCACATACCGGCTCAACTCGATGTTCGGAGTGGCCTCGATGTTCGCCGCGCTCAGCCGGGTGCCGGGCGTCTTCGACCGCGACTTCACCTCGCTGCGCTCCATCGTGGTCGCCGGCGCACCGGTGCCGCCCGCGCTCATCGAGCAGTTCGCCGCACACGGCGTGCTGCTGCAGCAGGCGTGGGGGCTGACCGAAACCGCGCCGTTCGCCACCCACCTGCCCGCCGAGCTCACGCTGACGAAGGTGGGCTCCGCCGGCATCCCGATGCCGTACACCGAGGTACGCGTCGTGGACGCGAACACCAACCAGCCGCTCAAGCCCGGCGAGGCCGGTGAGCTCGTCGTCCGCGGCCCCAACGTCACCCCCGGCTACTGGGAGAACCCCGAGGCCACCGCCGCCGCGTTCGACGAGGAGGGCTGGTTCCACTCCGGCGACATCGGCTACCTCGACGAGGACGGCTGCCTGTACATCGTGGACCGGCTCAAAGACATGATCATCAGCGGTGGGGAGAACGTCTACCCGGCTGAGGTGGAGCGAGTGTTGTCCGCCATGCCGGGTGTCGTGGACGTCGCCGTCGTCGGCGCCCCCGACGAGCAGTGGGGCGAGACCGTCGTCGCGGTGGTCTCACTGGCCGAGGGCGTGACCCTCACGCTGGAGGACATACGGGAGTACGCCTCCGCGCATCTGGCCAGGTACAAGCTGCCCAGAATGCTCAAGGTCGTGCCGAAGGTGCCGCGCAACGCCTCCGGCAAGCTGGAAAAGCTCGTCATCCGGCGCATGGCCGAGGAGAACACATGATCAACGTGCCGCCTGTACCTGATCTCGCCCCGCCCGGCGTCGCGGTACGGCTGGAGCGCTGCGCGGCCGGACGCCTCCGCCACGCCTACCCCGTGGCCGCCCACGACATCGAACTGCAGGCGGCTGAGGCCGACGCCGGACTCCTTCGCGCGCTGGTGGACGCCGTGGCGGAGGCCGACCCGCAATGCCGCCGCGTCGTCTACGCCGTGCCGGAGGGCGATCTGGACCGGATGGCCGTGGCCGAGGCCGCCGGGTTCCGGTACGTGATCGACGTGGATCTGGCCGACGCCCAGCTCAGCCTCCTGGTGGTCGAGCCGGAGTGGGTGACCAGGACCGACATGGACCTCGACCACGTACCGGGCGGTTAACCGCGGCTCCGCCGTCCCAGCAGGGTGAGCTGCTGGGACGCGGCCGCGCCCACCCGCCGCAGCGAGGCGGCCTGGGCGCGGGTGTCGAAGCGGCCGGTCGGCCCCGACACGGACATGGCCGCCACCACCTTGCCAGGCGCGCCGAAGACGGGCACCGCGACGCAGCTCAGCCCGGGTGCCGCCTCCTGATCGTCGAACGCCACCCCCTCGGCGCGCACCCGGCCGATCTGCTCGGCCAGCCCGGCGCGGTCGGTGATGGTGCTGGGCGTATGCCTGCGCAGCTCGGTGCAGAGCACCCGGTCGAGGGCGTCGTGGTCGTAGGCGAGCAGCACCTTGCCCACCGCCGTGCAGTGCGCGGGCGCCCGGCCGCCGATGCGTGACGGCGACGGGACGGGACGATGGCCGTGCAGCTTGAACAGGTAGACGACCTCGATGCCGCGCAGCGCGGCCAGGTGCACCGTTCCGCGCGTCAGCTCGTACAGATCCGTCATGAACGGCAGGAGCGCGTCGCGGACCTGATCGTGGCCGGGGGCGAGCACCTGCCGCCCCAACTCGTGCAGTCGCTCGCCCAGCCGGTACTTCTGTCCGACCTTCTCCACGACGCCGTTGCGTTCCAGCACACCGAGCAGCCGGAACGCGGTGGACTTGCTCAGCTCCGCCCGCCGGGCCAGTTCGCTCACTCCGATGCCGGTGCTGCCCTGGCTGCCGAAGGACTCGAGCAGATTGACCGCCTTCTCCACGGCGGCGCGGTCATCCCTGCTCGGCGAATGCCTCTCGACGACGATGTTGCTCATGTGCTGCTCCGCTGACTACCGATGTTCGCAGGTCAACAGGGGGTGCTTATATGTGACAGAATGTCTGCTAAGACGGACGTCAGTCAACATGGACGAACCGGTAATTATAAGTGACAGTTGGGAGGTGCCCGTGGACCACAACGAACTCGTGGCCCGGAACGTGCGCAGGCTCCGGCGCGAGCAGGGCATCTCCCTCGGCGAGCTGGCCCGCCGGTCGGGACTTTCCAAGCAGACGCTGTCCAAGGTGGAGCAGGGCGCCGGCAACCCCACCGTGGACACCCTGGCGGCGCTGGGCAAAGCCCTCGACGTCGCACCCCGGCAACTGCTGACCGAATGGGGCAGCGCCGTCTACGTCCAACGTCAGGGTGATGCGGCGTGGAAGGAACGGGACGGCTGGTCCGAGCGCATGCTGGATCAGACCTACGGCTCCGGCTACGTGCACACCCTCGTGCTCAAGCTGGAGCGTGGCAAGACCGGCGGCCCCGTGCCCGGCCATACGCTGGGCGCGCTGCACCACGTCTACGTGATCAGCGGCAGGCTCCGCACCGGCCCCGTCGAAGACCAGGTCGAGCTGGCGGCCGGCGACTTCGCCCGGTTCCCCGGCGACGTCCCCTACCAGCACATCTGCCTGACCGACCATGTCGTCCTGCATGTCACCATGACCATCCCGCAGGCCCGCCAGTTCGGTGCCTCACACTAGGGGAGACGCGTGCCGCGCTTCCCCTCGTAGCGTGGAGACCGAACCGGGACGCTGAAGGAGTCCGGGCGCGAGGAGCCGGCGCGGCTGCGACGGGAGAAGGCCGAGCTGGTCAAGCAGCACGCCCGCGAGGAAGGCGGCATGGAGAAGGAACGCGCGGAGCTGGAGGACGAGATGATCCGCCTGTTCGAGGCTTCCGGGGGCACCTATGGCTCCCCGCGGATCACCCATGACCTGCACCAAGCGGGCCGGCGGGTGTCGAAGAACACGGTGGCGACGCGGATGGCCGAGCTCGGCCTGGCCGGGCGGCCGCCGAAGAAGCGGCGGTCGCTGACCCGCCAAGGCAGGCGCCCGGCTGTCTCTGGCCTGGTCCGCCGGAAGTTCACCGCGGTCGCGCCGTGCTGTGGTGCGGTGATGTCACCGAGATCGACACCGGCGAGGGCAAGTCGTACCTGGCGACCGTGGAGGACCCGTTCTCCCGGCGGCTGCTTGGCTATGCGATGAGCGAGCATCACGACGCGGCGTTGACGGTCGCCTCGCTGCAGATGGCCGTGACCACGCGCGGCGGTGACGCGGACGGCGTGGTCTTTCACTCCGACCGGGGCCCCGGAACTCCCTCCGGAGTCCCGGGGCCTTCACCTTGCCCGCGCTATCTCAGCACTTCTCCCAGTAACCCGGGCTGGTCTCCCTGATCGTGCTGTTGACGTAGAAGTTCCACAGGCCGAGATTCTGGTTGGAGCCCTTGGCGTAGGTGTAGCCGTACGTGGCGGTGGCGCGGCCCGCGACGGTGTGCGCGTAGTTGGAGGCCGTTACACATGTGGCGGTCGGGCTCGGGCTGGCCGTCGGGCTGGCGGTCGGGCTCGGGCTGGCGGTCGGACTGGCGGTCGGGCTCGGGCTGGCCGTCGGGGTGGTGCCGCCGGTGAGTTGCTCGACCATGTTCATGATCGCTTCAATCTGCTTGCCGCCGTGCCAGGCGTAGTTCGCGTCGCCGCCGTACCCCCACCAGTTCCAGCAACCATTGGGGTTGGTGGTGGAGGCAGAGGACAGCGGGATCGCCTGCGGATACAGGATGATCATGTTGTTGGTGTCGGCGTACTCGTTGAGGTACGCCAGCCGCATGAACGTGTTGCCGAACGACTGATAGCTGTAGCCCTGCTTGCAGCCGTGCAGGGCGACCATGAGACGGCAGCTCGCGCCGCCCGCGCACGAGGTGGGCACGTATGCGAACCCCTTGCTGTCCATGCTGATCGCGTTGGCATTGCCGCCGGGCGCGTAGGTGTTCTGGTCGAACTGGATGAGGCTCCCGGTGAGGGTGGAGGCCGCCGCCTTCACACTGCCGAACAGCGTGGTGAGCATCTCCTTCTCGGCGTCGTTGCCGCAGGAATTGATGTACGGCGACGCCGTCGAGGAGCAGGACACGGTGCCGAGCGGGCTTACCCAGGAGTGGCCCGCGCTGGTGGTCTTGTTGTAGGTGACGTTCGCCCCGAAGTCCTTGTAATAGGTGGCGAGGTCATCGTTGACGGCCTGGACGACGGTGCTGTCACTGGTGCCGTGATACAGGTACACCGGGTCCCCCGACAGGTTGGCGACGGCGTCCACCTTGCCGGAGCTGGCGAGGGTACGGGTCTCGCTCTCCAACTGGGCGGGCGTCTTGCGGGAGCCGTTCTGCATGCAGCCGGCCTGCGCGGTGACCGCGTAGTCGAAGTCCTGCGCGCACCGGTACGGTCCGGCCGTGAAGATGCCGGCGCCCTGGAAGACGCTTGAGTAGGCGACGTGCAGCTGGCCCGCCATGTATCCGCCGGAGGACACCCCCGACACGTAGCTGGCGCTGATGTTGTAACGGGTCAAGGCGCCCTGGGCGGGTGAGGGGACGGCGGCGAGGGCGACGGTGGCGGAGGCGGTGGCGAGGCATACCGCAGCCGTCAGGATGGTCAGGGTCTTGCGGAATTCCATTGCTCTTCCTCTGGGTGGGGTGGGTGGACTCTCCCCCGTAGCGCCCCGCGAGGGGGCGCCGATCATGGTCCCTGTCGGTTCAGGGAGTAGGTGTTGGCGAGGTCGCCTGCCGCCGGGCGGGGCACCGTGGCCGACGCCGCGGGCTGGACGCCCTGCGGCGTCAGGCGTCGAGGGCGCTGAAGGCTGAGCGGAAACAGGACAGGATCGGCCGGAGCAGCGACGGGTAGGTGTCGTAGAGGCCATCGAGGGTGTCCTGCAGGCTGATCAGGGGTCGGCCGATGCGGACCGTGAGCAGGATCCGTGCCACCGCCCGGTGGACGGAGCGCGGAGGTAAGGCGTAGTCGTACAGCGCGTCCTCACCGGTCTAGCCGGGGGTCCAGCTCCTTCCGGTAGATGGTCTGGGTGAGGCCCCGGTAGACCTGCTGGTGGTAGGGCCACAGCACGGCCGACTCCGCCGGGTAGACGTGCTCCGGACGGCCCTGGAGAGCGGTCGGCAAGAAGGTGAGCAGCTGCGTGACCCGGTCGTTCCACTCGGCGATCGCGTCACCCGGCTTCCTGCCGTCCCTCGTGGAACGCGGGGCCGGTGTTGCCCTTGTCGGTCGCGGCATACGTGTAGCCCTGGGCAAGGACCCAGTCGGAGATGGCGAAGTCGTTGGCGTACTGGCGGCGGTTGCCGGGGCTGTCGACGATGACCAGGCCGCACTTCCAGCGCGCTGGGAGCCGGATGACGAACTGGGAGTCGTGGTTCCAGCCGGGGTTGGCGTTGGTCGCCGAGGTGTCGGGGAAGTAGCCGTCGATCTGGAGGCTGCGGACTCTGGTCGAGTTGACCGCGCCGGCCGGGGTGAGCCCGGCCCGGTCGCCATGGACAGTGTGGCCGGTGGTGAGGGTTGCGGTGGTCGTCAGATCGTCAGGGCAGGCGGAGATCTGCAGTTCCCGCCGGGTATCGGTGGAGCAGCGGGGCGGTCAGAGGCTGTGGCGGCGGGCCCGGCTGGGATGGCGACCGCAGCCCCGAACGGGGCGGCGGTCACGGCCTTGCGAAACATTCCGCACTCCTCGGGCTGGGGGGAGTGCAGTTAGAAAACTCCTCGGATGTGATCTCTGCCATGTGGCTCACCACCACATTTGGCAGAGCGCCTATGGGAGCAGGGCCTCGGTGGCCGCGCGCATTTCTTCCTCGGTGACGCCCGGTGCGAGTTCGACCAGTGCCAGGCCCTCGTCCGTGACATCGATGACAGCGAGATCGGTGATGATCCGGTCGACGACCTCACGCCCGGTGAGCGGCACTCCTCGACGATCTTCGGCGAACCGTCGTGGGACGTGCTCCATCAGTACGATCAATTGGCGGCGCCGTGGACCAGGTCCATCGCCCCGCCCATCCCTTTGATCATCTTTCCGGGGATGGTCCACTTGGCCAGATCGCCCCGTTCGGAGACCTGCATGCCGCCGAGGATGGCCGCGGCCGGCCGGCCGTCGCGGGCTCGATCCCACCTCGGTCACGACCACCCGGTCGATGAAGACTCCCGGCAGGTGGATCGCGTCCGGGTCGAGCTCGTCGGCGAGCTCCTCGCCCTCGGCGGTCATCACGCGCGTGACCATCGCGGCGAGCGGGTTGAAGTTACGCGCGCTGGAATGGAAGACGAGGTTGCCGAACCGGTCGCCGCGCGCCGCGTGGACGAGCGCGAAGTCGGGATCGGTATGTGATGTGGCCGCGGACCCCTTATCTCGATGGC
This sequence comes from Microbispora sp. NPDC046933, assembly GCF_040644635.1. Taxonomy (NCBI): domain Bacteria; kingdom Bacillati; phylum Actinomycetota; class Actinomycetes; order Streptosporangiales; family Streptosporangiaceae; genus Microbispora; species Microbispora sp. NPDC046933. Next base: position 180,058 of record NZ_JBEYWW010000003.1, on the reverse strand, counting down.
TTTGCGTGGCTTTCGCACATGGAACGGCATGTCATGCGGTCATAGTGTGCGGCGTCTCAGCGTGATCTGCATGTGTCCTGGATCACTCCATCTCACCCCCTGGAGGTTTGATGGCGGAGGCCATACTCGTCACCCGCGGTCTCGCAAAGGAGTTTCGCGGGTTCTGGGCCGTGGACGGCGTGGACCTCGACATCGCAGAGGGCAGCGTGCACGCCCTGGTCGGCCCGAACGGCGCGGGCAAGACCACGCTGTTCAACTTGCTGACCGGCTTCATCCCACGGACCTCGGGAAGCATCCGGCTGGCCGGTGTCGAGATCGGGGGGCGCAGACCCGAGGAGGTCGCGCGGGTCGGGCTCGCCCGATCGTTCCAGATCACCAACCTCTTCCCGCAGCTGAGCCTGCGGCGCCATCTGGAGCTGGCGCTCGCGGGGCCGACCGGGCTCGGCTGGCGGTTTTGGCGGTCGGACAAGGCCGTGTACCGGTTCACTGAGCGCGCCGACGAACTGCTCGACGAAGTCGGCCTGCTCCATCAGGCCGAGCAGCATGCCGGACTCTCGCCTACGGGCGTAAGCGCGCGCTGGAACCGGCGCTCGCGCTGGCCCTCGACCCGAAGGTGCTGTTGCTGGACGAGCCGACCGCGGGGATGGGCGTCGAGGACATCGGCCGGACAGTGGCGCTCGTGCAGAAGCTCCGCACCGGGCGGACCGTGGTGATGGTCGAGCACAACATGAACGTCGTCTCCACCCTCGCCGGCCGGGTGACCGTGCTACAGGCTGGTCAGGCGCTGGTCGAGGGCGGCTACCACGAGATCCGGCACGAAAAGTCATGAAGGCTCTCGGTGCCCCTGGTCGCTGGGCGGGATCGTCGCCTGGGAACTCGCCGCGCGTATCGCCGAGACCGCGCCCACTCCCGCGATCACCCTGATCGACAGCTACCCCAACCCCACCCTCATCCCCGGGGGACCGAAGTCCATCCGAAGATCCATCGAACGGTCCTGCTCGGCGCTGACGCCGCGGCTCACCGCTCACCAGATCAGCCTGCTCGCCAAGGCTCATCTCACGGCCGCGCTGAACCACACCGTGACCACACGCTTCGCCGGGGACGCGCTCCTGCTCGCCTGCACCGGCCCGACTTACGAAGAGCAAGTCGCCAACTGGCACTCTCTGGCGACCCGGCTGCGTGTCCGAACACTGCCCTGCGGCCACTTCGAGGTGCTGAACCCCCATGTGCGTCCTCTGGTCATAGGACACATCGACGCCTTCGTCAGAACCCTCGGCTACGGCCTTCCTGCCGTCTAAGCTTGAATCGCCGCCGCTCGGGTGATCGAGCGGTGGGTGCCCGTAAGGCTCGCGAGCACCTTTATGTGGCAGCGAACCAGTCCACCATGGCGATGTGTTCCGCGGCGGGAGTGTCTGACTCTGTCAGCCATTCGCCCGGGCCAGTTCGCTGGGTCCAGGCGAGATGCCGCTCGGTGATCGCGTGGACGAAGTCGTGGGCCAGTGCGGCCGCCTCGAACAGGTCCTGGTCGGTGGTCTGCGCGCTGGCACCGACGATCAGGCCGCGCACGTCGGCGCTGTGGCCGTAGCGGAAATGGCCGTCGCCGCACAGGTGGGTGTCGACGAGGACCGCCTCCCCGTAGTTGCGCGCCAGCCGGCGGTGCCCGCCCGCCTTGGCCGCGGCGTTGGGCAGGAACGACGAGCCGTCGTCGCCGACCGTTATGGCACCGAGGACGGCCCGGTCGTTCGGGATCCAGGGCCCGGCGGTGGGGTCCATGATCACGAAGGCCATGCATGCCCGGCCGTAGACGCCGCGCGGTGCCGACTCGGCCGTGGACGTGTGGTTGCGCCAGATGCTCGCGGCACGCCGCGTGCCCAGCTCCAGCAGCAGCTCGTCGAGTTCGTCGTCGCTGAGCAGGTAGCGGTACGGATTGTGGTGATGTCCGGCGCGTACGGCCAGCCCGTCCGGGGAGACGACTTCGTTCACCACCGGTCACCGACCTGCGGGGCGATGAGCTCGTCGTACACCTCGTGCACCGTGCGCAGGGCGTCCTCGGAGAGCGAGGGCAGGGCGGCGGAGGCTGCGTTGTCCCGCGCCTGCCGGGGGTTGCGGGCGCCGGGGATCACGACCGTGACACCGGGCTGGTCGATGATCCATCGCAGGGCGAACTGGGCCATCGTCGCGCCGGCGGGCACGAGCGGGGCCAGCCGCCGCACCGCCGCCAGGCCGGTGGCGAAATCGACCCCGGAGAAGGTCTCTCCGATGTCGAACGCCTCGCCGTTCCTGTTGTAGTTGCGGTGATCGCTGGCAGGGAATTCCGTGTGCTCGTCGTACTTGCCCGACAGCAGACCGCTGGCGAGCGGTACTCGGGCGATGACGCCCACGCCGGCCTTGCGCGCCGCGGGGAGCACGTCCAGCAGTGGCCCGAGCCGCAGCATGTTCAGGATGATCTGCACACTGGCCACACCGGGTCGGCTGATCGCGGCCAACGCCTCCGCCCGTGTCTCCACGCTGACTCCGTAGGCGGCGATGCGTCCTTCCTCCACCAAGGTGTCGAGCGCGTCGAAGACTGCGTCGGTGGAGTACACGATCGTGGGCGGGCAGTGCAGCTGGACCAGGTCGAGGGTGTCGACGCCCAGGTTGGCCCGCGACCGGTCGGTCCATGCGCGAAAGTTGTCCAGCGAGTAGAGATCGGGACGTTGCGGCATGACTCGGCGCCCCATCTTGGTGGCGACCACGATGCCCTCGTTCGGCCGCGATTTGAGGAAGCTGCCGATCAACTGCTCGCTTCGCCCGTCGCCGTAGGCGTCGGCGGTGTCGAAGAAGGTCACCCCGTTCTCGGCCGCCGCGTCCAGTACGGCCAGAGCGTCGTCCTCTTTCACCTCACCCCAGTCGGCACCGAGCTGCCAGGTGCCAAGCCCGATCACCGACACGTGCTGACTCGTCCTACCGAGTGCCCGTCGTTCCACGTCTTCCTCCAGTGTGAGAACCGACCGTCACGGCCGACCGCCACCAGAATCGGGCCGGGATCACGCTGGCGTCCAACAGAATAAATCGCACGGATTTATCGGCTAAATTTCTGAATCATGGAACTGCGCCAGCTTGAGCACTTCGTCGCCGTCGCGGAGGAGCGCCACTTCACGCGTGCCGCCGAGCGCTTGATGATCTCCCAGTCGGCACTGTCGGCCTCGGTTCGCGCTCTGGAGCGGGAACTGGCGGTCCGGCTCTTCGCCCGCAACACCCGCAGCGTTGAGCTGACAGCACCCGGGCGGGTGCTGCTCACCGAGGCGCGGCGGGCCCTCGGATCGGTGCGTGCCGCCAAGGAGGCGGTGGAAGCGGTCCAGGGATTGCTGAGGGGGACCCTGTCCGTGGGCACGGAGCAGTGCGTTGCCGGGGTCGACGTCCCGGCGCTGCTGGCCCGCTTCAGATCGGCGCACCCTGGCGTGGAGATCAGGCTCAGACAGGCGGACTCCGCGACCCTCATCGGCGAGGTGGCCGCCTGCCGGCTGGACCTCGCCTTCGTCGCCTTGCCCGATGAGGCTCCGGCGGACCTACGGATGCTGCCGCTGACCCGCGAGCCGATGGTTCTGCTCTGTCATCCCGATCACCGGCTGGCGGAGGCGAGGGAGGTGAGGTGGGCAGAACTGGGCGGGGAGCATTTCATCGACTTTCATCCCGGCTGGGGCGCTCGTGGCTTGACCGACCGCGCCTTCGCGGCGGCCGGCGCCGCCCGCCAGGTGTCGCTGGAGGTCAATGACGTCCACACCCTGATCGACCTCGTCGGCCACGGCCTGGGCGTCGCGGTCGTTCCGGAGCCGATCGCACGCAAGCCCCAGGCCGCCGCCCTGGCAGTGGTCCGGCTGACCGGTGCCAGCCCGGAACCGTTCTGGCGGCTGTCGGTCGCCGCCCCACCTCCCGACACCACCGCTCCAGCCGCCCTGAAGCTCATCGACTATCTCCCGGGCGCCTCGTGAACCCTCGCATAGCAGGTGCCCTGGGGCGAACGACCGTTACCACGCATGGAGTTCTTCGACTACCTCGCCGGCTTGTGCCCTGAGGGGTGCGGCGGCCAGCGTCTCAGCGGCTCCCGGCGCCGTCACCCGGAAGGCGATGTCACCCGCGGTCTGCAGCGCGGTGGCCAACCGGTCGAGCCGTACGCTGTCCAGGCCCGCCCTGCGCACTTCGCGGCGTCCCCGACTCTTATCGTCGAGAGGTCGAGTGGGCAGGTGCCGCGCTGTCGTCCAGGCTCTTCGACTCAGGGCTCGCGACGACCGTGCCGGCGACCTCGCCCAGGCCGATGGTGGTCCCGTACGGTCCGGGGGCGGTCGCTGTGATGACCACCTCGTCACCGTCGGCGAGGAAGGTGCGCTCGCCGCTCTCGACCCGCAGAGGGTGCTCGCCGTTCCAGGTCAGCTCGATGAGCGAGCCCCGGCTCTCCGGGGTCGGGCCGCTGATCGTGCCGGAGGCGAAGAGGTCACCGGTGCGCAGGCCGGCGCCGTTGACGGTCATGTGGGCCAGTTGCTGGGCGGGAGTCCAGTACATCTCGGCGAAGGGTGGTTCGCTGACCTTGGTGCCGTTGAGCCGGACCTCCAGCCGGATGTCCAGCCCCCACGGGGCCTCGCCGGTGTCGTCGAGGTACTCGACCGGCCGGGGCGAGCGCGGCGGGGGCGCCACCCTGGCGTGTTCCAGAGCGGCCAGGGGGACGATCCACGGCGAGATCGACGTCGCGAAGGATTTGCCGAGGAACGGCCCAAGCGGCACGTACTCCCACGCCTGGATGTCGCGGGCGGACCAGTCGTTGAGCAGGCACACCCCGAAGACGTGCCGGTCGAACCGGCTGAGCGGGACCGGCGTGCCCATGGTGCTCGGCACGCCCACGACGAAGCCGAGTTCGGCCTCGATGTCGAGCCGTGTGCTTGGCCCGACCTGGATGTCCCCGTCCGCCGTACGCCGCTGGCCCCGGGGCCGGACGATCGGCGTGCCCGACACGACGACCGTGCCGGCCCGGCCGTGGTAGCCGATGGGCATGTGCTTCCAGTTCGGCGTGAGCGGTTCTGAGCCGGGGCGGAACATCCTGCCCAGGTTGGCGGCGTGGTGCTCTGAGGCGTAGAAGTCGACGTAGTCGGCGACCTCGAACGGCAACAGCATGGTGTGGGCCGAGGCGAGGGACAGGAATGTGGCTACTCGTCCGCGTTCGCTCACCTCGCCCAGCCAATGCGTGAGGAGTTGCCTGACCCGGGCCCAGCATTCCGGTCCCGCGGCGAGGAACCGATCGAGCGTGCCGGCGGCGAACAACCCGTCGTCGCTGCCGGACAGCGCGGGCCAGGCCGCGGTCAGGTCGAGGATGTGATCCCCGATCGCCACACCGACCCGAGGCCGGCCGTCCGGCCCGGCGAACGAGCCGAACGGCAGGGTCTGCAGGCCGAACGGATGGTTCTCCCGCATGGCGACCCAGGATCGTGGAACGTGATGTGCCACCATGTCAGGCCCTTTCCAGGAGTCGCAGCGCGATGAGATCGGCGACGGGCTCCTCGATGCTGCACGTGCCGAACGAGACGAAGGACTGCCGGGCTGCGGCGACCCGTTCGGGAGTGCACCGTCCTGCGACGGTCTCCGCCTCCCGACAGGCGAGTACGGCCGAGACCGCCGCCTCGTCCGCGCCCTGCCGGGCCGCGTCGGTGGCGGCGAGCACGTTGAGGAATCCGTGATGCTCGAACCCGGTGCGGGGATCGGTGTGCCGGATCGCGTGGTGCAGGCCCGCCGTGAGCTTGAACGGGATGGCGTGGCGGACGGCGCACGTCAGGGCCGCGGCGAGTGCCGGCTCTCCGGGGAAGGCGTCCGCTCTGACGCCCCCGGTCCGGAACTTCAAACGCAGGCCGGTCCCGGCCAACGCCGGGATCGCCCGGAGTGCGTCCGGGTCGAGAGCCACCTCGGCGTACACGGTCACGTCGCGCGGCACGGCCGCGCCGGCCGTCTCCGCCAGGGTTTCCAACGCCCCTTGCGAACGGCCGGCCGGCAGCTCCACGGCCCGCAGCCGCACGCGGGGATGCGCGGTGGCCTCGGCGACGCCCGCGGCGAGAGCCTCTGGGCCCTCGGGCACCGTCAGGGCGACGTCGAGCGCGGGTCCGTCGCCGGTGAGCAGGTCGTGGAGCTCGCCCAGCCGCCCGCGCGGGCAGACGAACGGCCCCACCGTGTCGCCGTACCAGGCGGCGTGGTGGTCTCGGTGGCGGGGCACCGCCTCCGCCATGGGCGCGTCGCCCGGTGGGAAGAGTGCGGCGTCGTCGAAGAACGCCCGGAAGCCGGTTGACCGCGGAACCGTGCCGGGAGATGAGGCTTTCACAACGAGGACCTCCGTCCTGACCAGGACCACACGTATTCCCCATCGTCGGCTGTCCGGCCTGCCTCGCCCAGCTCCAGCGGCCGGAAGGTGTCGACCATCACCGTCGGCTCGTCGAAGAAGCGGGCTCCGAGGCTGCGCTCGACCGCGCCCGGCTGGGGGCCGTGGGCATGGCCCGCCGGGTGCGGCGAGACCGAGCCCTGGCCGATCCCGGAGCCCTTCCGCGCCTCGTAGTCACCGCCGCAGTAGAACATCACCTCGTCGGAGTCCACGTTCGAGTGGTAGTAGGGGACCGGCTTCAGGTGCCGGGGAGCGAGCGGTTGGTTGGGAACGGTGGACTGGTCCGGTAGCTCCCGGCTCCGCACATCCGTGACGGCAGCGGGAATGCCCATGTGGTAAAGGAGGGACGAGTCGGAGGAGAAGCCCTCCTCGCCCATCAGCTCCTCGTAGTACAGCTCGCCCGAGGGGGCGCGGTGCTCTGTGTGCCGCTTGGGCGGGACGTCCCCGACGCGGAGGTAGTAGGCCATCGCTCGCTCCTTCCGGTCGCCGCGCGGCTAGAGGTTCCCCCGCCGGTCCTGCTCGCGCTCCAGCGCCTCGAACAGCGCCTTGAAGTTGCCCTTGCCGAAGCCGAGGGAGCCGTGCCGCTCGATGAACTCGAAGAAGACCGTGGGCCGGTCGCCGATCGGTTTGGTGAAGATCTGCAGGAGGTAGCCGTCCTCGTCGCGGTCCACGAGGATGCCGCGCTTCTGCAGCTCCTCGACCGGGACGCGTACCTCGCCGATGCGGGCCCGCAGCTCCGGGTCCTCGTAGTAGGAGTCGGGGGTGTCGAGGAACTCGATCCCCTCCTCCCTCAGAAGGTCGACCGTACGCAGGATGTCGTTGGTGGCCAGGGCGAGGTGCTGGGCGCCCGGCCCCTGGTAGAACTCCAGGTACTCGTCGATCTGGCTCTTCTTCTTGGCGATGGCCGGCTCGTTCAGCGGGAACTTCACACGGTGGTTGCCGTTGGCCACCACCTTGGACATGAGGGCCGAGTAGTCGGTCGCGATGTCGTCGCCGATGAACTCGGCCATGTTGGTGAAGCCCATGACACGGCGGTAGAAGTCCACCCACTCGTCCATGCGGCCCAGTTCGACGTTGCCCACGACGTGGTCGAGCGCCTGGAACAGACGCTTGGGCGCGCCGGGACGCTTGACGTAGGACGAGGTCCGCTCCACATAGCCGGGCCGGTATGGGCCGTTGTAGCGCGAGCGGTCCACCAGGCTGTGGCGGGTGTCGCCGTAGGCGGCGATGGCCGCGATCCGGATCGTGCCGTGCTCGTCGGTGACGTCGTGCGGCTCCTCGACCACCGTCGCCCCCTGGGCGCGGGCGTGCTCGACGCACCGGTCCACGTCGGGCACCTCGAGGGCGATGTCGACGATGCCGTCCCCGTGCCTGCGGTGGTGGTCGTGCAGCGGGCTGTCCGGGGCGACCCCGCCCTTGACGACGAAGCGCACGGCGCCGCTCCGCAGGACGTACGCGTGGTGGTCGCGGTTGCCGGTCACCGGGCCGGAGTAGGCCACCAGCTCCATGCCCAGGGCTGACTGGAAGAAGTGCGCCGACTGCGTGGCGTTGCCCACCACCCATTCGACCGCGTCCCATCCGGTGACCGGGAAGGGATCGGTGGAGTCGTCATAGGAAACCAGCCCGACCAGCTGCTTCAGCTCGTCGATGCCGAGCTCGGCCAGGCGCTCCTGATCGGTCAGGATCTGCTCGATGCTCATGGTGATCCTCCAGGGGGTGGATGTCGCGGTGCGACGGTGCTGAACTAGGCGATATGTCACAACATGGGAAATTGGCTGCGCAAGCGGCTCAGTCCCGACTGATCTACATGCCATGATGGACTGGCGGATTTGCCTGTTTGCTATGCATTTTGCCTAGTTGATCACCGTGACACCTGAGAAGGTGGACTTCCTTGAGCGTTGTGGACAAGCTGGACCTCGCCCTGCTGAAGGCGCTGCGGGACCACCCCCGTGCCGGGCCGCTGGAACTGTCCCGGGTGACCGGCGTGGCGCGCGCCACCGTGCAGTCGCGGATCGAGAAGCTGGAGGCGGCCGGAGTGATCACCGGCTATGGCCCGGATGTGGATCTGAACGCCGCGGGCTTCGCCGTCCAGGCCTTCGTCACGCTGGAGATAGCGCAGGGCGCGCTGTACGAGGTCCGAGACGAGCTCGAGCGTCACCCGGCGGTCGTGGAGGCGTTCGCCACCACCGGGACCAGCGACGTGATCTGCCGCATGGCGGCGCGGACCCAGGGCGAGTTCCAGGAGGCGCTCCTGGAAGTGAACCGCTCGCCCCACGTCGCACGCTCGACGAGCGTGGTGATCCTGTCGACGGTGGTGGCATCCCGCGTGCCGCCCCTGCTGGCCCGGCACGCCCGCGGCGGCGGCCGGGCTCCGGCGTTCCGCGATGCCGAAGCCCCCCGGCAGGGGTGAAGGCGATGCGTTATTCGCTCGTCGGCGGCTGCCACACCTCGCCCGCCACCCGGTGGAAGTTCCCACCCAGAATTGCGGCGACGGCGTCTTCGGGATAACCGCGGCCGAGCAGTTCGTCCTACCGGGAGGTGGGCGGCAGCCTCGTCAGGGATCTGGAGCTGTGCAGGACGGCGGGCTCGGAAAGCTTCGGATCTGTCATGAGGGGCCGGTCTCTCGATGAACTGGCTACTGGTGTCCTGGAACGGATTCGACCAGGCTGACGGTGTAGGGGTGCCGGGGAGCGTCGAGCACCTCGGCGGTGCTGCCGCTTTCGACGATCTCGCCGTGGCGCAGCACGATGGCGCGGTCGGCCATCTGCCGCACCACCGACAGGTCGTGGGTGATGAACAGCATGCTCGTGCCGTACGCGCGGCGGATCTGGCGCAGGAGTTCGAGGATCTGGGCCTGGACCGACACGTCCAGCGCGGCCACCGGTTCGTCGCAGATCAGCAGCTTGGGCCGGACCGCGATGGCGCGGGCGATGGCCACTCTCTGACGCTGGCCGCCGGAAAGGGCGCCGGGCCTGCGTCCGGCGTAGGAGGCGGACAGGCCGATCATCTCCAGCAGTTCGCCGGCGGTCTGGCCGGTGTCTCCGACCGAGATCGCCTCCTCCAACGCCGCGCCGATGGTGAGCATGGGGTTGAGCGAGGCGTAGGGGTCCTGGAAGACGACCTGGACCAGGCGGCCGGCTCGGCGGCGCTGCTTCCCGCTGAGCCGCCGGTGGTCGGAGACGTCGAGGTCGCCGAGGCGGATCGTGCCGCCGGTCGCGGTCTGCAGCCCGAGGATGCAGCGTGCGATGGTGGTCTTGCCCGAGCCCGTCTCGCCGATCAGGCCGAGCGACTCGCCCTCGGCGATCTCGAAGGAGACGTTTCGTACGGCCTGCTTCACCGACGCCCGGGAGACCATGGAGACGGCGCGGTAGGTCATGCTCAGCCCGGACACCGTGAGGATCGGCATGCCGGTCGGCGTGGGTGACGCCGCGGCGGGGGCGGCGGCCTGCTGCCTGCGTAGCCGCAACTCGGTGCCGATCTCGTGCAGGCGCGTACAGGCCGACAGGTGGCCTTCGCCGGCCGGAGCCAGAGCGGGCCGGCCCGCGACGCACTCCTGGGCGTGCCAGTCGCAGCGGGCGGCGAAGGCGCATTGGGCGGCCACGTCGTCGGCGCGCGGGACACTGCCGGGGATCGCGGTGAGGGTCTCGACCACGTGCGTGACGGGTGGCTCGGCCATGAGCAGGCCGAGGGTGTAGGGGTGCTCCGGCGCCTCCATGAGCGCGGCCGAGGGGGCGTCCTCCACGACCGATCCCGCGTACATGACCAGGACCCGGTCGCAGACGGAGAAGGCCACGCGCAGGTCGTGCGTGATGAGCACGAGCGCCATGCCGCGGTCGCGCTGGAGCTTGTGCAGCAGGCGCAGGATCTCGGCCTGGGTGGAGGCGTCGAGCGCGGTGGTGGGCTCATCGGCGATCAGCAGGTCGGGGTCCGCGGCGAGCGCAGCGGCGATGGCCACACGCTGGCGCATGCCGCCCGACAACTGGAAGGGGTACTTGCCCGCGACCTCGGTGGCGTCCAGGCCGACCTCCGCCAGGCGGCGGGCGACCTCGCCGCGGGCGGCCGCACGGTCGCGCCGTACCTGCCGGGGCAGGGACTCGCGGATGTGCTCGCCGATGGTCTGCAACGGGTTGAGCGCGGTGAAGGGGTCCTGCATGACCATGCTGATGCGGGTGCCGCGAAGCGGCCGCAGGTCGCGTTCCCTGCGGCCGACCATGGAGATGCCGTCGAAGACGATCTCGCCGCTCGCGGTGACCCCGGCGGGGAGGGCGGCCAGGACGGCGCGGGCGGTCATGGTCTTGCCGCTGCCGGACTCGCCGACGATGCCGAGGCTGCCGCCCGCCTCCAGGGTGAAGCCGACGTCCCGGACCAGGGTCTTGCCGCCGGCGCGTACGTGCAGATCGGTGACGGTGAGAAGTGGGCTCATGAGTGGTCGCCGTTCGCGGAGTAGCGGTCGTAGAGCCAGTCGCCGAGCAGGGTGAAGCTGGTCGCGGTGAGGGCGATCATGGCGCCGGGGGCCAGGGAGATCCAGGGATTGTCGGCCAGGAGGTTCTGGCCGCTCGCGAGCAGAGTGCCCCAGTCCGGCGTGCCCGGCGGGGCGCCCAGGCCGAGGTAGGACAGGCCGGACAGGCTGATCAGGGCGGTGACGAAGTCCAGCAGGAAGGTGGCGATCACGGTCGGCATGATGTTGGGCAGCAGGTGCCTGGCCATGATCCGCCCAGCGGGCAGGCCGAGGGTGCGTGCGGCGTCGATGTACGGCAGGCGGGCCTGCGCCAGGGTGGCGCTGCGGCACAGCCGGATCTCGCTGGGCAGCGACAGCACGGTCAGCACCAGCACGGCGAACCAGTAGCCGCCGCCCACGATGCCGATCAGCACGATGATCACCAGGAGCGAGGGCAGGGCGTACATCAGGTCGGCGAGCCGGTTGAGCAGCGCGTCGATCCAGCCGCCGCGGTAGCCGGCCAGGATGCCCAGTGAGGCGCCGAGCACGACCGTCCCGAGCGCCACGACCAGCGGCCCGAGCAGCGCGGCCCGGGTCCCGGCGAGGACCTGCGACAGCACGTCGGCGCCGAGCTGGTCGGTGCCCAGCCAGTGCGCGCCGCTCGGTCCCGACACGTTCAGCATCAGGTCCTGGGCGGTCGGGTCGTACGGCGCCAGCCACGTCCCGGCCGCCGCCAGGATCGCCACGCACAGGAGGAAACCGGCGGCCAGCCGCACCGTGACCGGGGCTCTGGCCACGCCGCGGGCGGTGGTCGAGACGGTGGCCGCGATCGTCGCCATCAGGCACCTGCCTTCGAGATCGTCCGCGTGCGCGGGTCGAGGGCCAGGCCGAGCAGGTCCACCGTCAGGTTGACCACCGCCACCACGGCCCCCATGAGGATGGCCAGGCCCTGCACCACGGGGATGTCCTTGTTGATCACCGCTTGCAGCAGCAGGGTGCCGATCCCGGGCAGGGAGAACACCTGCTCCACGAACAGTCCCGCCGACAGTGTGGCGATCAGCAGCAGTCCCGCGCTGGTCACCACGGGAAGGGAGGAGTTGCGCAGCGCGTAGCGGATCAGGACGCGCGCGGGGCTCAGCCCCCGGATCCGGGCGAAGGTGATGAAGTCCTGCTGCATCACGGTCAGGGTCGCCGCCCTGGTCTGCCGGATGACCACGGCCGACAGGAATCCGGCCAGCGCCGCGGCCGGCATGGTCAGGTGCGCGATCCGCTCGCCGACCCCCTCGCCGACCCCGTAGACGGGGAACCAGCCGAGCGCCACGCCGAACACGTACAGCAGCGCGATGGACAGCACGAACGGGGGCGCGCTGATGCAGAACGTGGCCAGGAAGGACACGGTCCGGTCGGTGGCGCTGCCGCGCCGGATGCCGGCCGCCATGCCGAGCGGGATGCCGAAGCCGAGCACGAGCACAACGGCGTAGATCCCGAGCTGCACCGAGATCGCCGCACGATCCCCGATCAGCGCGAGCACGGCCAGGTCGGTCTGGACGGAGATCGACTGGCCGAGGTCCAGGTGCACCGCGCCGGCGAGCCAGTGCCAGTACTGGACCAGGAACGGCTGGTCCAGGTGGTACTTGGCCTCGACCGCCGCCAGGAGCTCGGGCGATGGGGGGCGGGAGCCGATCAGGGTCTGCAGCGGCGAGCCGGGACTCGCCGCGAGCAACGCGAACACCAGGAAGCTGAGCACCAGCAGCAACAGCAGCGTGGCGCCCAGCCGGCGCGCCAGAAAGCGGACGATCGTCATTTGCTCGAACGCACCAGGTCGATCCAGGTGCCACTCACCTTGTCGTAGAAGCTCGGCGGCCGGAGATAGGTCAGCCCACCGGCCATCGTGTACACGTTCTGGCGGGTGAAGAGCGGCACGTACGGCACCTGCTCGGCGACCTCGGTGAGTACGGCCCGGGTGGCCGCCCAGCGCGCTTCCTTGTCGTACGTCGCGGCGCTTTCCGGGGCGAGGGCCCGATAGTTCTTCTCCACCGTGTCGGTGGTGAAGTTCGCGGCGTTGATGAAGTTGGCCTTCATGTTGGCCTTGCCGACGAAGGAGAACATCAGCCCGGAGGGGTCGGGAAGCGTGCTCGTGAATCCGGGGATCACCTGGATGCCGGAGGTCTGGTGGCTGAAGAAGGTCTGGAACCACTGGCCGGGGGGCACGGGCTTGGGCGTGACGGTGACGCCGAGCTGCTTCATGTTCTGCTGGAGGTTGAGCAGCAGCAGCTTCTGCCAGGGGTCGGTGTTCATGTAGGGCACGGTCACGTCGAAACCGCCGGCGTGGGCCGACCGCGCCAGTTCCGCCTTGGCCTTGGCCAGGTCGAACTCGTAGCGGGGCAACTGGTCCACGAACGCCTGGGCCTCGGCGGGCGAGGGGGCGACTCCGGCCAGCACGCCGGTGGGCACGAGCGTGCCCAGCGGCTTGGCGTACTCGCCGAACGCCGCCGCGAGCACGCCCTTGACGTCGATGGCGTGCGCCACGGCCTTGCGCACCTGGACGTCGTCGAACGGCGGCGTGCTGGTGTCCATGGACAGCAGGTTGGAGTTGAAGTCGTCGGCCGGATAGAGCGAGGCGCCACTGTTCTTCCACTGGGAGGCGGTCTTGAGGTCGGTGACCTCCCCGGCCTGAAGTGAGCCGGAGCGCATGGCGAGCTGGGCGGCGGAGTTGTCGCTGATCACGGTGAACTTCACCGCGTCGGGCTTCGGCCGAGTTCCCCAGTACGCGGGGTTGCGCGCAAGGGTGATGTCCTGGGAGGTCTGCCCCTGGTAGGCGTAGGGGCCGGTGCCGATGGGCAGCGCGGCGGAGGTGCCGAGCTCCTTGGCGTGCGCCTCGGCGAACGCGGCCTCCTGCACCTGGACGGCGGCCAGCGCGATCCGCAGCCCCACGAGCGGGTACTTCCAGGTCACCGTCACCTCGTCGGGCCCGGTGACCTTGGCGCTCTTCAGCCCGGCCATGTTGCCGGCCGTCTCCGCGGTCGGCGCGGCGGAGGCGGTGAAGCTCCAGGCCACGTCTTCGGCGGTCAGCGGCTTGCCGTCGGAGAACTTCACGCCCTCACGCAGCTTGTAGACGACCGTGCTCTGGTCGGGCTCCGTGACAGAGGCCGCCAGATGCGGGGTGATCTTGACCGTGCCCTGCTCGAAGGCCACGCGCTCCATAGGCTCGGTCACCAGTGAGGTGATCATCTGGGTGTTGACCTTCGTCGACATGCTGTTCAGCGAGGTCGGCATCTGTGTGATCGCGTACGTGAACGACGGAATGTTCTGCTCGGTCGCTGGACGGGCGCTATGCCCGCTCTGTCCACCGTTCGCACCGGAGGCGCAGGCGCTGACGAGGGTGAGACCGGCTGCGGCCGCCAGGCCTGCCAGGACACGTCGTCGGGTGTGCTCGTACATGGGCTGGTTCCCTTCACCAAGGTGACGGGAACTATACGACTCGTTGCAAGCCTCTACAATAGTGAGAAGTTTCCGTACTGTAACAGCTCGTTTCTCTCCCTCATATCCGCACTTCTTTCCTACATGCTGTTGACATCGGGTTCCCATGAGACAGGGTGCAGCCATGACAGCGACGTCCGAGGACGGCAAGTTGACGTTCACCACGAGCGAGCGAGCGCATGCCGCCCTGGTGGTGGAGCTGCTGGGACCGGTCATTCCGGTTCTGGCTCAGGCGCTGGGTCCCAACACCGAGGTCGTCCTGCACAATCTGACCGCGATGCCCAACACGATCGCCGCCATCGGCGGCACGCTGACCGGCAGGGACATCGGCGGCCCGCCCACCGACCTGGGGTTGCGCACCTTCAAGGCGGGGTGGACCGACCATCTGATCGGCTACAGGTCGGAGACCGCGGACGGGCTGGTGATGCGCTCGTCCAGCATCTTCTTTCACGCCCCCTCCGGGAAGTCCGTGGTGTGCCTGTGCATCAACACCGACATCGGGGAACTCAAGCGGGCCGCGGACATCCTCGAAGCGCTGACCACGACGAACGCCGGTGCCGGCCCGTTGCTTGGCGCACGGCCCGGCGCTCCCGCCGAGACGTTCCCCGTGTCGCTGGACAGTCTCGGCGAGGGCATCCTGGACGAGGCCGTGGCCGGCGTCGGAGTGCCGGTCGAGCTGATGAAGAAGTCCCACAAGGTCGCCGTGGTCGAGGACCTGAACAAGCGCGGCTTCTTCACCCTGCGCGGAGCCGTGGAGCTGGCGGCCCAGCGGCTCGGCGTCAGCCGCTTCACGATCTACAACTATCTCAACGAGCTCCAAGCGGACACTCTTGACTGATATTTGAAATCCTCTACTGTGTGTTGAACTCACCGGCACAGCGGAGGATGGCATGCAGCCGACCGGATATCTCGACACCGCGTCCATCGGACTCGTGCCGGCGGCTGTCGGGGCGGCGGTCGGCGCCTGCTACGAGGCGATGGGGCGAGGCACGCGCGGATCCCGCGAGTGGCGCCCCGTCGTGGAGCGGGCCCATCAGGCGTACGCGGCCGAGTTCGGTGTGGCGGAGGGCGAGGTCGCCTTCATGCCCAGCACCGCCGATGCGATCGAGGCCATCGCCCATGCCGTGCCCTGGTGCGAGGGCGACGAGGTGCTCGTTCTGCGTGACGAGTTCCCGACCGTGGTCCTGCCCTGGCGGGCGCTGGGCGAGGCGGTCCGGGTGGTCGAGGTGGACGCGCTGGCGGGCGATGACCGGCTCGGGGCCCTGCTGGCGGGCATCGGACCACGCACTCGAGTCGTCGCTGTCTCCCATGTCAGCTCCTTCACCGGCACTCTGGTCGACATCGGCACACTGGGAGCGGCCTGCCGGCGGGCGGGCGCGCTGCTGGTGGTGGACGGAGCACAGGCGGCCGGCGTGGTGACGGTCGGTCTGGACGACGTCGACTTCTACATCGCGACCGGCTACAAGTGGCTACTGGGCGGCTTCGGCCTCGCCGTCGTCGCGGGCAAGCGGGCCGCCCTCGCATCCCTGCGGCCCTCGCCGCTCTGGGGTGACAGGCCGCCCACGCCGCGCCTGAGCATCGGTCACTCGAACCTCCCCGGCATGTACGCGCTGGAGGCGGCGGCGACCTACCGGCGATCCGTAGGGCACGAGGAGATCCGAGCCCGCGTCGCCGACCTGGCCCGACGCCTCTGGGAGGGGGCGGCGGAGCTCGGCCACGCACCGGCCGCGCGTCCCGAGCGCATGGCCGGGATCGTCAGCCTCGGCGGGCTGCGCGACCTGCCCGGTGCTGTCGCGCGGTTGTCGTCCGCCGGACTGTCGGTGGCCGCCCGCGGCGGCTACCTGCGGATGTCCCCGTACTTCTACACCACCGACACCGATGTCGATCACTTGCTCACCGAACTGAAGAACCTCTGATGGGAGAGTCGATGCCGAAAAAGGTCGTCAACACCGGGACCGCCCTCGGCCCGTACTCGTCGGCCGTCGTGGCCGGCGACACCTGCTACGTGGCCGGGACCGGCGGGTTCGTCCCGGGCACGACCCAGATCGTCGAGGGCGGCATCGAGGCCGAGATCCGGCAGACGATGAAGAACCTGGAGGCCACGATCACGCAGGCGGGCTTCCGCCTGGAGGACGTGGTCTCCGCGACCTGCTACCTGCGCGACATCGAGCACTGGCCCCTGCTGAACGACATCTACAGCGACTACTTCGGCCAGGAGCCGCCCGCGCGGGCCGCGGTCGTCGTCCAGGACATGCCCGCCCACGCCAACGTCGAGATCACCTGCGTGGCCTGGCGCGGCGACGATGACTGAGCGCTTCGCCGTGATCCGCGGCGGTGAGGTGATCGGCCGGATCACCGTGGACCGGGCGGGCGCCGACCTGCTGGTGGAGTACGCGGTGGACGACAACGGCCGCGGCGCCAGGCTTCGCGAGCGGATCACCCTGGGCGATCGTGGCATCCCGCTGGCGTGGGAGATCGACGGCACGTCCCTCATGGGCGGGCCCGTCCGTGAGCGGCTCCAGGACGGCACGTGGGAATGTCAGGCCGATCGCGGGCGGGCTCCGGCCGGGGCCGGGCGCCTGTACCTCGCCAACGACACCAGCCCCTACTCCTCCGGCATCTACGCCAGGGCCGCCCTGGCGCACGGCGGCGCGGTGGACGTACTGCCAAGCGGTCGTCTCACCCTTGAGCCGTTGCGTCAGGTGCTCCTGGGCGAGCGGGCACTGCAGGCGTACGTGCTCGGGGGTGCGGGGCTGCTGCCGGAGTTCGTGCTGCTGGACGCCGACCGCCGGATGGTCGCCCGGCTCGGCGGCACGCTGATGCTCCGCGAACTCGTCGTACGCGAGGATCACCTGGACGACGCGGACGACCTGGCCGCGCTGGACACCACCCTGTCGATCGAGCACCTGTCGCTGGTGGGCGGGCAGGTTCGCCACACGTGCGATTCTCCGGTCCGCATTCGGGACGTGCGGATCTTCGACCCCCGGACGCTGCGGCTCGGTGATCCCCACTCGGTCGTGTTCTACCGGGGAATGATCACCTCCGTCGAGCCGGACGCTCCGGGAACCGGAGTGGAGATCGACGGGCAGGGCGGGACCCTGCTGGCGGGCCTGCATGACATGCACGCGCACAACTCGCTCGCCACGGGCCTGTTCTACCTGGCCGCCGGTGTCACCACCACGCGCGACATGGGCAACGACAACGACATGCTCCTGGCGTTGATGCCCAGGCTCGACTCCGGCGAGCTGCCCGGCCCGAGCATCGTGCCGTCGGGGCTCATCGAAGGGCGAAGCCCGTACTCGGCGCGCATCGGCGTTATTCCCGGCACACTGGACGAGGCGCTCGGCATGGTGCGCTGGTACGCGGAGCGCGGCTACCACCAGATCAAGATCTACAACTCCGTGGACCCCGCCTGGGTGGAGCCGCTGGCCGCCGAAGCGCATCGGCTCGGGCTGCGCGTCACCGGTCACGTGCCCGCCTTCGCCACCCCGGACCAGATGATCGAGGCAGGGTACGACGAGATCGCCCACCTCAACCAGCTCATGCTCGGCTGGGTGCTCGACCCCGGCGAGGACACCAGGACGCCGCTGCGGCTCACCGCGATGACCCGGGCCAAGGACCTCGACCTGGCCTCGCCGCAGGTGCGCCGCACGATCGGCCTCATGCGCGAGCGCGGTGTCGGCCTGGACACCACCGCCGTGATCCTGGAACGGCTGATGCTCAGCCGCGCCGGGCAGGTCCAGGAGGGCGACCAGGCATACCTGGACCACATGCCCGTCGGCTACCAGCGCTACCGGAAGCGCACCTTCGTCCCCAATCCGGCCGACGGCTACGACGAGGCGTTCTCCCGGCTGCTTGAGACCATGGCGTCGCTGCACGCCGAGGGCGTCGAGCTGTGGCCGGGCACCGATGACGGCACCGGCTTCACCCTGCACCGGGAGCTGGAGCTGTACTGCGAGGCCGGCATCCCGGCCGCCGAGGTGGTGCGGAGGGCCACCCTCGACTGCGCCCGTCACCTGGGCCGTGACCACATGAGCGGCAGCGTCGCCCGCGGCAAGAGGGCCGACCTGATCCTCGTGGACGGCGACCCGACCCGTGACATCTCCGCCCTTCGCCGCGTCCGGATGACCGTGAAAGGCGGCGACGTCTACTTCCCCGCCGAGATCCACAGCGCCCTGTCCATCGCACCGTTCACGGTGCCGCCACCTGTGAAGGGGGCCTCCTGGTGAGCTCCATCGTGACGACCAGCCATACCGGTCGCTTCGGAGGCCGCACGATCGGCTACAGCGCTTCGATGCACGAGACACCGATCCCCGGCGCCAGGATCGTCTCCTTCGACTACCTCGCCGATGAGCCGGACCGGCCGGTGCTGTTCCTGTGCAACGGCGGGCCGGTCGTGTCGTCGGCGTTCCTGCACATGGGGGCCTTCGGGCCGCGCCGTGTCGCCTTCCCCGACGACATCCACGCCCCGTCCACCGGCGTGGTGGACAACGAGCACTGCCTGCTGGACGTCGCCGACCTCGTCTTCTTCGACCCGGCGGGCACCGGCTACAGCCGGGCCGACACCGAACTGGGCGGCGTCGCCGAAGACGTGGACCAGATGGTCGCCTGGGTTCGGGAGTGGCTGCGCGTGCACGACCGGCTTACCGCGCCCGTCCACCTGCTCGGCGAGAGCTACGGCACCATCAGGGTCGCGCTCGCCGCCAGGCTGCTCGCCGAGGCCGGCATCCGGGTGGCCGGAGTGACGCTGCTCGGTCAGGCCACCAACATCATCGAGACCGCGGGCCGTCCGGCCAACGTTCTCAGCTACGTCGTCTCGCTGCCGACCCTCACCGCCGTCGCCCACCACCATGGCAAGCTCGGCGCCGTCCCGCTGGAGCGGGCGGTGGACGAGGCGTTCGCGTTCGCCCGCACCGAGTACGTCACCGCGCTGCTGCGCGGCCCCGCCCTCCCAAGGCGGGATCTGGAGCGGCTGGCCGCCAGGCTGGCGCAGCTCACCGGCATCCCCGCCGCGCTGTGGGAGGAGCGCGACCTCCGCCTGACCAAGCACGAGTTCCGCGCCGAGCTGCTCCGTGAGCGGAACCTGGTCCTGGCCATGCACGACGGCCGCTACGCAGGGCCGCCCGCCGAATCGCTGCCTCCGGAGTCGATCCAGGCCCGCATGGTCGGTCCGCGTGCGCTCGGCACCGACGCCGTGCCGCAGGCGATCGAGGCCGCCATCGAGCCGTACCTGCGCGAGTTCCTCAAGGTCGACACCGGCGAGGAATACCGCAGGACGGCGGGCGACGTCGAACACTGGCGGTGGAACGCCAGCACGTCGCCGTTCGCCGACTGGCCCTACGGCCACGCGCTGACCGAGGCCATGACCGTGCTGCCCGAACTGCGCGTCTTCGTCGGCACCGGCATGCACGACCTGTCCACGACCGTCGGCGCCGCCGAGCACGCCGCCGCGCAGTGCGGCTGGCCCGCCGGCCGGGTGCGCCTGGAACGCTACCCGGGCGGGCACATGATGTACTCCATCGAATCCACCCTCCGCGACCTCGCCGCCGACCTGCGCGCCTTCATCGGTGGTGGCGCATGAGGCACACCGTGACCATCGCCGGCCGGGCCGTGGAGTACGACGCCCAGTGGGAGTCCCTCACGCTCACGGGCGCCGACGGCACCCCTGACGCCCTGATCTCCGCCACCGCCTACCTCGCCGGCGACCCGTCCGCGCGGCCGGTCATGTTCCTGTTCAACGGCGGACCGGGCGCGTCGTCGTCACCCCTGCACATGTCGGCGTTCGGCCCCAGACGCTTCGTCACCGACCCCGTAGATCCCCTGAGCTTCGGCAGGGACCACGCGTCCGGCCGGCGCAGGGTGGTCCCCAACCCCTTCTGCCTTCTCGACGCGGCCGACCTCGTCTTCATCGACCCCGTCGGCACCGGCTTCAGCCGCGAACTGCGTCAAGACGGCGCCGCGCCGTACCTGTCCGTGCACGGCGACGCCGCGGCCACCGAGCGCTTCATCCGGTGGTGGCTGGCGGAGCACAAGCGCCAGGACTCGCCCATCTACCTGGTGGGGGAGAGCTTCGGCGGCTTCCGGCTGGCGACCATGTGCGCCCGCATCACCGACCTCGACGTGGCCGGGCTCGTCTTCATCTCGCCGATGCTGGACGCCAGCGCCACCGCGCCCGCACCGGGGAACGACCTGCCTCATGTGTTCGACCTGCCGACGATGGCCGTGGCCGCCTGGGTGCACGGTCGTGCTTCGGCCGGCATCCCCGACGCCGCCACCGTCTTCGCCAGCGCCCAGGCGTTCGCGCAGTCCGAGTACCTCACAGCGCTGCACCTGGGGTCGGGGCTGCCGCAGCGGGACCGCGCCGCCGTCGCCGAGCGCGTGGCCGACCTGATCGCACTACCCGCCGAGCGCGTGCTCGCCGACGACCTGCGCGTCCAGAGCGAGACCTTCCTGCGCATGCTGCTCGCGGACCGGGGCGAGCTGGTGGGCCGCCTCGACACCCGGATCACCGGCCCGATGCCGCCTGAGGCCGTAGACGACCGGCCACCCGCCGCCGACGACCCCGCCCTCGGCATCGGCCGGTCCAACGTCATCCACTCCGACGCGCTGGCCCACTATCTCCGTTCCGAGGCGGAGGCCACCGACGACGGCTCATACGTCTCGCTCTCCCTGGAGCTCAACTTCGCCTTCGACTGGCGCAACGACCACCCCAAGCCCGACTTCTACCGCAACCCCACAGCCAACATTTCGACTCTCCTGCGGGAACGGCCCCACGCTCGCGCGCTGCTCATCGGCGGCTACTTCGACCTGGCCACCCCGCTGGCCGCGAGCGTCTTCGCGATCCGGCACTGCGGGGCTCCGCCATCCCGGGTCGAGACGCTTCAGCTGACCGCAGGCCATTCCCTCGCCGACGACGACACGCTGCGCACGGCGAGTGCGGCTCTGCGCGCCCTCATCCGCACCACCTCCACAGGGACGTGATCAGTGACCTTCCCCACCCTCTCCCTCACTCTGTCGCCCCGGCCGGACGGCATCGCCGTTCGCTACGTCCTTCAGGCACCGTCCATCCCGGCAGGCCGGACGCTCTGCCGCCTGCCCATCGTCATCGCCGGCATCCCCGGCGTGTCTGTCCGCGCCGCCGACCTTCATGTCACCGACGACCTCGGCGAGCTGCCCCTGCGCGAGGAGGACGAGCCGCCCACGCCGTCCTGGGCCTACCGGCGCTGGTGCGCCACCCGCGACAGCGTCGGGGACGTCACCGTCTCCTACCTCGCGCCAGTCCGTGCCGTGGACGCCGCCACCAGGAACGGCCCGCTGTTCGACCTCCGTGCCGAGGCGGGCGGCGTGCAGGGCGCCGGCATCACCTTCCTCGCTCTGCCTGACACGACCCGCGACTACGCGATCACTCTGCGGTGGGAAGGCCTCGACGGGGGGCTGGGCGTGTCGAGTCTCGGAGAGGGGGCCGTCCAGGTGATCGGGACCGTAGACACCCTGTTGTACGCCTTCTACATGGCCGGACCGGTGAACACGTACCCGGCCGAGGAACCCCGGTCGTTCTCGATGTACTGGCTCAGCGAGCCGTCCTTCGACCTCGTCGCCGTGGCGGCCCGCATCGAGCGGATCTACCAGGTCATGTGCGATTTCTTCCGCGAGCCCGCGCCGGGACACCGGGTGTTCATCCGCAAGCACCCCTACCCCGGCAACGGCGGCACGGCGCTGCCGCGCTCGTTCATGTTCGGCTGGAGCGACGCCGAGACGCCGACCGTCGACAGCCTGGCCTCCCTGCTGGCCCACGAGACCGCGCACAACTGGCCGCGTCTGGACGGCGATCACGGCGACACCGCCTGGTACACCGAAGGCACGGCTGAGTATTACTCAATCATGCTGTCCCACCGGGCCGGGCTCGTCGACGACACGGAGTTCCTCGAGCTGGTCAACGAGCGCGCTCGCGGCTACTACACCAACCCGTTGCAGACGCTCAGCAACGCGGAGGCGTTCGAGCTGTTCTGGAAGGACCAGCGGGCACAGCGCGTGCCGTACGGCCGGGGCATGTTCTACCTCGTCGACGTCGACGCCAAGATCCGCGCGGCCAGTGGCGGACGGCGCAGCCTCGACGACCTCGTGCTCACCGTGCTCGAACGGCAGCGGGCCGGAGAGAAGATCGGCGTTCCCGAATGGCTCGACCTGGTGACCGACGAGCTTGGTGAGACCGCGCGGAGGGATTTCGCGGCGATGGGAGCGGGGGAGTGGATCGTCCCCGCCTCGGAAGCGTTCGGTCCCCGGTTCGTCCGCGAGGAGATCCGCGATCACGTCACGGAACTCGGCTTCGCGATCCCCAGCCTGGAAACCCGTGTCGTCACCGGTCTGGTCGCCGGGTCGGCCGCTGAACTCGCGGGCGTACGCGAGGGCGACCGCATCCTGGACGGACCGGCCGGTTCCGAGATCGCCAGAGGCAGTCTGGAGCGTGTCTCCCTGACGCTTCAGCGGGAGGACCGGACGTTCGAGGTGGCGTACGACCCCTCCGGCGCCGAGGTGCGCTCCTACCGGTGGGTGGCGGTCGACGGTCGGGCCACGGGCTGATCAAAGCCCACCTCGTGGCGGGGAGCATTCCAGTCGCGGGCGATTCTGATCGCGTAGTCCTCGTTGAGTACGGGATAGAAAATGGGCTGCTCAGGCAGCCGCGTTGTCATACCGCCTTGCCGCTGCACGGCGCTGCTTACGAAACGAGAAGGGCCATTTCGGGCGATCCAGATTGGAGGCACCCAAGGGAATTGAACGTCGGGTACGGTTCAGCTGTGGCAGCGCATTCTCAGCGCCACTCCTGCCGATCACCCCCAGCGTGCCCTATGTCTGTCCAGCCTAGGGATCGTGCTGCTGACCCGGTTCGAGCGGACCGGCGCGATGGCGGACCTGGACGAGGCGATCCAACGGGGGCGCCAGGCCGTGCAACTCACTCCTGCCGACCACCCCAACCGCATCGGAATACTGAACAACCTGAGAAACGCGCTCCAGAGTCGGCCCGACCGTACATGAGACTGAACGACCGCCGATAGGAACGCCTTGTCCAGGGGCGGTGGTCAGAACGGCTCGGCTGCTCGTCAGGGCAGGGACCGTCACGCGATGGCTCGCCCCATGTCCGGGGGCTTGCATCAACAGCTTGGCGAGGCATCGCCACCCGCTATGACAAGACCCCCGTGAGCTACCTCGCCGGCCTCCACCTCCGCGCCGCGATGATCTGGATCAAAGACCTCGCCCAGACCACCTCTTGATCACAACCAGATGCACGCCCTAATAGGCGAGTTCTCCGATGCCGCCATCGACGCGCAGGACGGTGCCGGCGGTGTAGGCGGACTCGTCAGAGGCCAGGTAGACAGCTGCCTTCGCCAGCTCGGTGGCGGTGCCGATGCGATGGAGGGGCACGGTCTGCCGGAGTTCCTCGTAGATGGCGGCCTGTCGCTCGGGGCCAAGCGACTTGAACGTGTCCGTGAGGGTCGGCCCCGGGCTCAGCCCGTTGACCCGGACGCCCCGGTCCTTCAGCTCATAGGTCAGCCCGCGGGAAAGGGACAGCAGGCCTGCCTTGGCGGCCCCGTAGACTGCCGCGTTCTCGTGCCCGATGAAAGCGGAGACAGATCCGACGAGGATGACCGAGGCCTGCCGTGAAAAGAGCGGCAGCAAGGCCTTGATCAGGAAAAACGGTCCCTTGAGATTGGTGGCGACGAGCCTGTCGAATGCCTCCTCGGTCCATTCCTCGATCGGGAGATGGGTGACGTCGGCGGCGTTGCTCATCACGATGTCGAGCTGCGGCCATTCCTCCTGCAGCCGCGCCGCGAGTGCCGCTTGGCCGGGCACGTCGCCGGCGTCGCTGAGGATGGGCAGCAGCGGGCCGTCCAGCTGCCGGGCGGCCTCATCCAGCCGTTCCCGCGAGCGGCCGGTGATCGCGACAGCCGCTCCCTCGGCGAGGAACTCGCGGGCGGTCTCAAGCCCGATGCCGCTCGTCCCGCCC
Organism: Microbispora sp. NPDC046933; assembly: GCF_040644635.1. Lineage (NCBI taxonomy): Bacteria > Bacillati > Actinomycetota > Actinomycetes > Streptosporangiales > Streptosporangiaceae > Microbispora > Microbispora sp. NPDC046933. Next base: position 155,743 of record NZ_JBEYWW010000003.1, on the reverse strand, counting down.
GTGATCAGTGCGCGCTTTCCCTCAAGACGACCCATTGAACTCATTCTCCTCACTCGCGCCCAAGGCGCGTGGTTCTGCTAACGGTGGTTCTGGCAACGACGACGGGCCATTCCCGCCATCACGGGACACCCGCCAGAGGCCGGCTTCCTCACTGCGGACGGGGCCCTGGCCGGCGGCTTTCCCCGGCGGACTTCACGTCTATGCGGATGCGGACCGGGGCACATTTCTTGGTCTTCCAGGTCCCGTCCTCGGAGGGCATAAGTGTCATGGCAGTGGCCGAGTCCATGTGCGGCCCCGACAGGCCCGGCATGGGAATACAGATGATCGGAGAACGCCGCGACCGCCTCCGCCGTGTCGGTAGCCGGCACGTCCGGGGTCAGATGGCGGTCCGGCCTCCGTCGGCGGCCACGACGGCACCGGTTACGTAGCTTGCCTGGTCGCTGGCGATGAAGGCGATTACCTGGGCGACCTCGGCCGGGTCGGCGGCGCGCTTCAGCGCGGTCGTCAGTCCCATGCCGCCGAGGTCCGGTCCCATGGCCGCCACCACCTTGGAGGTGGTCATCGGGCCGGGCGACACGGCGTTGACGCGCACGTTCGAGGCGGCGAACTCGGCCGCCCAGGTGCGGGTCAGGGACTCGAGCGCTGCCTTGGTGGCACCGTAGACCGCCATCAGCGGCAGGCCCAGGCCGGCCGCGGTGGAGCTGACGTTGACGATGCTGCCGCCCCCGCCGGCGGCCATCTTCGGCGCGAGCTGGGCGACCAGGACGAACGGCGCGCGCACGTTGACCGCGAAGGCGGCGTCGTAGGCGGCGATGTCCTGGTCGGCGGTCGCGCTGAACGGGACGACGCCCGCGTTGTTGACGAGGATGTCCACCGCCCCGGCGTCCTCGGCCAGCCGCTGCACGGCCTGCGGGTCGGCCAGGTCGGCGGGAATGAAGCGCACAGTGCCGGCGGAGCCGGCCGCGCTCTCCCGCACGTCGTCCACGACCTGGGCGCCGCGGTCCGGGTCGGTGCCGGTGATGATCACGTTAGCCCCGCCGGCGGCGAGGATCCTCGCTGTCGCGTGCCCGAGCCCGCCGATGGCGCCCGATCCGGTGATCAGCGCCGTCTTTCCCTCGAAGTCCATGTGGTCCTGCCTCTCGTCCGCCGGCACGCTCGCGCGTGCCGACTTCTGTGTCAGCGTTCAAAAAGTCGCTCGGTCATCACCGTACGGCCTTTTGTGCAGGCAGTCAAAAAGTCGTAACCTGGGGGCATGGCACGGACAGGGCGCCCCCGCGCCTTCGACAAGGACCAGGCCCTGGAGCGCGCGCTGCTGCTGTTCTGGTCCCGGGGCTACGGAGCGACCTCCGTTCAGGACCTCGTCGACGCGCTGACCCTGGAGCGGGGCAGCCTGTACGGCGCTTTCGGCGACAAGCGGCAGTTCTACCTGGCCGCGGTCCAGTTGTACTGGGACACCTACGAGCGCCAGCTGGCCACGGCGCTGGAGGCCGGGCCGGTGCTGCCGGCGCTGCGCGAGGTGCTCGCCAACCCGGCCCGGGCGCAGGAGTACGCCTCCGACGTCGGCGTTCCGCAAGGGTGCATGATCGGCAACACCACCGCCGAACTCGTTCCGCAGGATGCCGAGGCCCGCGAGATCGTAGCCCGCTCGCACGCCCGCTTCACCCAGATCGTCGCCGACGCACTGCGGCGCGCGCAGGCCAGCGGCGAGGTCACCCAGGCCGCCACCCCCGAGGCCCAGGCGCAGCTACTGCTGTTCACCGTCCAGGGCCTTTCCTTGGTCTCCCGCGCAGGACTCGACACGGCCGCCGCGCTCGCCGCCGTCGATGCCCTGATCGACGCCCTTCGCGCTTAGATCGCGCACGGCGGCCGCGAGTCGGTGGCGCGGTTGGCCGAGAGGTGCGGTCCGCCCGCGCTGGTCGGGAGTACGTTTGTCTGCCGACCTCGAAGGACGGCACCGGTGCCTACCCCGTGCCGACGGTGATGTCCCGAGCGCGGACATCCGCATCGGCTGTGCCCGCTGCTCGCACCTGACCCAGGAACTCCAGTCCCGGATCGACGCACTGGCGGCAGCCGGCATCCCAGGGCTCCGCCCCGTCCGGCGATTTCCCGTCCGACCCGAGCGGTCCTCGGGTGACGTGATGATGTAGATGAGCACCTCCCGCCAGGACTTGCCCCATCTCTTGACGGCTATCGGGTTGTACGCGGCTCGGGTGATCTCGGCGACGTGGAAGCGCGCACGGACGGCCGTTCTGTTTCCTCTGGGCTCTCGATCTCTGGCCTGCTCAACTACGGCTGCGAGGGGGCTCGTGGGCGTCGGCTCGGCCACCAGAGGGTGCTCTACCTGGGCCTATACACCGCCTATACCGGCGCATCCGATGCTTCGACCACGCCGGCCAGGGAGGTCGGCGGAGGACCTCTGGAGGGTCAAATTGATCAGGAATGGCCTATCCAAACTGGGCGTGGCGGCTGTGCTCAGCCTGTCGGCAGCTACCATTGCCGTCCTGCCCGCTACGGCTTCCAACGCGGCCGGCGGCGAGCCCTGCGGGGCGACCGTCGAGACGTACGACGCCCGCAGCGGCGTGGGCTGGGGCCAGTGGACGCACACCTGGACGTACCACAACTGCGGCTCCGGCACGGTTCGCAAGAACGCCGTGATCAACAACCACTCTGACAGCGGCTGCAGGACCATCGGCCCGGGCGGCTACACCTCCTACACCTGGACCGAGACCGACTCGCTGGCCGGGCACTATGGCGCGTACGAGCGCACGGAGAACTGCTGATCACCACGCAGGCTCTAGCCTGACCGTGAACGAGCCTCCTACCTGGCCGGGCCACCCACGGCGCGGCCGGTAGGAGGCCACCCGGAGCCGTACGTACTTCTGACGACTTCACCCCGTCGTCGCCTGGCCCCAGCACCACGGCGAGCGGCAGCACCCGCTCACCTGTGCTGGTTCGCAACCGCGGCAGGCGGTAAAGCCTGGCCAGGCCCCATATGGAGGAAATGGACGCCCATATCCGATAGTGATCAAACAAGTCAAGAATGGAAGGTATATGGGTGTTCTGGGACGATCGGGCTGTGCATGTCGGCGGATCGTCCCTGCGTGCGTTACGTGCCGCGGTGTTCGCGGCAGCGTGCGTGCTGGTCTCGGCCGCTCTGCACATGCTGGCCGGAGGGGCTCCCGTGCGCGGGGGAACCTTGGTCGCCGCAATGGCGCTGACCTGGCTGGGCGCGTTCCTGCTCGCAAGCCGTCAGCGGGGCATGGGAGTCCTGCTGAGCGCCTCCTTCGGCGCGCAGTACGGGATGCACCACCTGTTCACTCTCGGCGCCGCGCACGCGTCGCCGTCGCCGTGGACGGGTGAGCACGGCACCGGTTTGGGAATGCTGCTGATTCATGCCGCGACGGCGATCTTGTCCGCCTGGGTGCTGGAACACGGTGAGTCGGCCCTGGCGTTGATCGTGCATCTGGCCGTCACGCCGGTGCGCGGACTGCGGGCCGTGTTGCGCGTCCTCGCGGGTGCGCTGGTCGACATCGCCCCGCCCACTCCCCGCCCAGTCGGGGAACATCTCCTCCCGGTCCCTCGTCGCTCCGACTTCGTCGTGGTGGTCGCCCGGCGCGGTCCGCCTCTGGCTGTCTCCGTTCTCTGATACGGGCTGCCTGCCATCGGCGGCATCGGCTCGCCATGCCGTACGCCCGTTTCGCCGCCCTGAACCGCGCTGAACGCGGTCCGCGGCTCAACCCCCCTACTCAGGTGACGCGTATCCGTCGGTGTGCGCTCGCCTTGAACGGAGAACCCGCATGACTTCTACCGCTGACATTCAGCATGCCGTCGATCCGGCCCGGCCTCCCCACCCCAGGCGTGCGACCTGGGCGGCGCTGCGCCCGCTGGTGCTGCGCCTGCACTTCTACGCCGGAATCCTCATCGCCCCCTTCCTGCTCGTCGCCGCGACCACGGGTCTGCTGTACGCCGTCTCCTTTCAGATCGAAAAGGTCGTTTACCGGCACGAGCTCACCGCACCCGTGAGCCAGACCAGCCTTCCCCTCAATCAGCAGGTCACCGCGGCCCGCCAGGCACTTCCCGAGGGGAAGGTCACCGCGGTACAGCCCGCGGCCGAGCCCGGCCTGACCACCAGGGTGCTGCTGGACGTGCCGAACCTGCCCGAAAGCACCCAGATGGCGGTCTTCGTCGACCCCGGGACCGGTCAGGTGCGCGGCACGCTGGAAAGCTACGGCAGCTCCGGCGCACTGCCCGTACGCGCCTGGATCTCCGACCTGCACCGTCGCCTCCACCTGGGAGAGCCCGGGCGGATCTACAGCGAGCTGGCCGCCAGCTGGCTGTGGGTCGTCGCCCTCGGCGGGCTGGCGCTGTGGCTGAGCAGGCGTCGCCGCGACGGCCGGCGCCTGCGCGGCCTGCTCACTCCCGACCGCGCCGCCACCGGGTTGCGCCGCACGTTGTCCTGGCACGGCTCGGTGGGCCTGTGGGCCGTGCTGGGCGTGCTGTTCCTGTCCGCCACCGGTCTGACCTGGTCGAAGTACGCCGGAGCGAACATCGACGAACTACGCGCCGCCTTCGGCTGGGCGACCCCGTCGATCAGCGCGGCTCCCCTCGACCACGCCGCGCACGCCTCGATGGGCCACCACAACGTCGACCTGAACTCTGACGTGGGCGTGGACCGGGTCCTGGAGGTCGCGACCGGCACGGGGCTGTCCGGCCCCCTGGAGATTACCTGGCCTGGCGAAACCGGAAGCCCCTACATCGCCAAGGAAATCGACAAGACCGCGCCCACGCGGCTGGACCAGGTGGCGGTCGACCCGGCGACCGGGTACATCGTGGGCGCGTTGCGGTTCGCCGACTATCCGCTGGCCGCCAAGCTCACCCGGTGGGGCATCGACGCGCACATGGGGCTGCTGTTCGGCCTGGTCAACCAGATCGTCCTGGCCGCGATCGCGGTCGGGCTCATCACGCTGATCGTGCTGGGCTACCGGATGTGGTGGCGGCGCCGTCCGACCCGCGGCTTCGGCAGGCCCTACCCCCGCGGCGGTTGGCGGGGTGTGCACTGGGGAGTCCTGGCGCCGCTGGCCCTGCTCGCCCTCGTCGTGGGGTACTTCCTGCCCCTGATGGGCATTTCCCTGGCCGCGTTCCTGGTGATCGACACCCTGCTCGGGCTCCGCTCCAGGATGACCGGCTAGGGGCATCGCTTGTGCAGCCGGAGCCCGGACCCGTGAGGACCCGGGCTCCGGCTACATCACCCCCCGAGGATGGCGGTACGCCGGGGGAACAGGGCCGGCGCGCGGTGGAACCCGAAGGTCTTCTTCCAGGTCGGCGCGGCCTGCTGTTCGTCGGAGTGGGCGATGACGATGGTGGCGTCGATGTCGAGGGGGACCAGCCGCCCGCGCCCGGCGCGTGGCTCGCCTAAACGATCAAGCCTGCTCAAATTCGCCGTGAAAGCCCGAGGTTAGGCGGCCATCCTGGGAGATTCGTGATCCCGGCCGCCGTGCGCGGTCTGATCAGGCTGCTCAGAGCCCGGGGCGGCAGCGGCTGTCCCACCGCCGCTCCCGCCCCGGGGTGCCGCATCAGCCGACCTTGATCGGCGCGATGTCGAACTTGTCGAGGTTGGGCGCCCACTGGCTGTCGAGCTCGGAGATGCACGGTGCCGGGCATCCCTGGGCCTTCGCGCCGTTGGCGGGATCGTTGTACACGCTGATCGTGTTCGTGCCGGCCTTCAGGGTCACCGGTACGCCGCGAGCCCACCAGTTGCCCCAGGACCAGGTGTTCTTGAACCAGTACCGCTTCGAGTTCCCGTCGTTGACGGAGATGTCGAGGGGGCGCGAGATGATGTCGGCGTTGTAGACGTGGCCCGACTTCCGCTCGTCGTTGGCGTAGTGCACGACGAGCATGTAGTCACCCGCCTTGTCCACGTCGACCGTGAGGGTCAGCCGGTTCTGCGGCCCCTGTCCGATCCAGCCGACGAACTTCCCTCCGGAGGCGTAGCCGTGGTTGTCCACCGCGGCCGAGCCGGACCGGGCGGCGGACTCGGCCTCGATCACCTGCACCGGGCGGGGTCCGGACGTCGCCGAGGTCACGCTCACCTTGTCGAGGCGCACCGGCGTGGGGCCGGTGGGCTCCACCGTCACCCGGTTGACGCCCGCCGACAGGAACAGCCGGTGCCGGTCGCTCTTCCAGAAGGTGCCGCCGCCCGGCTTGGCCCGGAGCACCGCACCGTCGACCGCGCGCCGGTCGAGCCCGATGTTCGCGGTGATCGACCCCGGCTTGCCGGGGCTGTTGTGCCGGAACTCCAGGTCGTAGTACCCGTCCTCCTCGGCGTACACGGTGAACATGGCCTCGCCGCCGCGCTTGAGGGTGAGGAAGCCCGCCCCCGACTGCTTCTGCTGGTCGTACTCGTAGGTCACGTCGCCCTTGGTCTGCGACCGCTCGGCCTCGTAGTCACGGGTGACCGGGCCGGTGGAGGCCGGTTCCAGGTCGATGCGGTCCAGCGTCGCCTGGCCGACCGCGGTGCCCAGCCCGGGATGGGACTTGGCCAGGCGAATCTGGTTCGCGCCCGCCTGGAGCTGGACCACCACGTCCTTGCGGGTGCGCCACTGGAAGTTGAGCGTGGCCTGGTAGTCGACGAACCGCGCCTCACCACCGTTGACCGTGAGCACCTGCTGGGCGGGCTGACCGGTCTGGTTGGCGTACAGGATGCTCAGCTTGTACGCACCGGCCTTCGGCACGTTCACGTCGAACGTCACCGCGCTGTCGCTCTGGGTGAGACTGCCGACGTGGCGCGTGCCGGAGGTGGCCGCCGCGTTCCAGTTCGACGGCGTGCCGAAGGTCTGAATCGTCCCGGCCGTGACGGTGGCCAGCTCCGCCTCGTACGAGGCTCGCCAGGGCAGGTCCACGGACTGGCGGGTGCCGGCGCCGCCGGGCGACAGCACGATCTCGTACGCCGACATCAGGTCGATGTTCGTCCCGCCGTCGCCGCTGACGCCGAGCCCCCGGACCGGGATCGTCAGCGAGCCGTTCTCGGGGGTGAAGTCGCTGTCGAGCAGCACGGTCGGCGGCGGGGCGTCGGAGTTCTGGCCGCTCCACGTGGTCGCCGCCAGGGTCACGTTGACCTTGTCGCCGAACAGTTCCTTGTCGATGTTGTCGATGACGACGTCGAAGGCGTTCGACGTTCCGCCACCGGCCACGATGCGCGCCTGCCTGCGACTGTCGTCGATGGAGGCGATGCCTTCGAGCTTGTCGAGGGTGGTCGGGGTCGGCGGGGTGACCTTGACGGTGTCACCGCCGGCCATGTCGGCGTACATCTTGTAGAACCACCAGCCGCCGCCGGGCTTGTTGGTCTCGACGACGTCACCGCCGAGCAGTCCGGCCGCGGTCCAGTACGCCTTGCCGCCCGCGTCGACCTTGGTGTCCTCGAACATGGCGACATACTGGATGAGCTGGCCGGGCACCGTCAGGTCGCGGTTGCCGCCGTACTCGTTGATGTTGATGGGGATGGGGGAGATGCCTCGCTCCTGCTCCAGGTTCCGGTAGGTCCGGTAGTTGGTGCGGTAGTAGTTGCCGCCGGCGGGGTTGAGGCTGCCGGACTCCAGCTGGTGCCAGGACACGAAATCGGGCAGCACGTTGTTGTCGCGGGCGTAGGTGAGGAAGTCACCGTAGTTGCGGGCCCGGAAGGTGGCGTCGTTGAGGCCCATGACCCGCGCGCCCTTGTGGTGCTCGCGGATGTACTCGACGGCCGCCTTCCAGTGCGCCATCAGGGCGGCCATCCGGGTCTGGTACTGGGCGGCGTTGCCGGTCGAGGTGCCGTACCAGATCCCGTCCGGCTCGTTGAACGGCACGTAGACGATCCGGTCGGCGTACGGGCTGTTCTTGACCTGGTCGACCACCCAGGCGAGCTTCTGCATGTAGTTGTCGAAGCAGACCTGATTGCAGGGGATCACCCCGCCCGCGTTCTCGTACGTCCACTGCGCGTACATGTCCTGGACGTTGATCTGGATGTACTTGCCGCCGTTGCGGAAGAACGAGGGCGCCACCGACAAGGCGTCGCCGTTGGGGTGCTGGGCGCCCGCAGGGGGTTTCTGGTTGACCGTGGCCACCCGCAGCGGCTCCAGCGTGTTGTCGCTGGGCACGCCTTCGTCGCTCAGCCCGTACAGCGCTCCGCCTGCGGCGCCGCGGAACGCGCCGGTCCGCTGGCCGAGGTCGACGACGAGCCGCGGGGCCGCCGGGCCGTCTCCGTGGGCGGGAACCGCCGCCGTCGCCCCTGCGGCGACGAGGGCGAACGTGCTTGTCACCGCGGCGATGATTCGCCGTGCTCGCCGATGTGTTGGTAACTTGGACATGCCTCTCCTCTGGCTCTCCAACTGCCGGCCAATGGGGTAGGGGTTTGGTGATCGAAGGTGGCCGGCCGAGCCCTTGGACAGGCGTTTCTCGGCCGGTTCACCGCGTTCTCTCACTCGGTCTCGCGTGTTCCTGCTCCGCCGGTGGCGGTGATCTACTGCCCACGGGCGTTCGTGCCGGCAGGTGGCACGCCGCGCGCTACTGGAACAGGGCGTTGACTTCGTCGTTGGCCTTGCTGAGCGAGGACGGCTCCGCCTCGAAGCTCAGCACCGCGTCGATCGCCGGGCCCATGATCGCGGCAACGTCGCTGGCGTGGTCGGTGATCGGGAACAGCGACGTGGTGTTCTCGTGAATCTGCACGGTGAAGGCGCTGATGTCGATGCCCTTGGCCTTGAACTTCTCCTCGGCGATGGCGAGCGCCTCAGGGATCGCCGGGAAGACGACGGCCTTGTCGCCGACCGTCTTCTGGCAGTCGGCGGACGCCAGGTACTTGACCCACTGCCACGCCTGGTCCTTGTGCTTGGTGCCGGCGTAGATGGAGTCGGCCAGACCGTTGTAGATGGTCGCGCGCTTCCCGGAGGGGCCGATGGGCGTCGGCGCGGTGCCCACCTCGACCTTGTCGTAGCCGTAGTACGTGTTGATCATCCAGGAGCCGTTGGTGGACAGCGCGTACTTGCCGGCGCCGAAGCCGTCGTTGACGCTGGTGCCGGACCGGGCGATGGCCAGGCTCGGCATGTACCCCTTGTCGATCAGCCCGCGCCACCATGCGATCGTGTCCTGGAAGCGCGGGTCGTCGTACCGGAACTTGGTGCCCCACGGGTTCTTGTCCGTGAACTGCCAGCCCGTGGACAGCGCGTACATGCTCCACATCTGCTGGCCGACACCGGCGCCGTTGTTCTCGTCCAGGCCCAGGCCGTAGACCTTGACGTTCTTCTTGTCGAAGCCCGGCTCGTCGCCGCGCTTGCCGTTCTTGTCGACGGTGAGGTGGGCGATGATCTTCTCGTAGGTGCCGCCGTCCTTGGGGTTCCAGGTGAGCGACTTCATCTGGTCCTCGGTGATGCCGGCGTCGGCGAGCATCTTCTTGTTGTAGAAGATCGCGATCGTGTCGAAGTCCTTCGGCAGGCCGTACCGCTTGCCGTCGGCCGACACCCATAGGTCGGCGAGGCCGGGGGCGTAGGCGTCGGTCTTGATGCCGTCGGCCGCGACGAACTCGTCCAGCGGCAGGATCTGATGCTTGCCGGCGAACTCCGGGTAGTAGTTCAGGTGGTTGGTGAAGACGTCCGGCGCGGTTCCGGACACGAGGTTGGTCGTGAGGCTGGTCCAGTAGTCGTCCCAGCCGAACTGTGAGATCTTCACGGTGATCTCGGGGTGCGCGGCGTGGAACGCGTCAGCGCAGGCCTGGTAGGCCGGCAACTGGTTGGAGTCCCACAGCCAATAGCTGATTTCGGTCTTCGCGGTGCCGGCGGCGCCGCCGCCGTCCCCGCTCTCGCCGCCGCTGCCACACCCTGCCAGGGCCAGCGGAAATATCGTCGCGACAGCGGCGAGGCGCCTTATCCGTCTCATGCCAGATCTCCTTGTTGCGGTGGGGGGATGAGGGTGGTTCGGAGAGGGATCATTTGATCCCGGAGAACTGGATGGAGTTGACTATCCATCGTCCGAAAATGGTGAAGAGCGCGATGACCGGTAACGCGGCCAGGAGCGTCGCGGCCATGAGCCCGGACCAGTCCGGTCCGGCCTGCGGAGTCTGGGCACGGAAGATGCCCAGTGCCACGGTGAGCACCCGGACGCCGTCCTCCTGCCCCACGAGCAGGGGCCAGAAGTACTCGTTCCAGGCTCCGATGTAGACCAGCAGGGAGATGGTGGCGATCGGCGCCGAGCTCATCGGCACGATCAACCGGAAGAAGATGCGCGCGTGTCCCGCGCCGTCCACGATCGCCGCCTCCTCCACCTCCCTGCTGATGTTGAGGAAGAACTGCCGTAGGAAGAACACCGCGAACGGCGTCATGAACAGGTACGGCAGCACGATCCCCGCGTACGTGTTGAGCAGCCCGAGCTGCTTGACGGTCACGAAGTTGGGCAACGCGGTGAAGATCGGCGGGACCATCAGTGCGGTGAGGAAGACGAAGAAGACCTTCTCCCGTCCGGGCCAGCGCAGCCGGGCGAACGCGTACGCCGCCATGGCGCTGAAGAACACCTGGCAGACCGTGATGACGGCCGAGGTCGCCACCGAGTTCGCCAGGTAGCGCCAGAAGTTGATGTTCGCGCCGGAGCCGCCCTCCGCGTTGGCCTCCGCCAGCGTCGCGATGCCCAGGACCCGCTTGAACGCGCCGAACGTGAAGTCCGTCGGCAGCAGCGAACTCGGGTTCGCGAAGAGGGTTCGGTTGTTGGACAGCGAGATGCGCAGCATCCAGTAGAACGGCAGCAGCGTGATCAGGAGGAACAGCACGAGGATCGCCCAGGCCGCCGTCCGCTGCCAGCTCAGCTGTCTCGGTGTGTGGCTCATGGCCTGCCTCTCAGTCCAGGTCCGATTCGCCGGCGCGCAGCAGCTTGAGCTGGAGCAGCGCGAGGCTGGCGAGAATCGCGAAGAGGGCGACGCAGATGGCGGCGGCGTAACCGAAGTTGAAGCGCTGGAACGCCTGCTCGTAGATGTAGTAGTAGATCACCCGGGTCGCGTTGATCGGCCCGCCCTTGGTGGTGACGGCCACCGTGTCGAAGATCTGGAACGATCCGATGACGGTCAGCACCAGTACGAGCGCCAGGGCCGGCCGTAACAGCGGCAGGGTGATCCGCCAGAACATCCTCGCCTCGGAGGCGCCGTCGGTCGCCGCCGCCTCGTACACGGTCTTCGGGATGGCCTGCAGACCGGCGAAGATCAGCAGAGCGGTGTAGCCCATGTGCCGCCAGACGTTGACCAGCGCGATGGTCGGGATCGCGGTGCTCGTCTCTCCGAAGAAGGCCACCGGGTCGAGGCCGATCCACTCCAGCGCCTGGTTCACGATGCCGAGCTGAGCGTCGAGCATCGTGTACCAGATCAGTGCGACCACCACGTTGGCGACCAGGTACGGCAGCAGCAGCATGCCCCGGATCAGCCCCGAGCGGGTCAGCCGGTGCATGAGCACGGCCATGCCGAGGGCGACGATCGTCTGCACCCCGATGTTGATGACGACGTACTCGACCGTGACCTTGAGCGAGTTCCAGAACAGGCGGTCGCCGAACACGCGCCGGTAGTTGTCGAAGCCGGCCCATTCCGGCGGGGCGAGCAGGCTGTAGTCGGTGAAGCTGAGGTACATGGTCCGCAGCGTCGGCCACAGGTAGAAGACGGCGAAGCCGACCGCCGCGGGCAGGAGGAAGACCATCGCGACGGGCAGGTCGCCCGCCCGGCGCCGGGGCTGCGGCGGGGACGTGTCAGGCTGCGGCGCCGCCGTGTCGCGCTGCCGTTCGGTGCTGGTCCTCATGACGGTCATGCCTTCGTGATGTGCAGCAGGAGCAGTTGTTCGGGGTGGAGCGGCGGGGCGGACAGGCCGACCTCCGCCAGCACCTGGCCGGTGACCACGACTCCCTCGGCCAGCCACGGGTTCGGGGTCACCGCGGTGGTGCCCGGACTGTCGCCCGGGGCCAGCGGATTCACGCGGTAGCGCTGATGCGGGTCGAGTCCGGGGATGCGGACCCGTCCGGGCTGGGTGCGGGCGCCGGTGGCCATCGCCACCACCGAGAACAGCGCCTGATCGCGGTCCGCCGACACGATTCCGTGCAGCCACAGCGCCGGGTCGGGATGGTCGGCCCGTACGACGAGACCGCGGTGCAACCAGCCGCGCATCCGCTTGTAGAGCTGCACCCACCGCCGCAGCTCCGCGCGTTCCTCGCCGGAGGCCGCGGTCAGGTCCCACTCGATGCCGAAGTGGCCGAACAGTGCGGTACCGGCCCGCAGCGAGAGGCTCTGCGTCCGTCCGGTGGTGTGCGAGCGCGCCGACCCCACATGTGAACCGATCAGCTCCGGCGGCAGGAGCAACGCCGTCCACCGCTGGATCGCCTGCCGCTCTATGCCGTCGATGCAGTCGCTGGCCCAGACACGATCGGTGCACTCGAGAATGCCGAGGTCCACCCGGGCGCCGCCCGACGAGCACGACTCGATCTCCAGCCCGGGATGGCGCGCCCGCAGCTCGTCCATGAGGCGGTAGACCGCCCTGGTCTGCTCGTGTACGCCCGCGTCGATGAGGTCGCGGTTGTGGTCCCACTTCAGGAACGCGATCCGGTACTCGCTCACGAGCGCGTCCAGCCGCTCCAGGATGTACTGGTAGGCCTCCTGCCGGCGCAGGTCGAGAGCCTGCTGATGACGGACCGGCGGGGGCTGCCGGCCTTCGGTCGCCATGATCCAGTCGGGGTGCGCGCGGGCCAGGTCCGAGTCGGGGTTGACCATTTCGGGCTCGACCCACAGGCCGAAGTCCATGCCCCGGGCCCGCACGTGCTCGACGAGCGGGTGCAGCCCGTCCGGCCAGCGTGTCTCGTCCACGAACCAGTCGCCGAGACCGGCCCGATCGTCGCGGCGGCCCCGGAACCAGCCGTCGTCGAGCACGAACCGCTCGGCGCCGACCTCGGCGGCCGCGTCGACCAGCGCCGTGAGCCGGCCCAGGTCGTGGTCGAAATAGACGGCCTCCCAGGTGTTGACGATCACCGGTCGCGGTCCGCCCCGCCCGCCCCGCCCGCTCCGCACCAGGCGATGAAAGCGGGCGGCCATCTCGTCGAGGCCGTCACCGTGGGCGGCGTAGACCCATGGGGTCTCGTACGACGCGCCGGGCGCGAGCCGGACCTCGCCGCTCTGCAGCAGCTCGCCGCCCCCGACGACCGACTCTCCGGTGGGCAGCCGCTCGGCGTACGTCCGGTGGTTGCCGCTCCATCCGACGTGGACGCCCCACACCTGGCCGGACCGGAACCCGAACCCCTTCTCGCCCGCGACCAGGATGAACGACGCGTCCGAACCAGTGCGCCCGCGTCGCCCGTCCCGGACGTGAGCACCGGCCGAGAACGCGCGTCGCTGGGGGTCCCGCTCCCGGCTCCAGCGGCCGGTGAAGTCGAGCAGCTCGGTCGCCTCCGCCGGCACCGGCAGAGCCATCACCAGGCCGTCGAGCGTGTACCACCCGGAAGCGGTGTTGCGGAGCGCGGCTCGCATGCGGAGCACGCCGTCGGCCGTCAGGTCGAGGCGGAGTTCGAGGGACAACCCGCAGCCGGTGTCCGACGCCAGGACGGCCACCTCGCCACCCTCGCCGGCGCCGCGGTCGTGGAGGCCGACGTGCTCCGTCTCGAACAGCGGCGACCAATGCCGGCCGTCGCGGTGGCCCAGGACACCGGGCAGACCGAACCACCCCGTCGCCGGCTCCGGCACCACCGCCACCGAAGCCGGCGTGTCGAGCGAGTTCGGTACCGTCGCCGGCAGCGAAGCCAGTGCCAACGCCGAAAGGTCCGCGTCCGACGCGTGGGGCAACGCGCGTCCCCAGTGCAGCACCCGTGGCAGCCGGGGGCCGCGGCAGTCGAGCACCAGGCTCACCCCGGCCGCCTGGAGGTGGACTAAGCCGTCGGCTCCGCGCCCGTCCGGCCGCGCCGCGACCTCGTCGCTCGTACCAGAGTGAGGATCTCCCGCCTCGACGACAGTTTCCACGATTGCCACACTTACGTCCTTTTCATCCGAATCAGGCCACGCGTCAACCGCCGAGAGCCTGTGGCCCGGCTACATGTCTCGATGGGGGTGATGGAGTGTGTTTGCGCTCACATGTAACGTTCAATGGAGCCGAGAGTGACATGACACCGGCGTTACGTCAAGATGTCCTCCGCGGTTCACTCGGGGGGCGTACGGAGTGGCGCTCCGCCGGTCTGCGCGGCCCTCTCCGGGGCCTGCGGTGCGTGCTAGAGTCCGGAGGCGTTTGGGTCCGGGCGCCCGCGACACCATGAGTGGTGCGAATGTCAGACACAGCCGATCGGGGGAAAATGGCCGGCGCGAACGATCGTCGCTCAGTCCGCCGCCCCAGCATCGACGATGTCGCAAAACTCGCCGGCGTTTCGCGACAGACGGTCTCCAATGTGCTGAACGACCGCAAGGATTACTTCTCGACGCAGACGCAGGCCCGCGTGATGGCCGCGATGGAAGCGCTTTCATACAAGCCGAATCGCGCGGCCCAGACCCTGCGCTCCCGGCGCAGCATGCAGATCGGTTACCACATGTCCGGCGAGGAACTGGAGACGGTGAAAGGCTTCACCCTCAGTTTCCTCCAGGCGCTGATAAAGGCGGCGGCCCGGCGCGGCTACCAGATTCTGGTATTCACGCATACCGACGAAGACCCCTTGTCCGTATTCACCGAGCTGATCGCCCGGGGCAACATCGACGCACTGATCATCTCGGAATCACAGGTGGACGACCCCCGCGTCCGACTGCTGGCGCGCGGCACGCTTCCCTTCGTGTCCTTCGGCCGCCTCGCCCCCGACCTCCCCCAGCAGTGGGTCGACATCGACAATGCCCACGGCATGGCCATGCTGATGGACCACCTGGTCGCGAAGGGATACGCCCGGTTCGCCTACGTGGGGGCCGAGGGCGACGAGTACTGGAAGCGCGAACGACTCCACGGCTTCCAGCGGGGTCTGGACCGCCACGGGCTTGAGGCGACGGACGACGACATCTTCCAGGGCTCGGGCGACGCGATTCGTGACCACGTACGCCGGATACTGAGCCGGCGCCGGCGGCCTGACGCGATCGTGACCAGCAGCGACTCCATCGCCGCCGTCGTGGTCAACGTCTGTCATTCCCTCGGCCTGCGTGCCGGCCGCGACATCGCGGTCACCGGCTTCGACGGCGGAGCGATGGGACTGATCACCGAGCCGACCATCACGAGCGTACGGATTCCGCTGGAGAAGGTCGCCGGCGAATTGATCGATCGATGCCAGGCCGAAATCGACGCGGGGCCCACCGGGCGCCCGGGAGTGTTGATACCGACCGAGATATTCCAGGGCGGAAGCGCCTGAGGAATCTCCCCGCTTCCCGGCTCTTCGAGGCCGCTCCTGCTCTGGCTTATGTTCTCAGCTGCTCCTCTCGTCAGAGGACTTGTCCCTCGACCTCCGACGCGCGGGTCAGGACCCCTCAGTTCGAACCGCAGCCCCCGGTGGCCAGGATGCGCCCGTCGGGGCTGAACGCGGCGGCGTCGGCGCCGCCGGCGTGCGCCGGCCACGGTGTGCCGACTGGCCTGCGGGTGGCTAGGTCCCACAATCTGACCTCGCCGAAGCTCTCGTCTGTGGGATCGAGTGCGAGCGTCACCGCGTGCCGGCCGCGGCTGTCGATTCTCACGGTTTCGACGTACGCGGCCTCCCGGGTGGAGCGGCCGGTCGCGACGTCCCAGAAGCGCAGCACCCCGTCCACTCCGGCGGAGACCAAGGTGGTGCGGTCGGGGCTGAAGGCCATGTCGACGATGCCGTCGATCGGCCCGGTGACGACCGTGCCGTCCGGGTCGTACCCCGAATAGCCTTCACCGTGCCCGGTCATGACCGGGCTGAGCGGGCGTCCGGTGGCCGGATCCCAGACCCGGATGTCGTTCTCGCTGGAGATCGCGACCGTGCGCCAGTCCGGGCTGAAGGCGATCCGCCGCATCGCCGCGTCCGGCAGCGGCAACGGGGCTCCCGTGCGGCGGCCAGAGGCTCTGTCCTTGAGCACGAGCCTCCCGGCTTCCTCGATGGCGACGGTTCGGCCGTCGGGGGAGACGGCGAGCGTGCCCGCTGGCAGAGCCGGAGCCCGCTCGGCGTGTGTCGTCCATTGCTGGAGTTCGTCCCCCACGGCCGCCGTAAGCAGACTGCCGTCGGGACTGAAGGACAGGACCCGGGAGTCGCGCTCGAAGGCGGTCTCGGCTGTGCTCAGCGTGATGGGGTCGCCGACCTCGGCCAGGAGCCTGGTGTTCCAGAGCCGCCCGGTGTCTGGGACGTGCGGTCGCGCAGGAGGCTCGGCACCCTGCCGGACGCACACATCGGAGCGGTTTACCACACGCTGTTCAGCCCGGACGGAAAGGTCCTCGCCAGCGTGGGACAGGATCACACGGTGCACCTGTGGGATGTCTCCTCCCGCAAGCCGATCAGCCCGCCCATCATGCCGGTCCCCGACGTGTCCGACGCCGACGGCCGTGTCGACACCGTCGGCTTCAGCCCGGACGGCACCCTCATCGCCGTAGCCACCTTGGACTACCGGATCCGGTTCTACGAGGTCGCAACGGGCAGGCCCGCAGGCAGGCCGCTGAGCATACCTTCCGACGCGCAGATGACGACGTTCGGTCCCGACGGCCGCACCGTCATCGTCCGGGAGGGTGCGATCATGTCCCTTTGGGACCGGGTCACGGGCCGGCGTATGCGCACCGTCCCCGCCAAGGCGGACCTGCTGGCCCTGGGCGGCGACCTCCTGGCGACGTACCACGGCGGCGAGATCCGGCTGTGGCAGTCCACCTCGCTCCGCCCCCTTGGTGGTCCCATCCGCTCGGGGAAGATCGACATGCTCGCCGTCAGCCTCGACGACTCAACGCTCGCCACGGCCGCCGACCGAAGCGTCCACTACTGGGATGTCAGGACCCACCGCCTTACGGGCACCACCGTGACCGGCCACAGAGATACCATCACCTCCTTGGGCTTCACCACCGACGGAACCCGTTTGTGGACACGGGCCGGCGACAACGCTCGATCGTGTCGTCGGCGCCGGTCGTGACGAGGGTGTTGCCGTCGGGGCTGAACGCCGCCGCGGACGAGGCGGGCATCACGGCGTGCGCGGTGGTGGCCAGGAAGTCGAGCATGCCCTGCCTGGCTTCGTCGCTGTGCCGGGTCTGCCAGGACGCCGCGGCCAGCAAACCCGATACGAAGGGGTCGCTCTGCCGTACGGCGTGGCTCCGGTTGATGATTGTCTCAGCCAGGCTGTGGGCCTCGGACGCGGCCCGCGTATCGTTGAGCCTCACCCAGGCGCCGCCCGCGATCACGGGAACCGCCACCACCACGGCGAGCCCGGTGATGCCGGTCCTGCGCACTTTCTGGCGCGAGGCGGTGAGGAACGCTTCTGAGGCCGGTTCGAGCCGCGGGTAGCGGTCGCGGTCGTCCGCGTTCCAGCGGTCCAGGACCTTCTCGACCCTCCTGAGCCGGCGGAAACCGTAGAGCGAGCGGCGGTCGCGCGCGTCCCGCTTCCAGCGTTGCGCGTCCTGGTTCAGCTCGCTGACGAGCAGCCGGCCTTGCTCGTCACCCTTCAGCCACTCACGCAGGCGCGGCCAGGCCCTCAGCAATACGTCGTGGGAGATTTCGGCCTCGTCCCTGCGCAGCACGACCAGCCGCTTCGCGGCGAACTTCTCCAGAACCGCCCGGGACTTCGCGTCGTCCACCCGGATGGCTCGCCGGGCGTGGCCGTTGTACGTGAGCTCGGTCAGGCGGATCCGCATCCGTCGCCGCGAGAACCTGGAGAAACCGCCTGCATCGCAGTCCTCCGCATCCTTCACCTGCGGATGACCCCGGACGTCATGCTCGGTCTGCTGTCCGGGACTCCCACGGCGAGGTCGTCGGCCGCGGTGGGGAGGGGATGCGGGTTGTCCCAGCGATCGAGGAAGGCCCGGTAGCGCTCGGCGATCTGCTCGGTGCCGAAGGCTTTGCGGACGAGGTCGGCCGACTCGGTGGGCTTGAGCGCCCGGGCCTGCAGCACGGTGACATGGTCGTCCAGCCGGAGATCGCTCGGCTGGAGGGAGGCGAGGATACCGCTGACGTCCTTCGCGCCGGGGGCGACCCACAGTGCGCTCTGGAGCAGGCCGAATCCGGCCCGGACGAGCTGGGAGCGCAGATCGTGCCGGGTGGTGCGGAGGCTGTCGGTGAGGGAGAACCCGACGAGGGTCCAGGTTCCGTCCCGTTCGCGGTTCACCGCGCCGGTCTCCCAGACGCGGCGGTGCCCGTCCGCGAGCACCTGCGTGCGCACGAGGGTAGGAGACGAGAAGACATTGGGCAATTCTTTGACGGTCGTCATGATAGTGACTTATATTCGCCGCAATCGCCCTACAAGTCAGAGGGGATCCCATGGATCTATCCGGCAAGGTCGCCGTTGTCACAGGTGCGGGCCGCGGGCTCGGCCGCGCGTACGCCGAGGCGCTGGCTGCGGCCGGAGCGGCGGTGGTCGTCAACGACGTGGACGCCGAAGCGGCCGCGCAGGTCGTCGAGACGATCAACGGCGGGGGCGGCCGGGCGGTCGCGGTCGTCGCCCCGGTCGGCTCGGCCGAGGTGGCCGAGCGGCTGGTGGCCACCGCGGTCAAGGAGTTCGGCCGGCTGGATGTGATGATCACCAACGCGGGCATCCTGCGCGACCGGGTGCTGTGGAAGATGTCGGACGAGGACTTCGACGCCGTGATCGACGTGCACCTGCGCGGCACGTTCACCTGCGCGCGGGCCGCGGCGGTCCGAATGCGCGAGCAGGGGAGCGGCGGGCGGCTGGTCCTCGTCGCCTCGCCGGCCGGGCAGCGCGGGAACTTCGGCCAGACCAACTACGCGGCGGCCAAGGCCGGCATCGCCGCGATGGCCCGCACCTGGGCGCTGGAGCTGGCCAGGGCGAACGTCACGGTCAACGCGGTCGTCCCGGTGGCCGCCACGGAGATGACCAAGACCATCCCCGCGTTCGCGCCGGTCATCGAGGAGGCCGAGCGGACCGGCCGGCCGTTCCCGGACTGGCTGCGCAAGGACGAGGGCCTGGGCACGGTCGAGGACGCCGCCGCGCTCGTCGTCTTCCTCGCCTCGGACGCCTCCGCGGGCGTGACCGGCCAGGCGATCGGCATCGGTGGCGACCGCCTGGCGCTGTGGGCCCATCCGAAGGAGAAGGCCGTGGCGTTCGCCGACGGCGGGTGGACGGCCGACGACATCGCCGCCGCCTGGGAGTCGGGTGTCGGCGCCGACCCCGAGACGTACGGCATCCCCGCGCCGAAGGCGCCTGAGGGGGCGTGAGGATGAACGTCGACGAACTGGTCGCGATCGACGTGCACACCCACGCGGAGATCTCCAAGGATGGGCACGGCTCGCTGAGCCCGGAGTTGTTCGGGGCATCGGCGGACTACTTCAAGGCGCACGGGCACCGGCAGCCGACCATCGCGGAGATGGCCGCCTACTACCGGGAGCGGAAGATGGCCGCGGTGGTGTTCACCGTGGACGCCGAGCACGCCACCGGGCACCCGCGCATCTCCAACGAGGAGGTCGCGGAGAGCTGCGCCGAGCACGCCGACGTGCTGATCCCGTTCGCCAGCGTCGACCCCTGGAAGGGCCGGGCGGGCGTTCGCGAGGCGCGGCGTCTGGTCGAGGAGCACGGCGTGCGCGGCTTCAAGTTCCACCCGAGCATCCAGGGCGTCGCCCCCAACGACCCGGTGGCGTACCCGCTGTATGCGGCCATCGAGGAGCTCGGCGCCATCGCGCTGTTCCACACCGGTCAGACCGGCATCGGCGCGGGTGTCCCGGGAGGGGGCGGCATCCGGCTGAAGTACGGCAACCCGATGCTGGTGGACGACGTGGCCGTGGACTTCCCCGAGCTGCGGATCATCCTGGCCCACCCGTCGTTCCCGTGGCAGGACGAGGCGCTCGCGGTGGCCACGCACAAGCCGTACGTCTACATCGACCTGTCGGGATGGTCGCCGAAGTACTTCCCGCCGCAGCTCGTGCGGTACGCCAACACGCTGCTGAAGGACAAGGTGCTGTTCGGCTCCGACTATCCCGTGATCACCCCGGACCGCTGGCTGGCCGACTTCGACAAGCTCGAGATCAAGCCCGAGGTCCGCCCGAAGATCTTGAAGGACAACGCCGTACGCCTGCTCGGCCTCGGCACGCAGGAAAGCTCGCAGGAGAGGACGACACACGCATGACCACCACGGCCGACGGGCTCGACGAGATCAAGGCGCTGGCCGGCAAGGATCTCGGCCACAGCGGCTGGCTGGAGATCAGCCAGGAGCGGGTGAACACCTTCGCCGACGCCACCGACGACCACCAGTGGATCCACATCGACCCCGACAGGGCCGCGGACGGGCCGTTCGGCGGCACGATCGCCCACGGTTACCTGACCCTGTCCCTGGTCATCCCGCTGTTCAACGAACTGCTCCACATCCAGGGCGTGAAGATGAGCATCAACTACGGCCTGGACAAGGTCCGCTTCCCCAGCCCCGTCAAGGTGGGCGCCAGGATCCGCCTGGGTGCCACGGTCGCCTCGGTCGAGGACGTCCCCGGCGACGGCGTGCAGATGTCGCTCGACTTCACCGTCGAGATCGAAGGCGCCGGCAAGCCGGCCTGCGTCGCCCGGGCGATCTACCGGCACTACGCCTGACCCGTGATCGGACGCCGTTTCTGTGAGGAGGACCACGAGGTCTTCCGGTCCGCGGTGCGCGAGTTCGCCGCCCGCATCCAGACGATCCACGGCGGCACCGCCGGGATCACGAAGGACGTCATCGGCCGCGGCCTGGTGCGCGAGAAGGCCCTTCCCTGATCCCCCCAGCTCACAGGAGGTCGAAGACCGATGCGCAACGCCGGACTGGGAGGCTGGCCCGCCCGCCGGGCCCGGATGACACCGGACCGGACCGCGTTCATCTTCGCGGACCGGCCCGTCACCTACGCCGAGGTCCATGAGCGGACGACACGGCTGGCGTCGCAGTTGCGCGCAGCGGGGGTGCGGGCCGGTGACCGGGTCGCCTACCTCGGCCGCAATCACGTCGCCTTCGTCGAGACGATGTTCGCCTCGCACCTGCTCGGGGCGATCTTCGTGCCGCTGAACTTCCGTCTGGCCGCGCCCGAGATCGGTTACATGCTCGACCACTCGGGTGCCGAGGTCCTGATCTACGCGCCGGAGTGCGCCGAGGTGGTCCGCGCCCTGCCGGACACCGCGGCTCCCCTTCGGCACATCGTCGCCCTCGGTGAGCCCGGGCCGGGGGAGCGGCATTACGAGACCTGGCTCGCCGAGGGCGATCCCACGCCGATCGACACGCCTGTGGGGCTGGACGAGACGGCGCTCATCCTCTACACCTCGGGTACGACCGGGCGCCCGAAGGGCGCGATGCTCACCCACGCCAACCTCGTGTGGAACTGCTTCAACCTCCTCACCGGCGTCGATGTCGCCGGTGACGAGGTGACGCTGATCAGCGCACCGCTTTTCCATGTCGCCGCACTGGACCAGACCTTGCTGCCGACCTTCCTCAAGGGCGGCTGCTCGGTGATCACCCCGTCGTGGGACGTGCACGAGTGTTACGACCTGATGGAGAAGTACGGCGTCACCTGGATGTTCGGGGTCACCACCATGTTCGCCGCGTTCGCCCGGTCGCCCAGGTGGGCCGATGCGGACCTGTCCTCGCTGCGCAGCCTCATGGCGGGGGGAGCGGCGATCCCGGCCGCGCTGATCCGCACCTACCAGGAACGGGGCCTGATCTTCTGCCAGGGCTACGGGCTGACCGAGACGGCGCCCGGCGCGACGTTCCTGGAGCCGAGCCAGAGCGTGCGCAAGGTGGGCTCGGCCGGGGTGCCGGTGTTCTTCGCCAACGTACGCGTGGTCCGGCCCGACGGCACGGACGCGTCGCCGGGCGAGCCGGGCGAGGTGCTCATACAGGGGCCGAACGTGACGCCTGGCTACTGGCGCGATCCGGAGGCGACCGCCGCCGCGTTCTCCGAGGGCGGCTGGTTCCGCTCCGGCGACGTCGCCACGGTGGACGAGGAGGGCCACCTGTACATCGTCGACCGGGTCAAGGACATGTACATCTCCGGCGGGGAGAACGTCTACCCGGCCGAGGTCGAGGCGGCGATCTTCGAGCACCCGTCCGTCGCCGAGGTCGCCGTGCTCGGCGTACCCGACGCCAGATGGGGCGAGGTCGGCCGCGCGTTCGTGGTCCTCCGCCCCGGCGCGAGTGTCACCGCCGGCGAGCTGCGCGAGTTCCTCCGCTCCCGCCTGGCCAAGTACAAGGTCCCGGTCCATTTCGACATCGTCGACGACCTGCCGAAGACCGGCTCGGGAAAGATCCAGAAGTCCCAACTGCGACGACTCCCGCCGCCGGATGCCGGCGCCTCCACTTCTCCGGTATGACCACAGCTCGGGGCTGACCGGGCGGAACATGCGCTGGCAGGACATCGAGTGCACCCTGTACAGGCTGCACTCTCGCATCGCGCCCCGCGGGTCGCCGCCGAACGCCGACGGCAGCGACCCGGACGACGTCCACGTCGAGGTCGTCTACGCCATCACCCCCGAGACCGAGCAGCCCTCGAACGGCGTCCGGGCCGTCGCCCGCGACTTCGCCCTCGAGGACCAGAGCGTGTCGGACTTCCTCGCGGAGAACAACCGAACCGTCATCCTGCAAGACGTCGAGGCACTCAAGTGCTGGAGCAGTCCCGTGAGAGTGCGGTTCGCGAGTCATGTCCTTATGTGATGTCCCGCCGCCTGACCCGTGGCACCGCCCCGTCACGGCGGTGGACACGACCGGACGCGACGTGTGCCAATCCGACCGCCGGCAGCTGGCTCCTGAACCGGATCGACGCCCGCGAGCACTCCCTGACCTGCCACATCGAGCAGACCCAGGCGGAGATCGACGCTCTCCCCGACCAACCGCGGCATCCTCGTCGCGCTCATAGCTCGGCCGGTGAGCCACGCGTTAACACCCAAGTTGAACGTCGTCCTACAGGGTCGCTAGCTTGCGCGCATGGCAGATCTAGGACATGTGGCTTGGCCGCCTGAGCTGATCCGGACCGAGCGGCTCGTGCTCCGTGAGCCCGAGGCGCGGGACCGTACAACGTTCATCGAGCTGCTCGCCTCGCCAGAGGTGCACACCTACCTCGGCGGTCCCCGCCCGCGTGACGAGCTTGAGCGTGAGATGCCCGAGGTGCCCGAGCGATGGCCCGGGAGTTTCGTCGTCGAGCTCGACGGGGCGATGATCGGCCAGATCCTGCTCAGGAGAGCAGCCGGGCACCGTCGCCCGGCTGCCGTGGGGAAGGCCGATCTCGGTTACCTGTTCCTGCCGAAGGCCTGGGGGCAGGGGTACGCCGCCGAGGCGTGCGCGGCGGCACTCGACTGGTTTGACGGCGCCCTTCCCGGCGAGCCGGTGGTGCTCACCACCCAGAGCGCCAACGTCGGCTCGATGCGCCTCGCGGCAAAGCTGGGGTTCACCGAGGTCGAGCGGTTCCATGCCTGGGACGCCGAGCAGTGGCTCGGCCTGCGGCCCCCGGCCACGTGATGGGGCTACGCGATTCTGGCTCTGACGCTTTCCCCGGATGCTTGGTGATCTTCACGATGATGGCAGGTCGTGGATAAGGGGTGTTCGAACGGCCGAAGAGAGCGAAGTCGGCCGTCAGGGGTAGACGCCCGGAATGTCGTGATCGGCAAGCCGGAGAAGGTTTCGGTGACGAGGACGTGCCGGCCGCGGCCTCCTCGTCGAGGACGAGCCCGGATTGTTCGCTCAGCCTCGACCGTAGCCCTGCAGAGCCCTTGACCAGCACGCCATCCCGAGCGCAAGCGACGGAAGGGACATCAACGTGCGTAACGCCTTCTGAAGGCTGGTCCATGCTGGTCGTACGGTCGCGTCGATGGCGTTCGCCGCGGAGCTGCGGCCGCAGGACAAGCACGGCCTGCTCGACCTCGACGCCGTCCTCGGTGTCGCCCTCATGTCGCGAGGAGACCTGCGGCACCTGCGAGACCACCGTGCTCGCCGGGCTGATGGATCAACGCGACTCGCCGGGTTTGCGCCGTTTCGCGATCTGGTGTCGATGGTGATGCGGACCCCTGCGGATGCGCTACCGCAGGGGTGTCGCTCGTTACTCGCTTCCCTGACGCCGGCGAATCCGCCGGAGCTGCTCGGGTTGCCACCTGCCGATGCGGAGACAGGAGGGATTGGCGCCGCCCAGTGTGAGCGCCCGGGTGGCCGGCGCTCCCGGAAGGCTCGTCCACGGGTCGGCTCCGGCGGGGCATTCGGGGACGTAGTCGGGGAAGTCGCTGCTCATGACGTCGAGCGCGAGGCGGTGCCCGGCGCGCAGCCGGTAGGCGATGCTCTGCAGGTCGACGACGGCCTCCTCGGCGGCCAGCGGCACGTCGAGGTGGAGCTGGCCCTTGGCGACGAGGAACGCGCCCTCGGGGGTCACATCCAGCAGCCGGACGTGGACGTTGGCGCCGGCGGGGGCCGTAAGGCGCAGCGTCAGGGTGGCGGTGCCGATCAGGTCGACGTCCCTGAGGGTGGTGGGACCCGTGAAGCGCAGCACGTCCCCGCGCTGCCCGATGGCGCTCAGGTCCGACCGGTCGAACAGGGCGGCGAAGGGGTTCACGCCGGTTGAGGGGAGCAGGTCGACGGGGTTGTGGGTCCACTCCGCCAGGCTCTCCTCCGGCACCGCCTCGGTGGTGAGGAGCCCCGGGGCCAGGTGGTATTCGAGGTCGGAGGCCTGCCGGGGAGGCCAGGTGTCGCTCTCACGCCACTCGCCGTGGCAGACCTCGTAGCGCACCCGGGGCAGCGCGGCCAGATCACCTGAGCGGCCGAGGACGGCGTCGAAGAACTCGATCGCGGGGTCGAGGTACCTGGGCAGCATCCGGTCCATGGCGGCGGGGTCGGCGGCGTGGTCGTCGTGTGGGGCGACGGGGGCGTCGCCCAGCCAGTAGTTCTCGTGGTCGATGGCTTCCAGGCGGAGATAGAGGTGTGCGGCCCAGGCCGGGGTCTGTGACAGGGCGCGGACGTCATGCCAGGACCAGTTCGCGCAGTTGTCGAACCATCCGATGGTGTACAGCGCCGGGATGGGACGGCTCTCCAGCAGCGCCTTCTGCGGCGGCGGAACGAATCGCGATTCACCCTCGAACTCCGCGTCGAAGTTGGGGGAGCGCTTGCCGAGCTGCTGGAAGAACCGCTCGAACGTGTCCCGCAGCGGGCGGCTGTTCCAGTCGGGCTCCCACTCGTACCGATCCGCGTCCACATAGTGGGAGGCGAAGTACAACTTGCGGGCCGTCTCCTCGACCTCTCGCGTGCCGTCGCCGTACTCCAGGACCATCGAGAGCTGGGATCCGGTGACCCGCGGGGAGATCGCCCTGAGCGCGGGGTGGCCGCCGATCGCCGCGGCGATGGTCGTGTAGCCGTAGTAGGAGTCCCCCCACATGACGACGTTCCCGTCGCACCAGGGCTGCTCGGTGAGCCACTGAATGGTGTCGTATCCGTCGTCGGCCTCGTGGAGACCGAACTCCGCCGGTCCCTCCGACCGGTACTTGCCCCGGACATCCTGGACCACCACGTGGTAGCCCTTCGCCCGGAAGTAGCGGCTGACGGTGGGCATGAAGCAGTAGACGCCGTCCTTGTCGTACGGCAGGCGGACCAGGATGACGGCGCCCCGCGCCTCCGGGGTGGCGAGATAGACGTCGGCCGCCAGCCGGACCCCGTCCCGCATGGGGATCATGACCTGCGTGGCGTCGTGGGGCAGGTCGGCCGGTCCGACCCGGTTGATGGTCAGCACGTTGTGTCTCCGTGTCTTGGAAGGGTGATCGGTGATGGCGGCTCAGTGCCGGTCGAGCGCGCGGCGGTCACGAGCCACCTGCTCGAGGTCCCAATCGGGGGAGGGGATCGAGTGGAGCAGCAGGCGGGTGTAGGGGTGCTGGGGGCTGCGCAGGATCTGTTCGGTCTCGCCGCGTTCGACGACGCGGCCATGCCGCATCACGATGGCCGTGTCGGTGATGTGGCGCACGACCGCCAGGTCGTGGCTGACGAAGACGTACGCGATGCCGGTGTCGCGGCGCAGCCGGTCGAGCAGGGTGAGGATCTGGGCCTGGATCGAGACGTCGAGCGCGGCGACCGCCTCGTCCAGCACCAGGACGCGTGGCGCGATGCCGAGCGCGCGGGCGATCGCGGCGCGCTGCCGCTGACCGCCCGACAGATCGCGCGGCAACGACTCCCCGGCCCGGCTGCTGAGCCCGACCTGGTCCAGGAGTTCGTTCACGCGGGCCCGCTGCTCGCGCGTGGAGCCCGGCGCATGCAGCTTCATGGGTTCGGCGATGGCCTGGGCGATGGTCAGACGGGGGTCGAAGGAGCCGTAGGGGTCCTGGAAGATCATCTGGAGCTGTCGTGCCCGCCTGAGCCGGTCGCCGCGTGAATGTCCCTCGACGACCTCGCCGGCGAGGGTGACCGTCCCGGAGGTGGGTCGTTCGAGCCCGGCGAGTATCCGGGCGGTGGTCGTCTTTCCGGATCCCGACTCGCCGACGATCCCGAGCGAGGCGCCGGGCATCAGGTCGAAGCTCACATCGTCGACCGCGATGAAGTCTCCGAACTTCTTCGTCAGCGATGTCACCGTGAGCACGGGCCGTATCAGGTCGGGGGAAGTGGCGGTCACGGCGTCACCTGTTCCGGGCGGAGGCACGCGACGAGGGACGTCTTGTGCGGACGGAAGGCAGGCACACTCTCGACGCAGTCGTCGCCGGCGAGCGGGCAACGGTCGCGAAACGAGCAGCCCGACGGCGACTCCGCGAGCGCCCTCGGGCGTCCCCTGATGGCCTTGATCTCGACTTTGTCGCCGTGCACGGACGGGCTCGCTTCCAGCAGTGCCTTCGTGTACGGGTGGGCGGGCGTGCGGAAGAGCGAGACGCCGGCCGACTCCTCCACGATGCGGCCGGCGTACATGACGTAGATGCGGTCGCAGATGGCGGCGGCGAGGTCGAGGTCGTGGGTCACGAAGAGCATGCCGGTGCCGCGCTCGCGCTGCATGGTCTTCAGCAGGCCGATCACCTCGGCCTGCGTCGTGACGTCGAGGGCGGTGGTGGGCTCGTCGGCCAGGAGCAGCTCGGGCTCGGTGGACAGGGCGCCGGCGATCACGACGCGTTGCAGCATGCCGCCGGAGAACTCGTGCGGGAAGCGTCGCATCGCGCTCCGAGGGTCCCGGATGCCGACCCGGTCGAGCAGGTCCAGCGCTCGTTCCGTCGCGGCGCGCGAGGGCATGCCCCGGGCGCGCAGCCCTTCGGTGAGGTAGTTGCCCACGCGCCGCACGGGGTTGATCGACGCCCGGGGGTCCTGGAACACCATCGCCACCCGGGTGCGCCGCAGGTCGCGCAGGGCCTTCCGCCCGGCGGCGAGCACGTCGGCACCCGCGACCGTGACGTTCCCGGTGGCGCGCGCGCCGCGCGGCAGCATGCCCAGGGCGCTCCGGGCCGTCAGCGACTTGCCCGAGCCGGACTCGCCGACGAGACCGACGGTCTCCCCCCGGCCCACCCGGACGGTGACGTCGGCAAGCAGAGGGATCGCCTTGTCACCCGTGCCGATCGCGAGGTTCAGCCCCGAGATGGCGAGGGCGGTCCGTTCGTCCGGCCGCGCCGCTGGCTCTTCCTTCACGAGCATGGTCATGTTCCTTCACTCTGCTTCCTGCCGACGGAGGCGCCGATGTGCTCGCCCAGCACGTTGACGCTCACAACGGTCAGCAGCACCGCCAGGCCGGGCATCAATCCGCTCCATGGCGACCCCTGGAGGATGGCGCTCTGCGCTTCGGCGATCATCGAGCCCCAGTCCGCGTCGGGCGGCCGTACGCCGAGCCCCAGGTAGGACAGGGATGCCAGGTCCACCAGCGCGTAGCCGAAGCCCAACGCGCTCTGGGCGATGAGCACCGGCAACACGTTGGGCAGCAGGTGGCGGATCGCCACCGACAGCTCGCCGAAGCCCATGACCCGGTAGCTCTCCATGTACGGACGGGCGCCCTCCTGGATCGCCATGCTGCGAACGACGCGGCCGACGAAGGGGGTGTAGCTGATGGCCAGGGCGCAGATCGGAGCGGTGAGCCCCGGCCCGAACACCGCCACGACGAGCATCGCCAGCAGGAGACTGGGGAAGGCGAAGACGATGTCCATGGCGCGCGACAGCAGGGTGTCGATCCATCCTCCCGCGCGGGCGGCGAGCAGGCCGATCGCGGTCCCCAGCAACCCGGACAGCAGCACCACGCCGAGCGGCGCGAGCAACGACAGCCGGGCACCGTACATGATCCTCGACAGCACGTCCCGCCCGGTGGAATCGCTGCCCAGCGAATGCCCTGCCGACCCCGGAGGCGCCAGGGAGTTCAGCAGGTCCGTGGCGTTCGGGGAGTGCGGGGCCAGCACGGGGGCCAGCAGCCCCGTGAGGGCGACGAGGAGCAGGAACACGACCGCGAGCGCCACGCTGAGCGGCCGGCGGCGGCGCCTCTTGGCGCTTCGTGCGCGCAGCGCGGGAATCGTCAGCGTCATCGGCGCAGCCCTCCCACTGTGACCCGCGGGTCGATGAACGGCATGGCCAGGTCCACCAGCGTGTTGACCACGACGAACAGCACGACCGCGATGAGCGCGATGCCCTGCACGACGGGGAAGTCCCGCCGCGACACCGAGCTGACCAGCAGCGAGCCGATGCCGTCCAAGCCGAATGCGGTCTCGACGACGGCGGTGCCGACGAACAGGCTCGCGAACAGCACACCGACGACGGTCAGCATGGGCGCGAGCGCGTTGCGCACCACGTGCCTTCCGATCACAGCGGTACCGCTCACCCCGCGGCTGCGCGCCACCTCCACGTGCTCGCGCCGCAGCTCGTCGGCGAACGCCGCGTTGCCCACCCGGGCGAGCACGCCGAAGACGGCGATCGTCATGGCGACCGCGGGCAGGGTCAGGTGCCACAGCCGGTCGACGAGACCGGTGCCGACGCCGGTGGCGGGAAACCAGCCGAGGCCGACCGCGAAGACCGCCAGGAGGACGATGACCGCCACGAACGGAGGCGTGGCGGTGGTGATGGCAGCGGCGACGGCCGCGACCCGGTTGACCAGGCCGCCCTTGACCGCCGATACCAGCGCCACCACGGAGCCGGACAGGATCGCCAGGACCGCCGAGTACAGGATCAGCAGGCCGGACACGCCGAGCCGGCCCGCGATGAGCGAGGCGACGCTGGTCTGGTAGTTCAGCGACGTTCCGAGGTCCAGCCGGAGCGCGCCGCCGATCCACCCGAGGTAGCCCTGGACGACCCCCTGGTCGAGTCCGTAGCGGTGGCGCAGGGCCTCGACCTGGTCCGGGGTGAGGCGCCGGCCGGCGGCCAGGGCCACGACCGGGTCGCCGGGGACCAGCCGAAGCGCCCCATAGATGAGGATCGATGCGATCAGGACCGTGATGACCGCGCCAAGGGCCCGCTTGCCGATCCAGACAGCGAAAATGCGTTGCATCGTCACGGGACCGTCACTTGCCGCCGAGCTCGACCGCCCACGGCGTGTTGACATAGCTCTGCCGCGGGACCAGACCGGCCAGGTTCGGCCCGTAGTAGACGTTGACGTACGGCGTCGCGATGGGGATGTTGACCAGGTCCTTGGCCATGATGGCCTGCGCCTTGGCCACCTCCCGGGCCCGGGCGGCGTCGTCTTCAGTGGTCAGCGCGGCGGCGACGGCGCTGTCGTAGTCCTTGTCGCCGTACCCGCCGAAGTTGTAGAAACTCCCGGTCGTGAAGAACTGGTAGTACGCCAGCGGCTCGGGGAAGTCGAGGTAGCCGGTCGACATGAACAGGTCGATGCCCGCTCGGGCCTCGGGGGAGGCGAACATCGCGCCGTACTGCTCGGCGGTGAGCGGCTTCAGCTCGATGTGCAGGCCCGCCTGGTTCGCGATGTCGGCGACCACCGTGGCGATCTTGCTCTCCTCCTCGATGACCGTCGCGTAGGCCAGGACGATCTTCTCCTTGGCCTTGGCGGACTGGCTGATGAGCTTCTTGGCCTTGTCGAGGTCCTGGACCGGCTCGGGCAGTTTGTCGTACTCCTCCTGGAAGACCGTCTTGCCGTACCCCCAGGCCTCGGGCGGGACCAGGGCCCGCTCCGGCTGCGCCGTACCCCGGTAGACGGAGGCGATGATCCCCTTGTAGTCGATCAGAGCGTGCAGGGCCTGCCGGACGGCGGGGTCGGAGAGCGCGCCGTTCTGGTTGATCACCGACAGGAACGCCGTGGACAGGCTCGGCCCGTACAGCATGTGGCCCTTGGCCGCCAGCTGGTCCTGCGCGGCGCGCGGGACGGTGTACTGGCCGTCGACGTCGCCGCCGGCCAGCGCCGCGGCCATCGCGGACGGGTCGGTGATGAAGGTGAAGCGCAGGTTCTTGATCTTGGGCGTGGTCGCGGTGCTCCACCAGGCGTCGTTGCGCGTCAGCGTGATGTTCTGCCCCTGCGTCCATTTGTCGAGCTTGTAGGGGCCGGTGCACATCACACCGCCCTTGGCGGTCCCGAAGTCCGTGCCGGCGGCCTCGGCGAAAGACTTCTCCACGACGAAGAAGGAGGGCATCGCGAAGTGGTTCGGAACGATGACGTCCGGCTGCTTCAATCTGACGGTGATCTCGCGGCGGCCGGTGACGTCGATGCTCTTCAGGTGCGCCGCCCAGCCGATCCACGACGAGCCGAGCTTGGGGTCGAGGATCCGCTCGGCGCTGTAGACGACGTCCTCCGGGGTGACCGGCTTGCCGTCCCAGAACCTGACGCCCTCGCGCAGGTGGATCACGTAGGTGAGCGGGTCGGGGTGGTCGACGGAGGTGGCCAGCGCGGGCTGGAGCTCGTAGTCCGGGCCGAGGGTGAACAGCCCCTCGCACATGTTGGGGACGATGGTGCTGACCGACTCGATGGCGGACTGCGCGGGGTCCAGCGTGGGCGGTTCGCCGGCCGGGACGTTCCAGGTGACGCTGTCGACGTCTGTGGTCGCGGCCGGGACGGACGTCGTGAGGGCGGCCGTGGCCGGTGAGTTCGAGGCAGCCGGGCCGTCGTCGTTCGCGCACCCGGCGAGCGTGCAGGTGCCGACGAGGGCCGCGGCGAACGCGGCCAGGCGGGGACGGGGACGTGTCATGGGAGGACCCTTCTCATGCCGGTGCGGGCCGAGGCGAGTTACATCGCCGAATTCGAGGAGGTGATTGAACCCAGGCCGCTGCGGCGGCGGGGGGAAATGTGTTCAACGCCGCGTCTGTGCGAGGCGGTGGGTGGACCAGATATCAGGTCTTGGCCACTCAGGGTGGTTGGTCACCGATTGATTGTCAATGCTCCAAATTGAAAAGAGCGTGGCCGTGAGACTGACACCAACGCACGGGGCGATATAGGGGGCGGCTCATCCGGAATCAGGGGAGCGACGTCGATATCCTCGCCATGGTCGAACACCTTATGGATGCATAACTGGAATCGTCGCAGTCGAAGAACTGCCGAACGTGAAAAGGGTCAGGGCGGGGAGGTCACGCCTCATGGGGCAAGGACTGACCCAGATCGTAACGGCGATTCAAAAGCCGGTGGTCGATACGGCTCGGCCGGAAGATGCGAACAGGGGCGGATCGCGGCCGCGTCCGAATGGGCCGATCTCACGTCCCGTGCGCTATGCGGGTAATCGTGACCAGTCCATCGGCGCTCGGTGGGAGCGGTTCATAACGCCGTGCGTCTCATCGCGGCGCGCCCAAGGACGGGTCGGAGGGGCCGGCGGGAAGGGCGGACAAAAAGCGGACGAGCCGCTCGACGAGCGGGGTCATGCGCTCGCTGTTCCAGCACTCGGGATCCTCCAGACTGGAAAGGTAGAAACCGCGTAGGACGAGATGCAGGATGTCGGCGGTGAAGGCGGCGTCGGCCGCACCCGCTTCCTGAGCGGCATCCATCAGCAGGTCGCGACTCTGCCGCGCGTCCTCCCTGACGATCTGAAGTGCCTCCGATCCGGGCCCGCCGCGGCCGAGGATCTCCATGAAGAGCCGGCGCAGCACCTGGTCGTTGCCGGTCGTGGAGCACGCCCAGCGGGCTATGGCGGACAGGCGCTCCCGTCCGGTCGCTCCCCCTACGGCCTCGCCCAGTTCCGTCTCCCACGACTGCATCGCGTGCTCGATGGCGTTGCGCAGCAAGGCTTCGCGTGTGGGCAGGTAGTTGGTGACGAGCGTCGTGGAACCACCGATCCGCCTGGCCACGGCTCTTATGGTCACCCCGTCGGTGCCCTCCGCCGCCACGATCTCCAGGGTGGCGTCGGCGATGTTCGCGAGTCGCAGGGCGACGTCAATC
Organism: Microbispora sp. NPDC046933; assembly: GCF_040644635.1. Classification (NCBI taxonomy): domain Bacteria; kingdom Bacillati; phylum Actinomycetota; class Actinomycetes; order Streptosporangiales; family Streptosporangiaceae; genus Microbispora; species Microbispora sp. NPDC046933. The sequence goes on along the minus strand of NZ_JBEYWW010000003.1, from coordinate 123,421 downwards.
TCCACCGGCATGACGGCAGGTTAACCACAAGAAGCCGGTGATACAACAGTGTTGTATATGGCAGTTACATGACGTACTCTCCTTCGACATCGCCAAATGCGCGCACCTCCGGCGCCTACCCCGGCCCGATTCCCCCTCCGCGGGCGGAAGGGTGTCCCCTACTCGTGATCCCCGCGGGAGACCATCTAGGAGCAGCCATGGAACTCTGGCAGTTGTCCGCGACCCGGCTGGCCGCGGGGATCCGTGACCGCGAGTTCTCAACGGTCGATGTCGTGGAGTCCTGCCTGGGCAGGATCGAGGAAGTCAATCCGGTGCTGAACGCTCTCCTCGACGTCCGTCCCGAGGAGGCGCTGGCCGATGCGCGCCGGGCCGATGAAGCGGTGGCCGCCGGTGAGGTCCTCGGCCCGCTGCACGGCGTACCGATGTCGACCAAGATAAACACCGGGCAGAAGTCCCGCCTGATGAGCAACGGGCTGTCGGCCACGGCCGACGCGATGGCCCCCGGGGACGACGCGTGCGTCACCGCCCTGCGCGGCGCGGGGGCGATCTTCCTCGGCCGGAGCAACGCGCCGGCCTTCTCACTGCGCTGGTTCTCGTCGAACGACCCGCACGGGAGAACCCTCAACCCGTGGAACCACGAGCGCACCCCCGGCGGCTCCAGCGGCGGCGCCTCCAGCAGCGTGGCCTCGGGAATGACGCCGCTCGCGCAGGGCAACGACATCGCCGGATCGGTCCGCTACCCCGCCGCCTGTTGCGGCCTGGTCGGCATCCGCCCGACGGTCGGCCTGGTGTCCAACTGGACGGCCCCCGGAGAGATGGAGCTGGAGGGCCCGCTCACCTTCCAGGCCTGGGCCGTGCACGGCCCGCTGGCCAGGACCGTGGCCGACGCGCGAACCGCCCTGTACGCGATGGCGAGCCCCGACCTGCGCGACCCGTTCGGCATCCCCGCCGTGCACAGAGCCTCGCCGCGGTCCGGGCCGATCCGCGTCGGGCTCGTCCGCGACGTGGGGCTCGTCAAGCCGCATCCGTCCGTGAACGACGCGCTGGACACCGCGGCGCGGTGGCTGATCGACGCCGGCTATGAGGTGGAGGAGCTGGAGTTGCCACTGCTCGGCGAGGCGGCGCGGCTGTGGCATCTGCTGCTCGCCGAAGACATGCGGCCCTTGCTGCCCGGGATGCTGGAGCTGGGCGGCGAGGCGACCGGCGTCAACATGACCCACTTCTACGAGGCGGCGGCGGAGCTTTGGGGTGAGAAGCCGGACATCACGGCGTACATTCAGGGCTGGGCCCGCCGGGCGACGCTGATCAGCCAGTTGCAGGAGTCGCTCGGCACGGACCGGATCCTGCTGACCCCGGCCTCGGCGGAGCCTCCCTTCGAGCAGGACGCCGACATCACCGACCCGGCGCGCGCCCGGAGCCTGTTCGCGGCGCAGTGGCCGATGATCTCCGTGCCGGTTCTCGGGTTCCCCGCGGTCACCGTCCCGACAGGAGTGACGGACGGGCTCCCGGCCGGCGTTCAGCTCATCGGCGGGCGATTCGCGGAGGACCTCATTCTGGATGCCGCCCAGGAGATAGAGGACCGGGCCCCTCGGCTCACCCCGGTCACCCTCCGCTGACCGGTTCGGCACGCCGCCGGTGGTCCTCGTTCTTGTTCCTTCCGTACCGCAGACGGCCTCCGCAGGGTGTTCGCGGGTGCGCCGACCCGGAGGCGACGCCGGACGCCCTCCACACCAAGGAGTTGATCATGCCTGAAGCATCCGTCCCGTTCGCCCCCGCCTTGACCTTCGCGTTCGAGATCCGCGCTCGCCTCGCCCCCACCCTGCACGTCGGACACGGCGACGGTGAGAAGACCGAGTTCACTCCGATCGTCGGCGGCACGGTCGACGGCCCGCTGCTGCGCGGGATCGTCCTGCCCGGCGGCGGCGACTGGTCGAACACCCGCGGCCGCGTCTGCGAGCTGGACGCCCGCTACTTGCTTCAGGCTGACGACGGCGCCGTCATCGACATCGTCAACCGGGGCTACTACCACGAAGGCTCCGACTGCCCCGACCAGTACGACGGCGACCTGCGGGTGACCGAGGCCGGGCATTACTACCGCACCTCGCCCACGTTCCGTACCGACGCACCCGCGCATCGATGGCTCGCCGAAAGCGTGTTCGTGGGTCTCGCCCGGCCAGAGGAAGAAGGCGAGGTCGTCGCCATCCGCATGTACGTTCTGGCCTGAGAGCCGGGCCCGCCTGAGCGACGCTGCTCGGGAGGGTCACCGGCGAGTGTGGTGCGGTCGGCAGTCCGGAGCTGTATGTGCCGGGGCTGCCCGTGCTGCGGCGGTGCGAATCCACGTTCATCCACCGCATCGAGGCCGACGCGCGCGAGGTGGGGGGCCACCTCGCGCGGCAGCCGGCCGTACGACGGTGAAGGTCATGTCATCCTGCTGATCTCAACCGGCGAAGTGGCCCCCCACGCCTGACCCTCCAGACGGCGCGGGCAGGTCGAGGTGCTCGCGCAACGTCGTCCCGGTGTACTCGGTGCGGTAGGCGCCCCGCTCCTGCAACTCCGGAACCAGCTTGTTCACGATGTCCTCCAGGGAGGAGGGGAGCAGGTGCGGGCTGATGTTGAACCCGTCCACCGCGCGCGTACGCACATACCGCACCCATTCGTCGGCGACCTGCGACGGGGTGCCGACGAAGGCGCGCTCGCGCGGCGTGACCCGGCGCACGAGCTGCAGGATCGACAGGTTCTCCGCCGCGGCCTGCTCCCGCCACCGGGCGATGGTGGCGAGCTTGCCGGTGCGCCGCTCGATGGGGAGCGTGCCGCGAGAGGGGTCCAGCTCGGCCTGGCTCGGCTCGATGTCGGGCAGCGGGCCGTGCGGGTCGTAGTCCGACAGGTCGGTGTCCCAGTACTGCTCCAGGAACGCGATCGCCCGGGGTGGCGAGAGCTGCTCCGCATGCACCCACTCGGCGCGCTCTCTGGCCTCCTCCGGAGTGTCGCCGAGGATCACCGAGGCGCCGGGCAGGATGCGCAGCGAGTCCGGCGAGCGGCCGTGGCGGGCCAGCCGGGCACGCAGATCGGCGGCGTAGGCGACGGCCTTGTCGTAGTCGGTGTTGGCCGAGAACACCACGTCGGCGTGGCGGGCCGCCAGTTCACGGCCACCGTCGGAGTCGCCCGCCTGGAACAGCACCGGCCGTCCCTGGGGGCTGGCCGGAACGGTGGCGCGGGCGCGCAGCCGTACCAGGTCGGTGTCGCGTTCCACCTCGCGGACCGCTCCGGGCCGTGCCCAGGACGCCTCCTCTCCTGATTCGGCGATCGCGTCCGGCGCCCAGGACGCCCACAGTTCCTTGGCCGCCTCCACGAACTGCGTGGCCCGCTCGTAGCGCCGCTCATGGGGGAGCCAGCCGCCGTGACGGAAGTTCGCGCCCGTCCAGGCGTTGTCGGTGGTGACGATGTTCCAGCCGGCCCGCCCGCCGGACAGGAGGTCCAGGCTCGCCAGGCGGCGGGCGAGGTCCGCGGGGAAGTTGTAGGTCGTGTTCTGGGTGGCGACCAGGCCGATCCGCTCGGTCACCGCGGCGAGCGCGGAGAGCTGGGTGATCGCGTCGGGGCGGCCGGCGACGTCCAGGTCGTGCACGCGTCCGCGGTTCTCCCGTACGCGCAGTCCTTCGCCGAGGAAGAAGGCGTCGAAGAGGCCGCGCTCCAGGAGCTGCGCGACGTGGACGAAGGTCTCGATCGCGGTGTGGGGCGCGGCGTCCGGGCCCGTCCAGATGAGCTGTGGGCCGACCCCGGGGTAGAACACGCCGAGGTGCACGTGGGCGTGCGGGTCGTAGGGGGCGCCGGTCGGGCTGGGGGAGGTCATGGTGTCGTCCCTTCAGGCGGTCGCGCTCGCGACGGCCGCGAAGCGGTTGGCGGGATGGGGCAGGCCCAGCGTCGTGCGGAGCGTGGCCCCGGGCGCGGGCGGCGCGTGCAGGCCCGCCGCGGCGAGAGCGGGCAGCACTTCCCCGGCGAGCACCGGCAGGTCGGCGGCGAGAACGGCGGGGTGCAGGCGAACCCCGTCGACGGCCGAGGGGAGCGAGCGCAGCAGCTCCACGAGCCCGCCGGCCGGTCCGGTGTAGCGCAGGCGTCCCGAGTCCGGCCACAGCGTCGCCGCGTCCAGGGCGGCGAGCCGCCGCGCCGCCGGCTCGGCGGCGTCGAGCACGACCTCGATCTCGGCGAACGCGAGCGCCGCGCCCGCGTCCCTGGCCTGCTGCGCCCGACGGGCGAGCGCGCCGACGTCGGTCTCGCTCACGAGCACCACGTCGGCCAGGGCGTCGAGCTCCAGGCCGGCCGGGGCGAGCACGACGACCTGTCCCTGCGGTGGGCGCGGCGTGATGAGAGGTCCCGCGATGGTGAAGCTCCTCCCGGTGTAGTTGACGTGATGCACGCGGTCGGAGTCGAGGTAGCGGCCGGTGGCCACGTCCTTGATCACCGCGTCGTCCTCCCAGGAGTCCCACAGCAGGCGCGCCACCTCGACGACGTCGGCCGCCTCACGCCGCGCGTCCTCTTCCGCGAGCGCCTGCGCCCCGATGGTGGCGAGAGCGTCGTCCCCGTCGGCCGCGCCGACCACCCAGGCCGCCCGGCCCCGGCTGGCGTGATCCAGGCTCGCCAGCTGCGTGGCCAGGTGGAACGGCTCCGTCGTGGTCGTGTGCAGCGTGGGGGCGAGCCCGATCCCGCTGGTCAGAAGGGTGGCGAACGCGGCCCGGGCACCCGCCTCCAGCCGCCCGGCGCTGTCCGGCGCAGGGCCGGGCGGGAGCGGGGTGTCGGCGAAGGTGGCGAGCGCGAAGCCCGCCGCCTCCGCCTCGGTGACGACCCGCCGCAGCGCGGCGGCAGTCAGCGTGTGCGCGGGCGGATGGCCGCTGTGGCGCCAGGCGGCCGGATGGGCGCCGTCTCCGTCCAGATCGATGGCGAGCAACAGGCGACGGTCGGTCATGGTCGGCTCATCCTCTCTTCTCCGTGCGGCGTTCCTCCGCGGCCCTTCCACTCAAGGATTTAGCCGCTTTATTGGTAGGAATACTCTGGAAGATGGATCTGTTCCCGCACAGCCGATCTTTCTCGGAGGACAAGGTCGGGCCCGCGACCTCTAACAGCACCCCGCCTTAGGCGACACCACCGATTTCTCCGCCTACCGCCACACCGCGATCAGACCCATGGAGGGCGTCAAGCGCATCGACGTGGAACATTCACGGGTGTCTGGGGTTCACCGCACGACCGGGGAAGCCTCACCGCCTGACCTTGTCGCGGGCCGCCAGCCGAGCGCGGGCCCCAGCCTCCTGGCGATGTCGGTGAGGATCTGCACGTAGTCCTCGTGGTCGAAGGTGAACGGCAGCGCGAACGCGACCTCGTCGATCTCCCGGAAGGCGGCGTGCGCGTACAGTTGCTCGGCGATCTCGGCGGAGCTGCCGACGAGGTCGGGCGCGAACATCATGCGGGCCGGTCCCTGCGGCGTGGCGGTGCGGGGCGCGCGCTTGTCGGCGTACTCCTTGTACTTGGCCCGCTGCTCCGGCGTGGCCGTGTCCGTGGGGATGACGACCAGGCCCTGGGAGACGCGGGCCCTTTGGCCGTCGGGGTGGCGGGCGCGGAACTCCCGTATGTGGGAGAGCTGGATCTCGGCGAAGTTCTCCGACTCCTCCGCCTTGACGACGCTGCTGGTCAGGAAGTTCATGCCGTGTTCGCCCGCCCATCGGGCCGAGCGGAGGCTGCCGCCGCCGTACCACATGCGGGCGCCCAGGCCCGGCGAGTGGGGCTGGACCCGGTCGGAGAAGACCTCGAACCCCTCGGTGCCGCTGAAGCCGGTGACCGGCTCACCGCGTACGAAGGACAGCAGCCGGCGCACCCGTTCGTGACTGAAGTCCTCCAGGTCGGCGGTGCCGGGGTGGAGCGCGTCCTTGACCTGGTCGTAATGGAGCGGCGGTCCGACGCTGACGCCCGGGTTGAGCCGGCCCCCGGACAGGATGTCCACCGTGGCCAGGTCTTCGGCGAGCCGCAGCGGGTTCTCCCAGCCGAGGGGAATGACCGCCGTCCCCAGTTCGATGCGGGTGGTGCGCTGGGAGGCCGCGGCCAGGAGGGCGACCGGGGAGGAGATGCCGTACTGCAGATGGCGGTGCCGCACCCACGCGCTGTCGAAGCCGAGCCGCTCGCCCAGCTCGATGATCTGCAGTGTCGACTCGTGTCCCGGGCGAGGGTCGTCCCCGTCGAACAGCCCGATGGTCAGGAAACCCAACTTGCGTAGTCGTTGCGTGGGCAGCGGCACGGTGGTTCCTCCTCAATTGAAGCCAACCAGGAAAGGCGGGAAATAATTGCCGGAGCTCGGCGGCTCCGCGGCACCAGTTCGCCAATCTCGGGAAGTACGGCGTCCGCGACCGAGATCTTCGGTCGATGCCGACCTCCGCGCCATGGCGCAGGGCGGCTTCGACGGCGAGCGCGCCCTTGACATAGACCGCGTCCACCTTGCGGTGGCCGGTTCGGCCTCCCATTGGCCGCCGCCGGGCCCGGCCGCGACATCCACCGGCTCGGCGTCGCCGAGGCCGAGCCCGGCCAGCCGGCCCTGGTCGGCCGCGATGCCCGTCGCGGTGGACATGGGACAGCGGGTGAACCAGATGGTTTCGAGCACGGCTGCGGTCATGGAGGAGAGTTTGCTAGTAAATCGGTAGGAAAGACAAAGAATATCCCGTGATGTGGGAAGCATTCTCGGCAGGACCGGGTGGCGGCGTTTGTGCTGGTCAGCGATGACGCCGACCTGCCCTGCATGCGGCTGTGGCGGACCAACACCTGTGAACGCGGTCATCTTGGCCGGCAGGCCGATGATCTCGGCGGTGGAGCCGCTCTCGCCGAGGAGCGGGACGATCCGTTCCACGCTGTGGCGATGCACCTCGGCGTCCCGATCGGTCATGGCGTCCGTCACCAGCGTGACGTCGTAGCCGTGCTCGTGGGCGGCGCGGGCGGTGGACTCCACGCCGATACTGGTGGCGATCCCGGCCGGCACGAGCTGCGTGCCGCCGAGGCGGCGTAGCCGCAGGTCGAGGTCGGCGCCGTAGAAGGCGCTGCAGATGCGCTTGGTCACGGGGGAGCCCTTGCCCTCGGGGCCCCGGGTGGTGGAGTTCCGAGAACAAGGGCAAGGTCGGCTCAGGGCTGGGTGCCGAGCCACTGCTGGAAGGTGGGTCCGGCGAGCTTGGCATGCGGACTGGGCAGGAACCCGCCGTTGGCGGCGATCTCGGCATCGGGCATGCCGGACCCGTCGACGCCCACGACCTTGATGCCTCGGCGGGCGCCGAGGAGCTGGGCCGCCTCGGCCATGATCTCCTTGCGAGGGCCGGCGATCTCGGGGATCGGTGTTCCTGGGGCGGCGGGGGCGGTGGCCAGGTCGACCAGCTCCTCGGCCACGGTGCGGCAGGCCACGAGCTGGGTGGGCAGGGCCGGGATGTAGGCGACGTCGCCCTGCTGCCAGTCCAGGAGCTGGCCGACGAACTCGTGGAACTGCGCGGCCCGCAGGATGCTGACGGGGAGCGGGCCGGACAGGAGGAGTTCCTCGTGCACCTTCTTGGCGGCGAGGAAACCGGCGGTGGCCTTGTCGGTGCCGATGATGGACGCCATGGCGATCTGGGCGACCCCCGCCTTCTGGCCGGCCTCGTGGAGATTGCGGGCCGACGTACGGAAGAACTCCGTCGCGGCGTCCTGGTCGGAGGAGTGCCACGAGGCGACGTCGATGATGACCTCGACCCCGGTGAGGGCCTCGGCGAGGCCCTCACCGGTGATGATGTCCACGCCGGTGGCTCGGGACATCGGCACGACCTGGTGTCCCCGCTCGGTCAGGACGTCGACGACGTGGCGGCCCAGCCGCCCGGTCGCCCCTGCTACCGCGAACGTCGTGATGCTCATGCTGGGTGCCTTTCTCACTCGCTGTAGTTCTGGCCGGGGGGCATGCCGGGGATCGGCTTGGCGATGAGAGCGGCGGGGGTGAAGAAGCCGATGTGGGCGATCGCCATGATGAGCGACCACATCGCCTTGTGGTCGTAGTGCGCGGACGCCCTGGCGTACAGCTCGTCGGGGACGCGCTCCCCGGACGGGTTCGGGGTGAGGACGGCCTCCACGAGCTCCAGCGCGATCCGTTCGGCCTCGGTGAAGTGGATCGCGTCCCGCCAGGTGGACACGGCGGTGATGCGCTCCTCTGATTCCCCGATCCTGCGGAGGTTGCCGGTTTCCCTGATGGTGAAGTACGTGCTGCCGAGGAGTTGCCCGGCGCGAAGTTGCAGCAGGTGGATGGTGGTCTGCGGAATCGCGCCGTTCTGGAGGGCCTTGTGCAGACCCTCGCCGACCTCCGCCATCTCGGGGAGGAAGGGGAGGGGGTTGGGCATGCGCGACCGCTGGTCGGTCGTCGTGGGCGTGGACATGGGGAAGGCTTCCCTTCTCACTCTCAGCTCGTCGTAGTGCCGTACGGATCGTTCGCGCGGCGTCCTGACGACCACGAGACGCCGGCGCCCCGATCCTTGTAACAGCGCGGCCATGTGACATAGGCCACTTACCGCGGGTGTTACAAAGCGGTGGGGGACCGACGTCTTGTGCGTGTGGCAGCGCTGAGAACGAACAGGCAGGAGCGGGGCGTGACCGAGCGGAGCGAACGAAGTGCGGACCCGGCCGAGCCGCTCGATCGTGCCGACCATGTCGACTCCGTGGACTCCGCCACCCAGGCGTTCGTCGCCCACCGCAACCTGCTGTTCACCGTCGCCTACGAGATGCTCGGCTCGGCCGCCGACGCCGAGGACGTCCTGCAGGAGACCTGGCTGCGATGGGTGGACGTCGACCTCGACACCGTGCGGGAGGAGCGCGCCTACCTGGTGCGGATCGTCACCCGGCAGGCGCTGGACCGGCTACGCGTGCTCGGCCGGCGCAAGGAGTCCTACGTCGGGCCGTGGCTGCCAGAGCCGTTGCTGACCGCGCCCGATGTGGCCGAGGACGTCGAGCTCGCCGAGAGCGTCTCGATGGCGATGCTGCTGGTGCTGGAGACGCTGCAGCCGACCGAGCGGGCGGTGTTCGTGCTGCGCGAGGTGTTCGACCTGGACTACGACGAGATCGCCGAGGCCGTCGACAAGAGTCCGTCCGCGGTCCGCCAGATCGCCTACCGGGCGCGGGCACACGTCGCCGCGCGCCGGCCCCGCGGCATCGCCTCCCCGGCCGAGACCCGAGCCGCGCTCCAGGCCTTCAAGCGAGCGGTCGAGACCGGCGAGTTGCAGAGCCTGCTCGACGTCCTCGCGCCGGACGTCGTCGCGCTGAGCGACGGCGGCGGAGTCAGGCACGCCCTGCTGCGGCCCGTCGTGGGGATCGACAAAGTGGCTCGGCTGCTGGCCGTCGGCTGGTGGAGACGCGACGCGGAACGGTCGGTCGAGCTGGTCCAGATCAATGGCGGCCCCGGGCTGCTCGTACGGGTCGGCGGGGAGATCGACGGAGTGGTGGCGGTGCGCGTGGAGAACGGCTACGTCACCGGCGCCTACCACGTGCGTAATCCCGAGAAGTTGTCGCGTGTGGAGCGGGAGACCGCCGTGACCCGCCGGGCTTAGTGGTTCGGCCCGGAAGTCTCTCGGGGGTTGACCGACTGAGGCTGGTGCTTCGGCTACCAGGGCGATCATGCTGTGCTCGTCTGCTTCATGCGGCCCGAGTCAGGGCAGGGGTTCGACCTCGACGCCCAGGGCCACGATGCGCAGGTCGACCATGCGGTCGCTGACGACCGGCCAACCATAGCGGACCCCGCACCAGGCGACGTGCGCGAGCGTGGCGTCGGCCGCGCTGAGGTCGGCGATTTCGTGAGCCTTCTCCCGGTCGTCGAGCAGGTCCAGTTCGACGCCGGGAGAGGTGGTCAGCAGCATGAGCCGCCACCGCAGATCCGCAGGCAGCTCCGCGAGCGCCTGAACGTAGGCGGTCACCGGGATGAGCAAGGTCGCGGTGCCGGCCGCCAGGGCGAGTTCGACCAGGACGCGGGCGTACAGCGGCTTGCCGGTCGTGGCCTGGACGAGTGCGGCGGTGTCGAGGACGCGGCCACGGGGCCGGTCAGCGGGGGAGGTCACCAGGCGATGGTGTCACGACGCCGCGCGGTAGGACGCCACTCCAAGAAGCTCGGCCGCGTGGTCGGGGTCGATGCCGAGAGAGGCGGCGGCCCGGTGAACGTCGTCCATGGCGTCAGCCGGGAGCGGCCCCCACGCCTCACGGAGCTTCTGCAGGACCGACATCCGCTCCAGACGCTCGTGGACGGAGCGCCGAACGAACTCGTTCATGGAAACGCCCTCGGCCGCCGCGGCGGCGCGGAGCCGGGTCGCGTCGTTGTCGTCGTCGAACCGCAGGGTCATCGCCATGCGGTCATCGTACCTACCCGAGTGGTATCAGGGGAGGGTGTCAGTGGTAGCAGATGGACGCGGATGCCACTCGGATAACGAGCAAGGGTCTCCTGATCTCGTCATCGAACGGCTCTCATCGGCGCAATCTGACAGGCCGCCCGGTGGGTTGAGAGGAGCCGGCGGTCATGGCCGCGTCTGCGTGGTCCGCGTGACGGGGCCGAGACGCGGCTAAGTGGGCACTTAACGGCGTCACTTACGTGAGGAGTTGTTCGTCCCTATCCTGTGATGATGCGGGCGGGTACTGCGGTGGATGTGGCAGCGGCGGTGATCCTGACCGCGGTCATGACCCTGGTGTCGCTGGTCGCGCGGGTGACCCAGCCTGAGGCCCGTCCCGTGACCGCGCTCGGGCTGGCGCTCCTGGCGGTGTGCGGGCTGGCCCTGACCCTGCGACGGGCCAACCCCCTGCTCGCCTTCACACTGGCCGTGGGCACAGCGGTGGCCTACCTCGCGTTGCGGTTCGCCGGCTGGCCCATCTACCTGGGGGCTTTCGCGGGCCTGGTGGCACTGGTCTCCGGGGTCACCGAGGCGCGGCTGTGGGTTCCGTTCGCCGCTGCCGGAGGGGTGGGGATGGCCGTCGCCACCGGCCCACCGGAAGGCTGGCAGCCACTTCGGATGATCACAATCGCGGTGGTGTGGACTGCGGTGGCGGTCCTGGCCGCCCGGGCGGCGCACGTTCGCCGGAGGCTCGCCGAGGAGGAGGCCGCCGGAAGGGTCGCCGAGGAGCGGCTTCGGATCGCTCGAGAGCTGCATGATGTGCTCTCTCACAGCCTTGCCACGATCAGCCTCCAGGCCGGCGTCGGACTGCACCTGGTGGGTGACCGGCCGGAGCAGGCCCGGGAGGCCCTGCAGGCGATACGTCAGATCAGCACCGACGCGCTGGCCCAGGCGCGTACCGCGTTGACGGTCGTGCGTGGGACCGGTGAGGGGCAGCCGCAGGCCGCGCCCAATCTCGCGGACCTGGACGCGCTGGTGACGTCGGTGCGCGCGACCGGCTTGGAGGTGGACCTGGCCGCCGACCTGGACGGCGGTGCGATCCCCGAGGTGATCTCCGCGACCGCCTATCGAATCGTCCAGGAAGCGCTGACCAACGTGATGCGCCACACCGGACCCGGTGCGCGTGTTCGCGCCGATGTGAAAACCGGCCACGGCCGACTGGAGATCAAGGTCACGGACGACGGCATGGGCGCAGGCGTGGCCGTGGGGGCCACTGGCCACGGACTGCGAGGGCTGGCCGAACGGGTCGCAGCAGTCGGTGGCGAGCTGGATGCGGGCCCGGAGACCGGCGGCGGCTTCACCCTCCATGCCCGGCTGCCGCTGGGGGCGAAGCGGTGAACGTGCTGCGAGTCGTGCTGGCCGACGACCAGGTGATGATCCGTCACGGGCTACGAGCACTGCTGACCGCGGAACCCGGCCTGGAGGTGGTCGCGGAGGCCGGCGACGGACAGCAGGCGCTCGCCGCCGCTCGTGCTCATCGCCCCGATGTGGTCGTGATGGACATCCGGATGCCGGTACTGGACGGGCTCGCGGCAACCCGGGCGATCGCCGCGGACCCGCACCTGTCCGAGGTGAAGGTGCTGATACTGACGACGTTCGATGAGGACGAACTGGTCTTCGAGGCGATCCGTGCCGGGGCGGCTGGATTCCTGCTCAAGGACGCCGAACCCGCCGAGTTGCTGCGCGGCATCCGGACGGCCGCCGCCGGCGACGCGCTGCTCGCCCCGCAGGCCGCGCGCCGGCTGATCATGGCGTTCGCCGCCGCCCCCGCACCGACCCGGCCGGCCGTGCGGGCACTGGATCTGCTCACTCCGCGGGAACGGGAGGTCGTGGCGCTGGTGGCCCGGGGATTGTCCAACGAGGAGATCGCCGATCGGCTGGTGATCAGCCCAGCCACCTCCCGCACCCATGTCTCTCGAGCCATGGTCAAGCTCACCGCCCGCGATCGAGCCCAACTGGTCGTCTTCGCCTACGAATCCGGCCTGGTTCACCCTGGTCGCAGCGGTTGACCTGCGAGAAGACCCCACCTCTACGTACGGCGACGTACTCCCGGGGCCCCGGATACCGGGACCTGCGCAGTTGAAGTGCCGCCAGGCGACCGACGACGTGGGCCATGGGCCGGCGGAAAGCTGTCGGCAGCACCGCGACGGTGCTCCCTCGCACCGGCCGTCCTGCGTCTGCGGTTTCCCCGGAGGTACCGAAATGATCGCTTCCACTTCCAGCGGCTCGTCCCGGCATGAACACGCGGTGAATCCGTCCATGCCGGACGAGCGTTCTTCCGCCAGAATGCCGGGATACGAGCGGCTTTGGCGACTTGTCCTGGCGGTAGCGATCGTCGGCGGACCACTCGGTTACGACGTGGGGAGCGCACTCATCCCGGCCGTCCACGAGGACGGCCTGACGAGCATAGCGGCGAACGCCGCCGCGAACCCGATGACCAACGCCGTGCACCTGGCCGCGTACTTCCTCGCCTCTTTCCTGCTCCCCATCGGAGCCGCCGGACTCGCCTGTCTCGCCTATCCCCGGGCGCCGTGGCTCGCCACGATCGGCGGGCTGCTCGCCGTGGTGGGCTGGCTGCCGTTCTCGGCCCTGACCGCCCTCGACGACCTCACCATGACCATGGCCGCACTACCCGACGGCGGTTCGTACGCCACACTGCTGGACCGGTTCTCCAACGATGCGGCCATGGGCGGATTTCTCGTGATCTACATCGTCGGACACCTGGTGGCCTACGTGCTGCTCGGTGTCGCGCTCCGCCGAGCCAGAGTCATCCCGGGGTGGGCGGCCTGGTCGATGATAGCCAGCAGCCCTCTGACGGTGGCCGTCTTCGTATTGCCGGGCCGTCCCGTTCCCCTGGGCTATGTCGCACTGACCCTGCTCGTGATCGGCACCGCTCCCGCAGCCCGCGCCATGGCCACTCGCCCTCGCCACTCGAACCCGTGACAGGGTGTCGGCTGACCGCTCGGGCGGCATGTCGACCGGCCGGCTGGTGGTGATGCCGACCAGGATCGTCCCGTAGGTGCGGCCGCGCGCAGGGCGAATAGGTGCGCGTCACGGCCTGGGCGGGACGGCCTCTTGCCCGCCACACCAGACGCGGGTGATGGCGCGGGTCGCGCTGATGTCGGCGAGCGGGTCGCCGTCGACCAGGACCAGATCGGCGCGAAGCCCAGGTGTGACGGCGCCGCGGTCGGTGAGGCCGAAGTGACGAGCCGGCAGCTCGGTGGCGGCGCGCAGCGCCTCGGCCTGGCTGAGCCCGGCCTCGACGAGGAGCTCCAGCTCATGGTGGAGGCTCTCGCCGAACGGCGGTTGGTACGGGGTGCCGGGCTGCGCGTTGGCATCGGTGCCCGCCAGGATTGGCACGCCGGCCTGGTGCAGCAGGCCGACCACGCGGATCGAAGCGACGAGCGCGTCCGGATGGCCCATGGCGGCGAGTGCTCCCTCCGACATGGTGAGCGTCGGCACGACGACGCGTCCGTCGGCTGCGACGCGCTTCACCAGCTCGGGGTCCAGGGACAGCGGCGGCGTCATCGGGACGTGGGTGATGACGTCGGCGCCGGCATCGAGGGCGACCAGGTACGCGCCGCCCGACGCGGCGTGGGCGACGACCTGCCTGCCGTGGGCGTGCGCCGCACGGACCAGGGCGTCCGCCGCGTCCTGGTCCGGCCCGCCCTCGCCGGGTGCCTCGAGCACAATCTTGATGTGGTCGGAGCCGTCGGCGACCCGGGCGGCGACGAACGCCTCGGCCTGGTCCGCGCTGGTCAGGATGACCCGCTCAGGCGTGAAGGGAAGGCGCGCGTGGGGACCGTTGGGGCCGATGACCGGAAGGCCGGCACTGCGGATGTCCGGCAGGCCGGGCAGGCCACGTAGCCCGGGCAGCTTCTCGGGTGCGGTGAACGCCATGTCGAGTGCGGTCGTGACGCCGTACCGCGCGAGCGTCTCCAGCGTGTCCCGGCCCTCCAGGTGCAGGTGGGAGTCGATCAGCCCGGGCAGCAGGACGCCGCCGTGGGCGTCGATCCGATGCGCGCCGGCCGGGTCTGTGCCGATCAGCGGCCCGTCGATGACCACGGTGACCGGTTCGGACAGTCGTCGGCCGTCGAACACCCGGACGTTCGTGATGGCGACCTTCTCGGAGGACGGCATGGCTCACCCGCCATTTCTCAATAAGGAACAAATCTGTTCACTAAGATGCTAGTCGGCTTTGTCGTCCTGGGCGCCACCGGTATAGAAGGGGCTATGAGCAGTTCCTCCACGCGCCGGACGGCAGGTGACGCGGCGCCGGGGACCCGGCAGACGCGGCGGCGTGGCGACGCGCTGACACAGGCGGTCTACCGGGCCACGCTTGACGAGCTCGCCGAGGTCGGCTTCGAGGGGCTGCGCTTCGACAAGATCGCCTCGCGGGCCGGCACCGGCAAGGCCGCGCTGTACCGGCGTTGGAGCACGCCCGCCGAGCTCGTCATGGCCGCGCTCACGGACCCGTCCGCGGGATTCGGCGGCGAGATGACGGTCCCGGCCACCGGCGCCCTGCGGACCGATCTGGTGGCACTGCTCGGCAACCTCGCCCGCACACTCGACGAGCCGCACGGCCGTGCGCTCCGGCCGCTGCTGTCCCAGCGGTCCCGTCATCCCGAGCTGTACGCCCAGATCAGAACAGTGATCCTCAAACCACGACAGGCGTTCCTGCGTGACCTGCTGCGGGCCGCGGCCGACCGCGGTGAGGTGCGCCCGGCCGCCGTCACCGACCGCATCGCATCGGTCGGCCCGAAGATGGTGGTCATGGAGCACATGGACGCCGGCGTCGTCACGGCCGCGGACGTCGAGGCGATCGTGGACGAGGTGCTCATGCCATTGATCTCTGCCACGCCGCCGACCGGCTGAGCGCGCTTCGCTCCGCCGGCTCTTGGCACGCCGCACCGGACGGACCACCCGTCAAGGATTCTCGCCCCGTACTTGCGATCGGCTCGGAGGCGGCCGGTGTCAGCCCGTGACGCCGGCCATCTGGGCGGCGACGAGGCGGGCGTAGCGTCCGCCCATAGCGAGGAGCTGCGCGTGGGTGCCGCCCTCGACCACGCGTCCCTTGTCCATGACGAGGATGAGGTCGGCGTCCCTGATCGTGCTGAGCCGGTGCGCGATGACGACGCGGGTCTGCGTCAGCCCGGCCAGGCGTGCCTCGATCCGCGCCTCGGTCGCGGCGTCGAGCTGGCTTGTGGCCTCGTCGAGCAGGAGCACCTTGGGGCGAGGCAGCAGCGCGCGGGCCAGGGCGAGGCGCTGGCGCTGGCCGCCGGACAGCCCGCCGCCCTCGACGAGGATCGTCTCGTAGCCCATCGGCATCGCGGCGATCTCGTCATGCAGGCAGGCGCGCCCGGCCGCCTCGGCGATCCGCTCCAGGGACGCATCCGGATCGTTGAGCGCGATGTTCTCCCTGATCGTCCCGGTGAACAGGGACGGATCCTGGGTGACGACTCCGAACTGGCGGCGCAGCGAGCGCGGGTTGAGCTCGGACGCGGGAACGCCGTCGTACCGGATCTCGCCCTCCGTCGGTGTGTGGAGCGCGAGCAACAGCCGGGCCAGCGTGCTCTTCCCGGAGCCGGAGGCGCCCACCAACGCGACCTTCTGTCCGGGCCGTACGGCCAGCGACACGTCGCGTAGCACCCAGGGGCCGCGGGGGTCGTGCCGGAAGCTCACGCCGCGCAGCTCGATCGCGCCGCGCAGCCGCAGGACCTCGATCCCCTCGGACGGCTCCGGCTCGGCGGCCAGGATGTCCGACAGCCGGTCGAAGTGCGCTCCCGCCTGCTGGAGGCTCTGCAGGGCGGTCATCAGCGAGCCGAGCGGGGCGAGCGCCGCCGCCGCGATGGAGTTGAGCGCGAGCAGCGTCCCCAGGCTCAGCGACCCGTCGAGCACGCGCCACGCGCCGACCCACAACAGCCCGAGGGGCGCCAGGTAGCGGATCGCGGCGAGCGCGGACTCGACGGCCCCCTTGACGAGACCGGCTCGCACGTCGGCGTCCAGTTGGACGGCGAACTCCTCCGACCAGCGCTTCATCGCGCGTGGCTCGGCGCCGGACGCCTTGAGCGTCTCGATGCCGCCGATGGCCTCCATCAGCCTGCCCTGCGTGGCGGCCAGGGCCGTGAGCTCGCGCCGGGTGTGGTCGCCGACCCTGCCGGCCGTACCGAGCAGCAGGCCGGCCTGGGCCACGGCGAGCAGCACGAGGAAGACCCCGAGCAC
This sequence comes from Microbispora sp. NPDC046933, assembly GCF_040644635.1. Lineage (NCBI taxonomy): Bacteria > Bacillati > Actinomycetota > Actinomycetes > Streptosporangiales > Streptosporangiaceae > Microbispora > Microbispora sp. NPDC046933. Next base: position 106,796 of record NZ_JBEYWW010000003.1, on the reverse strand, counting down.
CGGGTCCGCGAGGAAGACGATCACGAGGTAGACCAGCGCTAGCGGCCCGTCGAGCAGCGTCGAGAGGATCTGGCCGGTCAGCATCTGCCGGAGGAAGGCCACGCTGTTCGACCGGTTCAGCAGGTCGCCCTTTCCCCGCGTGGTGAAGTACCGGTACGGCAGCGCGACAAGATGGGAGACCAGGTTCCGCGTCACCTCGCCGTCGGTGCGCGCGCGGAGCGCGACGAGCAGCAGCGAGCGCAGGTACGACACCGCGAACTGGGTCACCACGGCGGCCAGCACAGCGGCGCCGGCGAGCGCGAGCAGCCCCTCGTCGCCGCGCGGGAGGATGCGGTCGACGACGACCTGGAACGCGGTCGCGAGGCCGAGGCCGAGGACCTGGAGCAGCGCCGAGGCCGCCAGCACCTGGGCGAACAGCCCTTTCCTCCTGAGCAGCAGGGTGCGCAGGAAGTCGCGGCGCCAGGCACGGGCGGCGTTCGAACGTGCCCGGCGGAAGCCCGGGGCGGGTTCGAACACCAGCAGCACGCCGGTGAAGCCGGCGTCGAACTCCTCGGTCGTGAGCCGCCTGCGTCCCAGCCCCGGGTCCACGATGTCCACGTGACCGGGCGCCCACCGCTCCACCACGACGAAATGCCGGAACTCCCAGTGGATCACCGCCGGCATCGGGAGCCGGGCGAGGTCGGCGGGCTCCAGCGAGAACGCCTTCGCCCGCAGGCCGTACTCCCGTGCGGCCTGGACGATCGCCAGCGCGCTCAGGCCGTCCCTGCCCACATGCAGGTGGGCGGCGACCTCCTGGACCGTGGTGCGGCGGCCGTGGAAGGACAGGATCATCGCGAGACACGCGGCCCCGCACTCGGTCGTGGCGTTCTGCAGGACGACGGGGACCCGTCTCATTTCCCGCCTCCTCGGCTGTCGTGAACCGTCACGCCCGCGCCGGCCTCGGCGCCCGATCCGCCACCGCTCAGGAGCGGCCAGGTGAGCAGGGACAGGACGGCCACCAGCAGGACCACCACCACCCACAGAACCACGAACCTGCCGGGTCCCGGCTCCAGGGTCCGCGACCGCTGCTCCCTCTGGGCGGCGTGCCGGCGCAGCGCCTCTCCCCGGAAGATCCGATGGCTCACAGCGCGCTCGTCCTCGCGGTCGTGCCCCAGAACCATGCGATCTTGGCGTTCCGGCGGCGCTCCCGCGCCTGCGGGGGCTCCAGGTCGGCCAAGCCGCGCAGGGTGTCCAGCGCGTCGGACAACATCCCCGGTCTCCTCTCTGGCGATTGGGGGTCGATCTGAGCCGTGACGGGGCGCGGGCACACACGTCCGGGCCGGTGGTCTGCTCGCAGTACGGACCATCCCAGCCCCCGCTGTAGACGGTGCTGCTCTACTCGAACCGCCGCGGCAGTCCGCCGTTGACCAGGCGCAGGTCGCCCTCGTCCAGCTCAGGGCCGACAGTCGCGATGTCATCAATCTTGATCTTGGTCATTGATTTCCTCTCCACCGGTCCGCAGAACGGCGATCCTTCCCCCGCACGGTGACCGTGGCATCACGGGGGAGCACCTCGGCGGTCGGTTGAGCACATGGCAAGGAAGGTAGAGATCAAACCTTGGAGATCACTTGTGAATCACCAGGACGGCGCCGGTCCCCGGAGCACGTCCCCAGGACACGGGACAGACCCCGGTGAGCCCGCAGCCGTACGCCGTTGGTCATGCGGAGCGGACGGCCCGCCCGCGTCGCCGGGAGCTCGAAGCCGAGGCGGCCGGAGACGTGGGACGGCGGAACCACACGGCCGCCAGGTTGTCGAGATCGACGTCGGCGGTCCCGGTGCGCAGCCGGCGCCGTACGCGCCCGTCGCGGGCGTAGGCCGCGTCGAGCACCGCGCGGGCCGGATATTCGGCCGGGTCGAAGACGACCACTTCCGCCCCCCGCGTGGCCAGGAGGCCGGCGACGTGTTCCGCGTGGGGGTCGCCGTCGACCGTGAGGATGAGTATCTCGCTCGCCATCTCTTCTTCTCTCGCCACAGGAGGCACCGGAGGGCGCCGGGTGATCGGTCGATCACCCGGCGGGGAGCGTGGAGATCACGACTTGTGAGCCACTGGGAATCCTTCGGCGACGCAGATCGGCGGTCCATCGCGCCGGCCGCCACGGTGCGTGGTGAAGGTCCCGGCGACGGCGCGCATGGCGGTGATGAGCCGGTGTCCTGGGTAGTCGGCGAGCCGAGGGAACTCCCAGCGGTGGTAGCAGGCCCAGTAGCTCGCCACCCGCTGCTGGATGACGGTGCACAGTTGAGGATTGTCGACGAGGAAGCGGCTGTAGGCCTGGTGGGTGGGGGAGCCAGGGGCCGCCCAGTCGGGCTTCTCCACGGGCTTGTTCACCGTGGCGGCGCCCCTGGCGCGCCGATCCTTACGGCACCCTCATTTGGATTCGAGTCGTCCCAGCGGATGGGGGGTGTCGGCCAGGGCTGCCTGCGCCGCGGCCCAGGTGGAGCTGTCGATGCCGAGGACGTGGCGCAGGTAGGCGAGGGTGACCTGCTGGATGAGGGCGACGCGTGCGGGGTTCTCGTCGGTGGTCTCGGCGGCCTCGTAGCCGGCGATGCCGCCGAGGGAGTGCTGCGCCCCGAAGAGCGTGAGCAGGCTCTTGCCGCCGGGGCTCAGGGTGTAGGGATCGGCGGTCCAGTCGGCTCCCCGGGTGGACAGCGGGAGTTCGTCCTTGTCGCCGACGACCACGAGGGCCGGTGTGGTGATGTGGGAGAAGTCCTGGTCTCGCAGCCAGGGGAGGTTCTCCCGCGCGAAGGGGGTCAGGTCGTCTCCGCCCTTCCCAGCCGTGGCCAGCAGGATGCCCGCCTTGATCCGCGGGTCGGACAGGTCTTCGGCGATCCCGGTCCGCGGGTCGATGACACGCAGACCCACCAGGATTGCGGCGGTCTGGCCGCCGAAGGAGTGCCCGGCCGCGACGACACGGCCGCGGTCCAGGCGCCCGGCCAGGCCGGGGACGGCCGCCTCCAGCACGTCGAGCTCGTCGAGGATGCGCTTCATGTCGGCGACGCGGAACCGCCACATCTGGGGCTTGCGGGGGTCGTCCGCGGAGAGATTCAGCCTCTTGGAGTCCAGATGGGTGGCTTGGATCACCACGAAGCCGTGGGCGGCCCAGTAGTCGGTCAGGGGTGCGTAGCCGTCCAGGTGCGAGCCGAACCCGTGCGCGAACAAGATGATCGGCAGGTCGCGTCCGGCGACCGGCGCGGACACGCGCACGTGCAGGTCCTCGCCGCGCTCCGGGGCGGGCAGCACGATCGGCTTGACCGAGACGATCGGGGTGGCGGCGAGGCCGTCGGTGATGCGGGTCTCCGCGGTTTCGGAAGTGGTCATGAGCGTTTCCATCTTTCAGGTTCTGTGCGGTGGTCAGGCCGCAGTGAGGTGTAGACGGACCGGGAAGGGGGCGATCAGCCCCGTGCCAGTACGCTAAAACCTGACGTTGACGTGAGAGGCAAACGTGTGTGCCGCACATCACGAAGGGGGACAGATGCGCATCGGGGAACTCGCCGCCAGGACGGGGGTCAGCGTCCGGGCCCTGCGGTACTACGAGGAGCAGGGCCTGCTCGCCGCCGAACGCAGCCCCAGCGGTCAGCGCCACTACCCCGACAGCGCGGTCGACTGGGTCCGGCTGATCCAGCAGTTGTACGCCGCCGGCCTGTCCAGCAAGACCATCGTCGAGCTCATGCCGTGCGTCGTCGACGGTCGCGCCACACCCGAACTGCTCGCCCGGCTGGCCACCCAACGCGACGACATCGACAAGCAGATCGCCGGCCTGACCGACACCCGCAACCGGCTCGACTCCGTCATCACCGGCGCCACCACCAACATGCTCACCGGCCAGTCCTGCCGGGCCAAGGACGCCCCGCACCCCTCGGCCCAGGACGAGCGGGCGTGATCACGATCGGGGCCGCGTGCCACCACCCGCGAGCACTTCGCCGGCTACCTCGCACGGACGAACCGGCCACTGATCCTGGGCCCGGCCGGGCCGGTCACTCGCCATGCGCTTGACGTGCGGCCTGCGCGGTGACGCGTTCAATGGCCTGGACGGCGACCTCGGGCTGGTCGACGTAGATGTAGTGGCCGCTGTTCTTGGCCGTGCTCAGCGTGCTGTCGCTGGACAGCGCGAGCCACTTGCGCTGTCCAGCGGCCCACGCCTGCTCCAGGCGCGGCCCGTACTTGGGGACGGCCGCGAGGTACTGCTTCCCGTGCTGGATCACCTCCACCGGGATGTTCCCGGCGGAACGGACCTTGCCGTCGGTGACGACGAGCTTCTCCGGGTTCTCGCCCTTGAACACCGCGAGGTTCTGTGCGCGCAGCTCGGCCGCCGGGCCGGTGGCGGACTCGGGGATCGACTTCGTCATGTCGTCCACCATGGTGGGCGGGGTGGCGTCCATCAGGACCAGCCCCTTGACCCTGTCCTGGTGGTCGGGGGCGTACCTGGCGGCGATCAGGCCGCCCAGCGAGTGCCCGGCCAGGACGACCGGGCTGTCACCGGCGACGCGGTCGAGCACCCCGGTCAGGATCTTCCCGGTGCTGGAGAAGTTCTGCGGGCCGTCCGGCTGGTCGCTCGCGCCCGCGCCGAGCCGGTCGTAGGAACAGACCCGGTTCTGCTTGCTCAGCGTCTTCTGGATGGCGGCCAGCTTGTCCAGCCCATCGCCTGCCCCGAGCATCAGGATGATGACCGGCCTGCCTTTCTCCGGGTCGCCCGAACAGGACACGTTCACCGACCGGCCCGCGACATCGATCTTCTCGGTCCCGGAGATCGGGGCGGCATCGGCTGTCCGCGTGGCGGGGGCCAAGGGGTCCCAGTTCTCCAGCGCGTCGCCGTCGCAGCCGGCGACCCCCGCGCCGAGCACGGTGCAGCACAGCGCGGCCACAACGGATGTCTTGATATTGCGGAGCATGAGGTCCTCCAGTGAGGGAGTCGACGCCGGGGTGATGCGCACGGCGGTGTAGCGGGAAAAGCGGACGGAGCGCCGTGGCTGCGTCGTAACGCTAGGGATCGGGCGGTCCGGGATCGTCACCGCACGGTGGACATTCACCGGTAGCTCGCGCGGGGGACAAGCGTGGTCTGCCGGGGAGGGCCGCGACCGCCGCGCTGTGTCGTGCGGTGCGGACGCCGCCGGAAATGTACGCGATCCACGGCGACGTCGAACGCGGCGGCGTCGTACGACGAATCCGCATGTGTGCCTGTCCCCCGTGCGAGCTACCCGCGAGTGTCCACCGCGCGGTGACGACTCCACGCCGCCGAATCCCTAGCGTTTCCGGCGTAGCCGCGGCGCCCCGTCGCGGAGTCCCCCACATAAGGGAGTGGTCATGCGGTTGTTGAAGCAACTCGTGCCGGTCGCGGTGGTCGCCTTCGTCGGCGGCACGATCGTTGGCGTGGTGCAGGGGAACGCGCTTCTCACCCTGGTCCTCGGTGTCGCGACGGCCGTGCTCGCGGTGTTCGTGTACGCCAGGGTCGTGCGGTGGTCCGAGCGTCGCGCGCCGGTGGAGGTGGCGGCGAAAGGCGCCGTCGCCGCCGTCGGCCGGGGGCTGGTGATCGGTGCCGGGATGTTCGCGGCCGTCATCGTGAACATCGCTTTCGTGGGGGGCTACCGGGTCGACGGCCTGGGCTCGGTGACCGGCGCGGTCGGGCTGCTCGGCTTCATGGCCGCCGCCGCGGTGACGGAGGAGCTGCTGTTTCGCGGCATCCTGTTCCGGATCGTCGAGGATTGGACCGGGACGTGGATCGCGCTGGCGCTGACCGGCCTGTTGTTCGGCCTGTCGCACCTGTCCAACCCGCACGCCAGCCTGTGGGGCGCGATCGCCATCGCGATCGAGGCCGGGGGCATGCTCGCCGCCGCCTACGCCGCCACCCGCACCCTGTGGGTGCCGATCGGTGTGCACTTCGGCTGGAACTTCGCCGCGGCCGGCATCTTCGGCACCGAAGTCTCGGGCAACGGCACGCCGGAAGGGCTGCTGCACGGCGTGACGTCGGGCCCTGCCCTGCTCACCGGTGGCGAGTTCGGGCCGGAGGCGAGCCCGTACGCGGTGGTGTTCGGCCTGCTGCTGACGCTCGTGTTCATGTGGCTGGCCCGCCGGCGCGGCAACGTGGTCCCGCTCCGGCGCGGCGCGACCGCTACGCTCGCCCAGTGATCGATCTACGGCGGGTCATGGACCTGTGGCGGCGGTGCGACGTCGTTGTCCGGGACTTACCGTTCGGGCTGCTGCTGGCCGTCGCATCGCTCCTGCCGTCGCTCCACGGCAAGGGGACGCAGGTCGGGGACCTGCCGGTCCGCCCCTTCGACGCGCTGACGTTCGTGGTGATCGCTCTGGAGTGCCTTCCGCTCGCCGTGCGCCGGCGCTGGCCGGCCGTGTGTCTGGCTCTGGTGTCGCTCGGCTTCGTCCTCGACCAGATCCGCGCCTACCACGTGTTGGCGAGCAACGCGATGCCCATCGCGCTCATCAGCGCGGGCGCCCATCTGGAGCGCCACCGGCGCGTCGCCGTGCTCCTCCTGTCCGCGGCGTACCTGCCGCTGGCGGTCGCGCTCGGTCGGCTCGGCGCGACCGAGAAGGTGGAAGGGTACGTGGTGTTCTACCTGGCGCTGGCTCTCGCGTGGGGCATCGGGGCCTGGCTGCGCTCCACCCGCGCCGCCGAGGCCGAACGCCGCCGCCACATCGCCGAGGCCACCCGAGCCGCCGAACGCACCCGCATCGCCCGCGAGCTCCACGACGTGGTGACCCACCACGTGACGGCGATGGTCGTGCAGGCCGAGGCGGCACGCTACCTGACCGCCGCCCCCGACCGCCTGGACGCGACGCTGAGCGCCGTCACCGACACCGGCCGGCGGGCCATCGCCGACCTGCGGCACCTGCTCGACCTGCTCAAAGCCGATCACGACACCGACGTCAGGATGCCGTCCGCCGGTGAGCTGCACCAGCTGGTGGAGCAGACCCGCCGGGCCGGGCAGCCGGTGGAGTTCACCGAGGAGGGCAGTGCGGCCGAATCGGCCGGCAGCGCCGAGTTCGTGGCCTACAGGGTCGTGCAGGAGGCCCTGACGAACGCCCTCAAGTACGCCCACGGCAGCCGCACGGCGGTCCACGTGCACTACGGCGAGAAGGAGATCATCGTGGAGGTCGGCACCGGCCCTTCCGGCTCGCGGGCCGGCGCACCCGGCGGAAGCGGGCGGGGCCTGGCGGGGCTCCGCGAGCGGGTCGACGCCCTGGGCGGCGAGTTCAGCGCCGACCAGCGGGCGGGCGGCGGCTTCGTCGTACGGGCCCGCATCCCCACGGGGAGCCCGTCGTGACCGCGCCGGTCCGGGTCCTGGTCTGCGACGACCAGGCGCTGATCCGCACCGGGTTCGCGACGATCATCGACGCCCAGCCCGACCTGGAGGTGGTGGGCGAGTGCGGCGACGGCCGTGCCGCGGTCGACCTGGCCCGCCGGCTGAGCCCCGACGTCGTGGTGATGGACGTGCGGATGCCGGTGCTCGACGGCATCGAGGCGACCCGCCTGCTGGCCGGCGCCGGGGTGGCCGATCCCGTCAAGGTGCTCGTGGTGACGACGTTCAACCTGGACGAGTACGTCTATGAGGCGCTGCGCGCGGGGGCGAGCGGGTTCCTGCTCAAGGACGCCCCACCGGCGCAGCTGCTGCACGGCATCCGCACCGTCGCGACCGGTGCCGCACTGCTGGCGCCCGAGGTGACCCGTCAGCTCGTCGGCCGGTACGCGGCGCGGATCCGCCCCGCGGAAGGCACGCCGCACGACGTCGCGCTGACCCCGCGCGAACTGGAGGTGCTGCGCCTCATCGCCGACGGCCTGTCCAACAGCGAGATCGCCGCCACCCTCGTGATCAGCCAGGAGACCGTCAAGACGTACGTGTCGCGCATCCTCACCAAACTCGACCTGCGTGACCGCGTGCAGGCGGTGGTCTACGCCTACCGGAGGGGCCTGGTGACCTGAGACGAACCGCCTGGCACGGGTGATCACCACTTCTCCCGTGCCGGGAAGCCTCGATGGGGGCCCGATCTGGACCGCGTGCGGCACCACCCACATCCTGAACGACGCCAACCAGGTCAACCCGCCCATCAATAGCAGTGTCCCCGGCGACGTCCCCTGCCGAGCCGTTCAGCTACGTCGCCGATGACGAGGACCTTCCCACCCCGTCCGCCCCCCGTCCGAGAGGTGGGCCGATCGCCCCGCGGTGTGTTCGCTACGGGCGGGTCAAGACGAGTTCGAGCAGCTTGGCGAGCTGATCGAGCTGTTCCGCGTCCAGACGGCCGGTCATGGGTGTCAGGGCGCGCCGGGCTTCGTCCTCCACCCGCTGGGCCAGTTCGAGCCCGGCTGGGGTCGTGTACACATCAACGACCCGGCCGTCATCGGGGTTCTTGCCGCGCGTCAGCAGCCCCCGGCGCTCGGCGCGGTCGACGAGGCCGGACATGGTGGACTTGTCCAGACCGAGGTAGGCGGCCAGTTCGGTAACGCGGGCGCGGCGGTCGCGGAGGATGCCGAGCACCCGTAGCTGGGTGAGCGACAGGTCGTGCTCGCCGCCGATGCGGGTCAGCACGCCTGCCACCTCGAAGGTGGTCCGTACGAGGGCGTCCATGACATCGTCGGTGGCGGTCATGCCGTCATGCTAGTCGGCATGGTTGGCAATGCCAACCATGCCGAAGCCGGCCCGAGCGGATGCGAATGGCTCCCCCCTGCTCCGGCACCGGCACGCTGCCCGCTGCTCCCTGCTGTCCCTGCTGCTCCCTGCTGTCCCTGATCCGAGATGGCGTACCGGGTTGACATGGTTTGTATTCCCAACCATTATGAAAGTAGTTGGTAAAACAAACCACCTTCGGGAGGCCACCATGTATGCCGCCGTCATCCCGGCAGCCGATGTCCCGCCGGTCTATCGCGACCACCCCGACCCCACCGAACGCCACGGCGACGAGATGGTCGTTGAGGTTCTCGCGGCCGGTCTGCACCATCTGACCAGGGCAAAGGCGAACGGCTCGCACTACTCCAGCAACGGCCTGTACCCGCTCGTCCCCGGCGTCGACGGCGTGGTACGCGACAAGGAGGGCAACCTCCGCTACGTGGTCCTGGACGACACGGCTCTGGGGACGTTCGCCGACCGCACCCTCATCGACCCTCGCCGCAGCGTGATCCTGCCCGACGGCATCGACCCCGTGCAGATCGCCGCCGCGATGAACCCGGCCATGTCGTCCTGGGTCGCGCTGCGCCGGCGCGTCGACTTCCACGCCGGTCAGCGCGTCCTCGTCCTCGGCGCCACCGGCAACGCCGGACGGATGGCGGTCCAGATCGCCAAACTGTTCGGCGCCGCCCAGGTCATCGCCGCCGGCCGCGACACCACCCGCCTGAAGGCGCTGACCGCGCTCGGCGCCGACGAGACGATCACCTTCGACCAGATCGGCCAGGCAGCCGACGTCGACGTGGTCATCGACTATGTGTGGGGTGAAACCGCTGCCGGCGCCATGATTCCGATGCTCACCGCCCGCGCCGACCGCACCGCCCCGCTGGCCTGGATCCAGATCGGATCCATCGCCGGCCAGACGGCGCCGATCCCCTCCGCGGCACTGCGCTCCGCCCGCCTGCAGATCGTCGGCAGCGGCATCGGCTCGGTCCCCGCCCGGGACATCCTCGCCGAGTTGCCGGAGCTGGCCTCAGCGGTGGCCGCGGGCGCGATCGACGTACGGGCTCGAGCCGTACCCCTGGCCCAGGTCGCGCAGGCGTGGACCGCCGAGACCGACGACCGCATCGTTCTCGTCCCCTAGCCGTCACATCCGAGGAGGAAGCGGTGACCTCGTTGAGCAGCAGCGGGAGACGGGCCCTGGTCGTGGGTCTCGGCGTCAGCGGCATCGCCGCGGCGATCGGCCTTCGGCGCATCGGCTGGGATCCGGTGATCGTGGAGAGAGCGCCGGGTCGTCGATCGGGTGGCTACTTCGTCGTGTTGTTCGGCGCAGGCCAGGCCGCGGCGCGGCGACTCGGCATTCTCGACGCCATCCCCGACCGATCGCCGCCCACCGGCATCACCTACACGGTGGATCGCGCCGGCGTACGCAAACCCGGCCTGGGGTTCGGGGATCTGCCGGTCTCGCCTCGCATGATGCTGCGAGGTGACGTGGAACGTGCCGCCTTCGCCGCGCTCCCGGACGACGTGGAGATCCGCTACGCGACGACCCCCACCCGCATCGAGCAGGATGCCTCCGGCGTCGAGGTGACGCTCGAACACGACGGTGGATCCGTGACCGAGCGATTCGATTTCGTCGTGGGCGCCGACGGGTTGCGGTCCACGGTCCGGCGTCTCGTCTTCGGCCCGCACGACAGATATCTGCATCGGCTCGGCTACATGATCGCGGCGACGATGCTGCCGGGCGCGGTCGGCGGGCTCTCCCCGGACGAGGGGGCGAGTCTCCTCGAGCCCGGCCGGGCCATGTGGGTCTTTCCGTTCGCCGACCACCCGCCCACCGTGCTCTTCTCGTACCGCACCGACGACGTCGACGCCGAGTTCACCGGCCGGCCCGCCGAACGGGTCCGCGCCGCGTACGGACCTCAGCCCACGGGCCGGCTGCTCGGCGAGGCGCTCGACGCGCTCGACGCCGCCGACGAGTTCTTGTTCGACTCGGTGGAGCAACCCCGCATGGACGCCTGGTCGCGCGGCCGGGTCGTGCTGGTCGGGGACTCCGCGTGGTGCCCCAGCCTGTACGCCGCCATGGGGATCTCCGCCGGGCTCGCCGGAGCCGACCTGCTCGGCAGCATGCTGCACCGTCACCCTGGTGACATCCGCGGCGCTCTGCGCGCCTGGGAGGCGCAGCTCCGCCCGCACATGACCTACTACCAGGCCAACGGCGTCGAACAGCGGTACTTTGTCACCCCCGGCAACCAGCGGCAGATCGCCCTCCGGCCGGTCATGGCGCGCAGCCTCCGGCTCCCGGTCATCGGCAATGCCTTGCGCTCCCTGCGAAGCAGCAGCAAGTCCATCCGAGAACGGGAACTGGACATCGCCCACGCCGGCTGACAAGGAGCACGCCCGCCGGCGTGGGCTCGACACTGTGCGACTGGCGACCGGCGACAAGCAGCCCGAGGCGATCCGGTTCCACGAGCGCGAGGGCTACGAACGAACCGACGGTTACGGTCCCTATGCCGGCGATCCCATGGCCGTCTGCTTTGCCCGCCGACTCGCCTGACGTGAGGATCGGTGCCGGACCCGACAAGAAGCTACGGCGCAGCGCCTGGCGGCGTTGGGCGCGGACGTCGCTCCGCTGGCCCGGCGCGCGGACCGGCTCGACGCCACCGCCGATCGGGTCAGCCGGCGCGGAGGCACGGCGCCGGCAGTGCCTACCGACATGACCGACCGCGACGCGCTCGCCCGCGGCGATGCCGGCCGACCCGGCGGCATCAGGAACCCACCACATGGCGCAGGAGGCTGACTCGTCCCGCCACGTCATGGCAGGAGCGCTGGTGATCCCAGGACGCACGGCCGGGCGGTCGGCCTGGCCTAGTGGTCATCCGCCGTGTTCGCCAGGAAGGACCGGTTGACGTCAATCAGGTGATCAAGCGCTTCTCTGGCGGCGGTGAGGCTGTCGATTGTCGATGTAAGGCGGGTTCGCTCCTGATCCATGACGGTCAAGGCTCGCCGGGCCCTGTCCGCGTTGGGCTCCGACATGCAGGGGACCATCTGGGCGATGCTTCTGCTGGACATTCCGGCGGCCAGGAATGTCTGAATCAGCGTCACCCGCTGGACGTGACCGTCGTCGTAGCACCGCTGGCCACTGGGCGATCTCGTGCTGACCAGCAGGCCCTGCTGCTCGTAGTAGCGCAGCGATCGACGGCTTGCTCCCGTCCGGGCGGACAGCTCACCGATCCGCATCTCAACTCCTCGTATGCGTTGGGCCACAACGACTTGCCCATGACATCGATGTGAGCGTTTAGCGTAACCCCATGGCTCGCAACCCGACGCCGGGGGCAGGCGGTCGCCTGCCTCGTGTCCGCAAGAACGAATGGGAGTAGACCATGATTAAGTTCGCTTTCATGATCAACCGTATCGATGGAATGACCTTCGAGGAATTCGTCGAATATCACCGAAACCACCACGCCCCATTGTTCACCTCCATCCCCGAGGCGCGACGGCACGTGAAGAAGTACACCGTTTCTCACCCGGTGCCCGCAGACGGCTACCCGAGTCCCCCCTACGACGGCCTCACCGAAATCTGGTTCGAAAGCTGGGCGGACCATGACGCCTTCTTCGCGTCGAAGAATTACAAGGAGCTGGTGAACCCGGACGAAAGCAAGTTCATCGACATGGATTCGGTGGCGGTCATGGTCACCGAAGAAAAGGTCGTGATCTGATACGCGTCGGGTGGCTCGCTGCCAAGGGCACCGGGGGAGTCTCGGCTCCGGGTCGCGCCACGATGCAGGTGAGTGGTGTTTGACAGCCAGGCCGCGGGCTGGGTGGTCCTGGCCGGTCGCGTCGGCCTGGCGCGCGAAGCGCGGCGGCTGAACACGGGCTCGTCGGAGGCGTCCGGCGACAACGCGGCCGCCGCCGTGGCCTTCCTCGCCTCCGCCGGCAGCGGCTACATCGGCCGTGAGCCGAGGGCGTCCAGCGCGCCCGATGTGGCGTCGTCGAGTTCGATCATTCCGGCGGCGATGTTCTGCTCCAGGTGGCCGATGTCCGCGGTGCCCGGGATGAGCAGCGTGTTCGGTGTGTGGCGGAGCAGCCAAGCGAGGCCGACCTGCGCGGGGGTGCAGCCGAGGGACCGCGCGGCGGCGGTGACGGCCGGATTGTCGGTCACCTTCGGCCTGCCGGGGAAGGCACCGCCGAGCGGGAGGAACGGCACCCAGGCGATCTGCTGGTCGGCGCACAGCCGCAGCATCTCCTCGTCGCCGCGCGACACCAGGCTGTAGAGGTTCTGGACGCAGGCGATCCCGGCGGGAAGGGCTTGGCGCAGGCCGTCCAGGGTCACGCCGCTCAGGCCGATCGCTCCGATCTTGCCCTCGTCCCGCAGCGCGGTCATCACCGCGAGCTGGTCGTCGAGGTCGACGACCTGGTCGCCCTCGGCCCGCAGCCGTACCTCGTCGTCCAGGCGGCGCAGGTTCACCACGGGGATCTGGCCGAGGCCGAGAGTTCTGAGATTGTCCTCGACGCTCGCCCGCAGTTCCTCGGGCCGCTGGGCGGGACGCAACGGAACGGTGCCGCCCGGATTGGGATCGGCACCGATCTTGCTGACCACCACGACGCCGTCCTCGGGACGGAACGCGTCGCGGATGAGACTGTTGACGAAACCGTCGCCGTAGAACTGGGCGGTGTCGACGTGGTCGACGCCGAGCTCGACCGCGCGGCGCAGGAGCGCGATCGCGGCGTGGCGGTCGCGGTGCAGGCGCTCCAGCTGCATCGCGCCGTACCCGATACGGGAAACCGTACGGCCTCCGATCGTCCCGGCCCCTCCGGCGCGCGGGACGCCGGTAGCCGTGAGCTCGGAGGAGGGAGTGCTGGTCGCGGTCATGGGAGTTTCCATCCTCATGAGACGATAAGAGAAACGGAGGAACCTCCGCTTCATCGCACTGTAGCACTTTTACCGGAGGATCCTCCGATTTGAGTTTCGCCGGCCCGACATCCCAGGGAACCGCCCCCTGAAATAAGCGGCGCGCCCCTCGCACCGGCGCGCCGTACCGTCGGTTCCCCCGCCCGCGAGGCGTTGGTGGAGCCCGTGCGCGTCGCCGGAATCGCGCCCGCCCGCCGCCGAACCGAACCGCTCAGCGCTCCGCGGAGCGGTCCTCCCACGCAACGAGATCCGGCGATCTCCGTCACGGCCGAGGCGACCGCTCTGCCACCTCCGCGGGCAGCGGGTGCCCGCGAGCGCGCCGTCAGCGCCTCTTCAACAGAAGCTCGGTGTTGCGGTCACCGGGCAGGCCCGCCAGCCCGCTCCGCATGCCGGGGGAGTTGAACGAGAGCTCCCGGTAGAGCGCGGCCAGGCCGCTCTGGGACAGATCGGTGAAGTCGGTGCGGTGCGGCGCGGCCGACTCCACCAGCGTGGTGAACAGGGACAGCGTCCCATCGTGATTGTCAGCCAGCTCGACGACCCTCGCCAGCTGGGGGTAGTCGACGTGGGAGGCGGTGGAGATCTCCCAGAAGCCGCCATGAGGGACGATCTTGTTGAGGTGGGAGTGACCGTTGATCCACGCGGCCACGTTGCCGTGCTTCCTCAGCACCGCCAGCAACTCCTGCCCGCCGTGGCGCTTCTCGTGCGGGCGGGCCGGATTGGGGACGAGATTGGTCATGGCCCAGCTCGGGTGATGACTGAAGATCAGCGCGGTGTCGTCGGCGTGGGTCTTCAGGGTCCGCTCCAGCCAGGCCAGCTGCCGGGTGCCGACCGATCCGCGGTAGTCGCCGCCGCGGTCGGTGGTGTCCAGGCTGATGCCGACGACCCCGTCGGCGATCCGGAAGGAGTAGTCCAGCCGGCCGCTGTCGAGATTGTCCCGGGTGTAGCCGTGGCCGACGGGTCCCGAGCCGGTGTACGCCGGGTCGAGGTGAGCGGCGATGTAGGCGTGCGGGCTCAACGGGGCGCGGCGCTCGTCGGCGGTGACCGTGCGGGCCTTGCCCTTGTAGCGCTTCCAGGCGGCACGGAAGCGGGCGCCCGTGGGGTCGCCCCGGCGCAGTGCCTGGTAGACGGCCCCGGCCTCGGAGGCGGGCAGGGCGAACAACTTGCGCGAGCCGGTGGCCAGGTCGGTGAAGAAACCGCCGGCCGGGGAATAGGCGCCGCCGAAGAGCTGGTCGTGGTTGCCGATGGTGGAATACCACGGTACGGCCAGGCCGGGGCTGCTCACCTCGCGGATGGCCGCCTCCAGGAAGCCGTCCAGGCGAGGGAACCCTACCCGCTTGTCGACGTCGCGCATGCCGGAATCGGGCTGCCAGTAGAGGCCCAGGCCGGAGTTCTGCACGCCCTCGTACGCGCCGGCGTCGCCGGTGTTGGGGGTGAAGCGGCCGCCGGTCATGGCCGTGAGGAACCACTCCAGCTCGATCCGGGAGTTGTTGTCGGTGTTGTCGCCGGTGGTCATGACGAAGCCGATCGGCGCGCGGGTGGCCGGGCCGTACCGCAGGGTGTTGACCTGTTCGATCAATGAGACGGCGCCGACGGCGGTCAGCGCCTCCTGCGGGCGCCAGGAGCCCGTGTCTCCGGCGCGCAGGAACTCATAGCGCTGCGGGTTCTGCACGTCGGTGATGTGCAGGTCGGTGAACTGGACGAAGCAGGCCAGCACCGTGCGGCGTTCGGCCCTGCCCTTCTTGGCCTCGGCCAGCTCGGTGCGTGTCACCCGCCGCCAGCCGGGGCCGTCGGACAGCCTGCGGTATCCGCCGGTGCCGTGCGGCCTGGCGACGGTGTGGACCGTCGTCATGGGCGCCACGGTCGAGGGCGTCACGGTCGAGGAGGCGGCCGGCGTGGAGGAAAGCGCGATCTCCAGTGCGACGCCCGAGGCGGTCATTCCGGAGGCGAGCAGGAAGGCGCGGCGGCTGAGGGCGGGATCCATGATGCTCCCCAGTGGTGGCGTCGAGGCGAACGTCCACTGGGATGTTTGACAGTGGGAATGACTCCCGGCCTAACACGGCTGAAACGCTGTCCAGCCATATATCGCCTAGAAATAGCCGTATGTGAAACGGACACCTGGTGGCAGCAGGCCGGGAGCCTGCCGCTTTCCCGCCGTTCAGAAGAGCGCGGTCTCGAGCTCGCGAGGCCGCCGCGGCCCCGCGGCCGGCCGGCGCGCGACGCGCACCGCCGCGGCCTTCTGAGGGTCCCCGTCGTGGACGGCTCGAGTGCCTCCTTCGGGTGTTGCGGCCGCCACCGCCGCCTGCCGAAGGGATCGGACCGGCGGTGGCGGCGGATGTCACGCCGGCGGGTCGATCAGGCCGCGTTGGTAGGCGCGGACGAGGCGGCGGGGCACCAGCAGTTCCCGCCCGTTCAGGATGATCGGGACGAGGCCGGGGCGCTGCGCCTTCCACTGGGAGCGGCGGTGCCGGGTGTTGCTGCGGGAGGTCCTGCGCTTGGGTACGGCCACGGCTACCAGCTCGCCTTCCTGACGCCGGGCAGTTCGCCTCGGTGCGCCATCTCACGGAATCGGATGCGGGACAGGCCGAACGCGCGCAGATGACCGCGAGGACGTCCGTCGACGGAGTCGCGGTTGCGCACCCGGGTGGCGCTGGCGTCGCGCGGCTGGCGGCTCAGCAGCCGTACGGCCTCGGCCCGTTGCCGGGGCGTGCCGGTGCGGATGATCTCCTTCAGTTCCGTGCGGCGCTCGGCGTGGCGGGCGACGGTCGCCTTCCTGCGCTCGTTGGCCGCGATCTTGCTCTTCTTGGCCATCAGACCTTCTCCCCCCTGGCCCGGATGAGGGCGACGGCCTTCTCGATGCCGATCCTGTCGATGGTCTTGATCGCGCGGGCGCTGAGCGTGAGCCGTACGAACCGGTTCTCGCTCGGCAGCCAGTAACGGCGGTGCTGGATGTTGGGGTTCCACCGCCGCCGGGTGCGGCGGTGGGAGTGGGAGACGTTGTTGCCGAAGATTGGCTTGACGCCGGTGAGCTGGCAGTGCGCGGACATCAGCTTCTCCCGTAGCGCTGGTTGAACCGCTCGACCCGGCCGGCGGTGTCCAGGACCCGGTTGCGGCCGGTGTAGAAGGGGTGGCTGGCCGAGGAGACGTCGACGTCCACCACCGGGTAGGTGTTGCCGTCCTCCCACACGACGGTCTTGTCGCTGGTGATCGTGGATCGGGTGAGGAAGGCGAAGCCCGTGCCGGGGTCGCGGAAGACGACCGGCCGGTAGTGGGGGTGGATGCCCTTCTTCATCGTTCCTCCCGGAACTCGACGTGGCGGCGGATGATCGGGTCGTATTTGCGCAGCTTCAGCCGGTCGGGATCGTTGCGCCTGTTCTTGGTGGTCACGTAGGTGTAGCCGGTGCCCGCGGCGGAGCGCAGCTTGATCACCGGTCGTAGCTCGTTTCTGGCCATCCCTCTCGTCCTTCTCGGTCGACGGCTGTGCAATGATAACGACAATGGTTTTCATTTTCATCCTGGGGAGGTCACATGCCCACGCCCGTCGTCCTCGTGGCAGGCCTGTACGGCGACGCCCGGGCGGCCGTGGTCGACCGGCTGCTTCGCACCCATCCGGGAGCCGTCGCGATCCACCACGATCTGACCGCCGTCGTCACCGACCGGGTCGAGCGCGTCACCCGCGACGGCTCGGGCATCCTCGATCGGGCCGAGGTGCGCCTGGCCCACGGGTGCGTCACCTGCACCGTCCGCGAGGACCTGCTCCCGCAGCTCGTACGGCACGCGAGGACGGCGTCCCTGCTGATCGTCGACCTGTGGGATTCCGTCGAGCCCCGACCTGTGGCGGAGGCGCTGGCCAATGAGGAAGCGGCTGACCTGCTTGCCCTGACCGGCGTGCTCACCGCGCTGGACGCCGAGCTGATGCCGGTGGACATCTGCCGCGGCGAGCGTCTGACCGAGACCGGGCAACGTGCCGCCGCGGGGGACCAGCGCTACCTCGCCGAGGTGCTGGCCCGTCAGGTGGAGTACGCCACGGGACTCTTCCTCCTCGGTGACGACGAGGAGGACCTGGAGCTGGCCGCCGCGGTGCTCGGCCACCTGGCTCCGCACACCCCGGTCTTCTCCACGTCGCTGCCCGAGGTGACCGGCCCGGCTCTGTGCGTCCACGAGCTGGGCGAACGAGTGGACCCGGCGACCGCCCAACTGCCCGGGGACGCGCAGACCGGCGAGATCACCACCGTGGTCTGGCGCCGGCTGCGCCCGCTGCACCCGGGACGCCTGTTCGACGCGGTCGACGAGCTGGTGACCGGCTCCGTCCGCTCCCGTGGCCGGTTCTGGCTGGCCAACCGGCACGAGCGGATGCTGGCCTGGGACGCCGTGGCCGGCGTCGTCTCGGTCGAGGACGTCGGACCGTGGCTGGCCGCGTTGCCCGAGGCGGCCTGGGACCTGGTCTCTCCGGCACGCCGCGCCGCCGCCGCGCTGGACTGGAACCGCGTCACCGGCGATCGCATCCAGCACCTGGTCTTCACCGGGCCCGACCTCGACCGCGAGCGCGTCTGCGCTCTGCTCGACTCCTGCCTGCTCACCGAACGGGACGCACTTCCCGGTTCCGCCGAGTGGGCCGCCTACTCCGACCCGTTCGCCGACTTCATCGAGATGAAGGAGATCGCATGAAGCCCCGCCGGATTCCCCGGAAGAAGACCAATCCGCTGCTCGGGGTCACCTCCATCGACTACAAGGACACCGACCTGCTCCGGAAGTTCATCTCCGACCGGGGCAAGATCCGCAGCCGCCGCGTGACCGGCGTGACCGTGCAACAGCAGCGGCAGCTCGCCCGGGCCATCAAGAACGCCCGGGAGATGGCCCTGCTCCCGTACGCGTCTCGTCCCCGGTGATCCCGGTGATCGATCAGTACGAGCGATCCGCCGAATTCGTCGACATCATGCTCGCGGCGCACTGGTCGGCTCTCGGACCCGCGCTGGTGGAGGCACTCCACGGCGGCGCCGGCCCGATCGTCGACGTCGGAGCCGGAGGCGGGCACGGCACCAGGGCGATCGCACAGGCGGTGCCCGGCGCGGAGGTCGTCGCCGTCGAGCCGTCACCCGCTCTGCGTTCGGTCCTCCTGGCGAGGGTGAACGAAAGCCCGGAGCTGCGCGACCGGGTGACCGTGCTCCCCGGCGGCCTTCTCCAGGCCGAGCTGCCGCCCCGGCTGGGTGCCGTGGTGGCGATGAACGTGATCGGACATTTCACCCCGGCCGAACGGCACTTGGTCTGGGACCTGCTCGCCCGGCGGCTCCTGCCCGCCGGACGCGCGGTGGTGAACCTCCAGCCGCCGGCCGAGCCGGTGCGAGTGCCGCAGGCACGATTCTCCGATCTCCGCATCGGACGACGCCGTTACGAGGGATGGGGCCGCGCCGAGCCCGCCGGTCCCGGCCAGATCACCTGGCACATGACCTACCGCACCTTCCAGGACGGGCATCTCACCGAGGAGACAGCCGTCGAGTACGCCTGGTGGGTGCTCGGCGAAGACCGGCTCAGGGCGGAACTCGGCGAACACGGCCTTCGGCTCGACCCCACCGGTCCCGCGGAGCTCGGGATGTATGTCATCACAAGAGCACCTGAACAGCGCAGCCTGATCGTGGCGGCGGACACGCGGGTATGCGTGGGCGCCGGACAGTGCGTGCTCGCCGCTCCCGACGTCTTCGACCAGGACGCGGAGACCGGTCTCGTCGTCGTCCTGGACGAGGCTCCTCCGGCGCCGCTCGCCGGCGCCGTACGGCGAGCGGCACACCGGTGCCCCTCGGGAGCCGTGACCGTCCGTGACGAGCTCCGCTGACACCGGGCCGGCCCCGATCCACCGTCCGCGGCTCCCATCGACCGGAACGCCACCGAACTTCCGCTCCGTGAGCGGCCCCCCACTTCGCCCGGACTCTCCCATGCCGGGCGCCTGTCTACAGGAGAACCATGTCCAGCCCTCTCAACCGACGCCTCTTCATGCGCCAGGGAGCCCTGGCCGCCGTGGCCATCGCCGCGGGAGGCGGCCTCGTCTCCGCCTGCGCCCCCGGCAGAACCGCGGCCGGACCCGCGGCCACCCCGGCTGCCGGTGCCTCCTCCGGCACGCGCAGGGCCGGTGGCACATTGCGCGCGGCGTTCGTCGGCGGCGGCGCGTCGGAGACCCTCGACTTCTTCAACGGGCCGACCCCGCTCGACCTGGTGCGCGCCCGCGCCTGGCACGGCAGCCTCGGAAATCTCGACCCCACCGCAGAGGACGGCGTGCGCTACGGGGTGCTCCAGGGCATCGACGTGTCGCAGGACCTGAGCACCTACACACTGCACCTGCGGCCCGGTGTGCGGTTCACCGACGGGTCCACGCTGACAGCGGCCGACGTCCTGTACTCGCTGGCGACGCTCGCGGCCGGCAGCACGCTGCCCGTTTTCCGGATGGCCGCGGCCAACTTCGATCTCGCCAAAGCCAGGGCGGACGGCGACCTGAAAGTGGTGTTGCCGACCGTGCGCCCGATCGCGGACGGACGAATGATCCTTTGCCAGGGCAACTTCCTCGTGGTCAAGGACGGTACGAAGCAGTTCTCGGTCGGAATGCCGAGCTGTGGGCCCTTCAAGCTCACCGAGTTCACGGCCGGGCAGGGCGCCGCGTTCGCGCGGAACGACGACTACTACGGCCCGGCGCCCTTCCTCGACGGGCTGGAGCTGCGCTCGATCGCCGATTCCGACGCCCGAGCGGGTGCCCTCACGAGCGGCGAGGTCGATTTCGTCCACGATCTGGCCCCCGTCACCGCGCGCACGCTCTCGGCCAACAGCGCGATCGACCTCGTGCCGTCCAAGAGCCCCTATCTGGTCGGCCTGTCCTTCCGGATGAACATGAACGTCAAGCCGTTCGACGACAAGCGGGTTCGTGAGGCGTTCAAGCTCGCCGTCGACCGCGAGGCCATGGTGCGGACGGTGTTCTACGGCAGCGCGACCGTGGGTAACGACCTGCCCTCGCTGGGGTTCCCCGACTACGCCGAGGGCCTTCCGCAGCGGGACCACGACCCGGACAGGGCCCGCGCCCTGCTGAAGGAGGCGGGTGCCGAGGGAATGGAGGTCGTGCTGACCACCGGACCGGAGACCCCCGGCATGGTGGAGGTGGCGACGCTCTACGTCGAGGATCTCAAGAAGATCGGGGTGAAGGCCTCGCTCAGGGAACTGCCCGCCGGGCAGCTCTTCGCCGACTTCGCCGCCTACGCGCGGTTGCCGCTGGCGGCGTCGTACCAGGTGCCGGTCCCCACCCTCTCGACCTACCAGATCACCACCGCAGGGGGCACTCCCGCCGCGTTCGGGTGGAAGCGACCGGACGTCGACGCGCTCGTGTCAGAGGCCCGCGCGCAGAGCGACCCGGCGAAGGCGAAGAAGACCGGAACCGAGGCGCAGAAGAAGCTGTGGGAGGACGGCAACACGGTGGTGCCGGTCTTCAAGCCCTACGTCAACGCGCAGGCGAAGGGCCTGACCGGCGTCCAGGACGACCTGTTCGAGCAGTTCCCCGGCTTTTCCCGGGCGGCTCTGCCGTGAGCTGGGCGGTCTTCGTGGGCCGCCGCCTCGCGATCGCGGCCGCGTCCCTCGCGGTGCTGTCGGGTGTGGTGTTCGCCGCCACGGCCGTGCTGCCGGGGGACGCGGTCAGCGCCGTCGCGGGCGCCAACGCCTCCGCGGATGACCGCGCACGCGTACGGGCGAGCCTCGGCCTGGACCGGCCGGTGGCCGAAAGGTACGCCGAGTGGGCGTCCCACGCGCTGCGCGGCGACCTGGGCACCGGGTTCGTCGGGAACCGGCCGGTCACGGAGGTGCTGGCCGCCCGTGTCCCCAACAGCCTGATCCTGGCCGGGCTGACCCTCGTCGTCGCCGCGCCGCTCGCGGTGCTGCTCGGGCTGTGGTCCGGGCTGCGGGCGGGCGGCGCCGCCGACCGGTGGGTCACGACGACGGCACAGATGGCGGCGGGGGTGCCGGAGTTCGTTTCGGCGGCCCTGCTGATCACCGTGCTGTCGGTGCACCTCGGGCTGCTTCCCCGGGTCTCGCTGGTGCCGCTCGGCGCCGGCCCCTTCGACGCTCCGCGAACCCTGGTGCTGCCCGTCCTCACCCTCACCGGGGTCGTGACCGCGACCGCCACCCGCCTGATTCGCGCGTCGGTGGCGGACGTCGTCGCGTCCCCCTATGTGGAGGCGGCCCGGCTCAACGGGGTGCGCGGCCTCCGCCTGGCGCTGCGCCATGTCCTGCCCAACGCCGCCGGCCCCGCCGTACAGGCACTCACGCTCGCCGTCGGCGCGCTGGTTGGCGGCGCGGTGGTCGTGGAGAGGGTCTTCGACTATCCCGGAATCGGCAGGGAGCTCCAACAGGCCGTCGCCGCTCGGGACATCCCCATGGTGCAGGGCATCGCCATGGCGTCGGCCGCGATGATGTTGCTGATCCTGCTGCTCGGGGACGTCTGCGGGCGGCTGCTCGATCCGATGCGGGGAGAGCGGCGGTGACGGCCACTGCGGAGGCACAGGCGCGGGCCGGCAGCCCGCCGGCGCGGACAGGTCGGCGCCTGCCGCTGCCGGCCGCGGCGGGGACGATCACGGTGGTCGCGATCGCCCTGTTCGGACCCCTGATCGCGCCGTACGACCCGGCCGAGCGGCTGGGCCTGCCCTTTCAGGGGCCGGACGGCGGCCACCCCCTGGGCACCGACTTTCTCGGGCGTGACGTGCTGAGCCGCGTGCTGTGGGGAGGTCGGGCGCTCATCCTCACCGCGATCGGGGCGACCGTCGTGGCGACAGCCATGGGAATGACGGCGGGCGTGCTGGCCGGGCTCGTGTCACGCCGCACCGGCGAGGTGGTGGCGCGGCTCGTGGACGTGCTGGCGGTGCTTCCCGCGTTGCTCCTCATCCTCGTGCTCGCCGCCGGCTTCCCCGGCAGCGACGTGACCGTGGTGGCCGCCGTCGCGCTCGCCACCGCCCCGTTCTCGGTCCGGGTGCTGGGCGCGGCGACCCGCCGGATCGCGACCACCGGTTACGCCGAAGCCGCGCTTGCCCGCGGGGACGGCAGGTGGACCGTGCTGCTCCACGACATCCTGCCCAACATCGCCGGGCCGGCCCTCGCGGACGCGGCGCTGCGCCTGGTCGCGGCCCTCCACCTCACGGCGACGGCCGGCTTCCTCGGCCTCGGCCGCGGGGCGCCCGCCGCGAACTGGGGGCGCATGGTCAGCGAGAACCTCTCCGGCGCCTCCCTGTCCGTCACGCCCCTCCTCGCGCCGACGCTGCTCCTCGTGCTGCTGTCGGTCTGCGTCGGCCTGCTCGCCGACTGGTTCGCCGGCATCGCATCAGGCGGCCGCCCGTGAGCGGGGACATGCGGACGCCCGTGAGCAAGAACGTGCGGCCACTCGTGAGCGGGAACAGCGGAGACCTCGTGCACGTGGCGGGACTGACGCTCGGCCCGGCCGGAGGCGGCCCGCCCGTGCTCCGGGAGGTGACGCTCGCCCTGGCTCCCGGACGGGTCCTGGGCGTGGTGGGGCGGTCCGGCTCCGGCAAGAGCAGCCTCGCGCTGAGTCTGCTCGGCCGCATCCGGCCGGGTCTGGAGCGCCGATCCGGCACGGTGCGGGTGGCGGGGCTCGATCCGTTCGACTCGCGGGCGCTGCGCCGGTTGCGCGGCCGGGTGGTGTCGTACATGGGGCAGGACCCGGCGGCCTCGCTCAATCCCGCCCTGCGGATCGGCACCCAGGTGGCGGAGGCGGTCCGCGCGCGCTCCCCGGGGACGACGGACGTCACCGGGCAGGTTCGCCGGCTCCTGGCATCGGTGCGGCTGCCGGCCGACCGGGCGTTCCTACGACGCCGTCCCCATCAGGTCTCCGGCGGGCAGGCGCAGCGGGTGGCCCTCGCCGCCGCCCTCGCGGGCATGCCGCGGCTCCTGGTGCTGGACGAGCCGACCAGCGGACTGGACGTCCCGCTGGCCCGGCAGATGCGTGAACTCGTGGCGGCCTCGCTGCGGCACACCGACCGCGCGATGGTGCTGATAAGCCACGATCCCGGCCTGGTGGCGGACCTGGCCGACCAGGTGGTCCTGCTGCACGACGGACGGGTCGTCGCGTCCGGGCCGCCGAGGGAGGTGCTCACCGCACGCGTCACTCCGCCGGCGGACCACGCGCGCGCCGCGACCCGCAGGGCGGCCGCGGCCGGAACCGGCGGCGGGCTGGAGGTGCGCGGCCTGTCCGCGCGGCACGGCCGCACCACGGTCCTCCATGACGTGTCGCTGACCGTCCCCAGTGGCACGTGCACCGCGCTGGTCGGGCCGTCCGGCTCCGGCAAGTCCACGCTGGCGCGCTGCCTGGCCGGGCTGCACCCGATCGCAGGCGGCACCGTCTCCTGGAGGGAGGCGCAGACGCCGCACCCCCCGGCCCGCGGACGGGCGGTGCAGTTGGTGGCCCAGGATTCCGCCGGTGCGCTGAACCCGCGTGAAACCGTGCGGACGGCTCTGCTCAGGCCCCTGCGGGGCCTGCGCGGCATGCCCGCGCGGGACGCTGCCGCCGAGGCGGAGCGAACGCTCGGGCTCGTCGGCCTGGCTCCGGGTTTCCTCACGCGGCGGCCGGGGGAGCTGTCCGGAGGCGAGCGGCAGCGGGTGAACCTGGCACGCGCGCTGGCGGCCGCACCGCGGGTGCTCGTCTGCGACGAGATCACCTCGGCGCTGGACCGGGAGATCGGCGACGGGGTCCTCGACCTCCTGACCACGCTGCGCCGGACGCTGGGTCTGACCGTGCTGCTGGTGACGCACGACCCGGCCGCGGCGGCGCGGTACGCCGACCAGGTCGTCGCGCTCGACGGCGGCCGCATCGTCGAAGCGGGCGTGCCCTGAATACGGGGGCCGGGAGGTGCGCGGTGATCGGCTCCTCCCGGCCCCTGGGCGTACCTCACACCGGACGGAGCATCTCGGCGAGGGCCGTCTTGTCGACCTTGCCGACGGGAGTCAGCGGCATGGCCGCGACCTCCACCACCTGGTCGGGACTCTTGTAGCTCGCCAGCCCCCGCTCCTTGAGGAAGGCGGCGAGCTCACGCGAACCGGGAACATCTCCCGCGCAGACCAGGAACGCCACGGACCGCTCACCCCACCGCTCGTCCGGAGCGCCCACCAGGGCCGCGGCCGTGACCGCCGGGTGCGCGAGCAGATGCTCTTCCACTTCGGCCGCCGCGATCTTCTCGCCGCCGCGGTTGATCTGGTCCTTGACCCGGCCGACGACGACGAGATGCCCCGAGGGGAGCCGTCGTACGACGTCTCCGGTGCGGTAGAAGCCGTCCTCGGTGAAGGAGACGCGGTTGTGCTCATCCGCTCGGTAGTAACCACGCGGGGTGTACGGGCCACGGGTGAGCAACTCGCCGGCGACGCCGTCCGGCACCGGCATGCCCTCGGAGTCGACCACGAGGATCTCGTCGTCGGGGGAGATCGGGCGGCCCTGGGTGGTGCAGAGGAGGTCCTCGGAGTCGTCCAGCCGGGTGAGGTTGATGAGGCCCTCGGCCATGCCGAAGACCTGCTGGACCGTCACGCCGAGCGCGGGACCGAGCGCACGTGCGACGTCGTCGGGGAGCCGCGCTCCACCGACCTGGAGCACCTTGAGGCTGCTCAGGTCGGCGTCGCCGGACGCGGCCTCGTTCATCCAGTGCGGGACCAGGGGTGGCGTGAGCGAGGTGATGGTCACGCCCTCACGCTCGACGAGGGCGAAGGCGGTCTGCGGGCTCGGGTCGGGCGACACCACGACGGTGCCTCCGGCGGTGAGCGTGCCGAGCACGCCCGGGCAGGCCAGGGTGAAGTTGAAGGCGATCGGAAGCACCGCGAGATAGACCGAGTCGTCGCCGAGACCGCAGATCTCGGCCGCGGCACGGGCGTTGTAGGCGTAGTCGTCGTGCGTGCGCGGGATGAGCTTGGGCAGGCCCGTGGTGCCCCCGGAGTGCAGGAGCAGGGCCAGGTCACCCGAGGCGGGCCCGCTTTCCGGCCGATCGGGCGAGATGGCGAGACCGTCCCGGGTTTCGTCCAGGAGCTCGTCGAAGCCGGTGAACTGCCGGTGACGCCCGGGATCGCCGACCACGATCACGTGCCGGAGCGGGCCGCCGCCAGACTGCCCGGCGAGCAGCTCCAGGAGCATCTCGCGGTGGTCGAAGCGGGCGTGCCTGTCGGGGATGACGCAGGCCGAGGCGCCGGAGACGTGCACCAGATGGCCGATCTCGGTGCGGCGATGCCCGGGCATGGCGTGCACCGGCACCGCGCCGAGCCGCTGGAGGGCGAACCAGAGCAGGACGAACTCCGCGCGGTTGGGAAGCTGGACGACCACCCGATCGCCCCGGCGCAGCCCGAGCCGTCGCAGTCCCCGCGTCAGCCGGTCCACGTCGGCATCCAGGCCGGCATAGGTCCAGCGGCGGTCACCGTCCACGAGGGCGGTCCTCGTCGGGCGCTCCGCGCCCCACGTGCGCAGCAGGTCGCCGAATGTCCGGCCGCTCCAGTGGCCCGCGGCGCGATAGCGCTCCGCGAAGGCGTCGGGCCAGGCCGGGTGGGTCGTCGTCATGGTGATCCCTTCTCGGGTTCCGATCGGCGGTAGCGCGTGCCCGGGTTCTGTGTCTAAGATCGGGGCTGATGGAAATGATAACCATTTTCATACCATCGCGCTGGATGTCCGCCTCGGATGGCCGCATCGGCGAGAACCGCGCGAAACCCAGAGCACGACCCGAGGGGTATTCATCCGTGAGTGACGAGCAGTCCGTCATCGAGCACGCGCCGGACCATCCCGATTCGCCACCACCCACCGGAACGCCCGCGCTGGACGACCTGCGCGCCACGGTGGCCCACGCGCTGAAACTGCCCGCGGACGAGATCGGCGAGGAGCGCGACCTCTTCGAGATGGGTCTCGACTCCCTCACTCTGATGGGGCTCGTCGGCGCCTGGCGCCGCCGGGGCAGCGCCGTCACCTTCCAGGACCTGGCCGAGGAACCGACGCTCAGCGCCTGGGCGGCCCTGCTGGGGCGGGAAACGCAGCGGCGGGAGTCACCCGCTCCACCACTCGCTGCCGAGCCGGCCCACGAGGACGACGAGAACACGCCGTTCCCGCTGGCCACCATGCAGCACGCGTACTGGATCGGCCGGCAGGACGGTCAGCCCCTCGGCGGGGTCGCCGCTCACTTCTACGTCGAACTCGACGGCACGGGGGTCGACCCCGAACGGCTCGGCGTCGCCCTGCGGGCCCTGACCGAACGCCACGGCATGCTGCGGGCCCGGTTCGACGACGACGGCCGTCAGCGCGTCGGCGACGCCGCGGGCGGCCTCATCGTGCACGACCTGCGGGATCACGCACCGGACGACGTGGCGCGGACGCTGGAACGGCTGCGCGAGCAGCACACCCACCGGCGGCTCGACATCGCCGCCGGGCAGGTGTTCCAGGTCTCCCTGTGCCTGCTGCCCGGCGGGCGCACCCGGCTCCAACTGGACCTGGACATGATGGCCGGGGACGCCATGAGCCTGCGCGTCCTGCTCGCGGACCTGCGCCGGCTCTACGAGCGTCCCGGCGAGCCGCTGCCCGCCCTGACCCTCGACTACCGCCGATACCTCGCCGAACGCTCCAGGAGCCGGAGCGCGGAACGCGAGCGCGCCGCCCGATGGTGGCGGGACCGGCTTCCCGAGCTGCCGCGGGCGCCCCGGCTGCCGACGACCGTCGACCCGCTGCGGCCGGTGTCGGCCGCCGACTCCGCGCTCACCCACTCGCGGCGGCTGCACCACTGGCTCGGCCCCGACGCCAAGGCCGCGCTCCACGCCCGTGCGCGGGCGCGGGGCATCACCCCGGCCGCGGTGCTGGCCACCGCGTTCGCCGAGGTCATCGCCGCCTGGAGCGACAGCCAGCGCTTCCTGCTCAACCTCCCGCTGTTCGACCGGGAGATGTTCACACCCGACGTGGCCGGGCTCGTCGGCGACTTCAGCAGCTCCATCCTGCTCGACGCCGACATGCGTGCCGCGCTGCCCTTCGCCGAGCAGGCCCGGCGGCTCCAGGACGGCCTGCGCGAGGCGGTCTCCCACGGCGCGTACGGCGGCGTCGAGGTGCTGCGCGACCTGGCCCGCGCCGAGGGCGGCCCGGTGCTCGCGCCCGTCGTCTACACCAGCGCCATCGGCCTGGGCGAGATCTTCGCATCCGATGTGCAGGCGAGCTTCGGCCGCCCTGTCTGGATCATCTCCCAGGGACCTCAGGTGTTCCTCGACGCCCAGGTGACCGAGCTCGACGGCGGCCTCCTGCTCAACTGGGACGTCCGCGACGGCGTCCTCGCGCCCGGCGTGCCGGACGCCGCCTTCGACGCCTACCGCCGCCTGGTCACCGGCCTCGTCACCACCGACGAGGCCTGGCTGCGGCCGGTCGAACCGATGCCGGCCGCCGGCCTGCCGACGGTCCGCGCCGCCGCCGCGCTGCCCCCGGCTCCGCCGCCCGGCCACGCCGTGCACATCCCGTTCTTCCGGCTGGCCGACGAGCAGCCGGGCGCGACCGCCGTCGTACGGGAGGACGGATCCGCGGTGACCTACGGCGAGCTGGCCTCCTCGGCGCGCAAGCTGGCCGCCCTGTTGCGCCGCCACGGTGTGCGGGAGGGCGACATCGTGACGGTCACCCTTCCCAAGGGGGCCGACCAGGTCACCGCCGTCCTCGGCGTCCTTGCCGCGGGCGCCGCCTACGCACCCGTCGGCGTCGAGCAGCCGGCCGTCCGCCGCGCCCGCATCCACGAGGTGGCCGGCGCGTCCGTCGTCATCACCGACGACGCCCACGCGCACCTGTCGGCGGATGTGCCCGGGCTCACCGCCGTCCGGCTGGCCGACGCGGAGGCCGAGGCGCCCGCGGCCGTCGCGCATCCCGGACCGGACAGCCCCGCCTACCTGCTGTTCACCTCGGGGTCGACCGGCACGCCCAAGGGGGTGCTGGTCCCGCACCGTGCCATCGTCAACACCATCGAGGCGATGGGCGCCCAGTTCGGCGTCGGTCCCGGCGACAGCACGCTCGCGATCTCGGCCCTCGACTTCGACCTGGCGACGTACGACATCTTCGCCCCGCTGTCGGCCGGCGGGCGGGTGGTCGCCGTCGGCCAGGAACACCGGCGCGACGCCCATCACTGGGCGCACCTTGTCCGTGAGCACGGCGTCACCGTCATCCAGTGCGTGCCCGCGCTCCTGGACCTGCTGATGACGGCCGCCGCCGGCTCCGGGCTGGGCGACACGCCGCGCCTGGTCCTGCTCGGCGGCGACTGGGTCGGGCTCGACCAGCCGGCCCGCCTGCGGGCGCTCGTCCCCGGCTGCCGGTTCGTGGCGCTCGGGGGGGTGACCGAGGCGGCCGTGCACTCGACGGTCTTCGAAGTCACGCGGGTCGACCCCTCGTGGCGGTCCATCCCGTACGGCGTGCCGTTGCGCAACATGCGGGCCCGCGTCGTGGACGGACGCGGCCGGGACTGTCCCGACCACGTGCCGGGGGAGCTGTGGTTCGGCGGTCCCGGCGTCGCCACCGGCTACCGGGGCGATCCGGAGCGCACCGCGGACCGGTTCGTCGAGCACGACGGCGAACGCTGGTACCGCACGGGCGACCTGGCCCGTTACCGGCCCGACGGCGTGCTGGAGTTCCTCGGCCGCGCGGACCACCAGGTGAAGATCGGCGGGCACCGCATCGAGCTCGGCGAGGTCGAGTCGGCGATCGAGGGACACCCCGGCGTGCTGCACGCGGTGGCCGCCGTGGTGGAAACGCCCGCCCGCCGTCTCGCCGTCGCGGTGTCGCCGGTGCACGGTGTCACGCTGGACCCCGGCGCGCTGCGAGACCGGGCGGCGGAACGGCTGCCCGCCCACATGCTGCCCGATCGCATCCTGGTGCTGGACACGATGCCGCTCACCGGCAACGGCAAGCTCGATCGCGCGGCCGCGCAGCGGGCCCTGGACGCCGCCGCCCGGGAACACCCCGCACCCTCGGAGGAGCCGGCCGGACCGGTGGAGGCCGCGGTCGCCGAGGTGTGGCGCGAGCTCCTGGACGTCCCGCAGGTGGGGCGCGGCGACAGCTTCTTCGCCCTCGGCGGCGACTCGCTGGTCGCCACCCGCATGATCGGCCGCCTGCGCGTCGCCGGTTTCGCGGGGGCCCGCGTGGCCACGCTGTTCGCCAACCCGGTTCTCCGCGAGTTCTGCGCGCACCTGCGGGACGGGCACGAGCCCGACGACGCCGCGCGGGCGGTCATCACGCCCGATCCCCGTCACGCCCATGATCCGTTCCCGCTCACCGACGTGCAGGCCGCCTATCACACGGGACGTGACCCCGGGTTCGCCCTCGGTGGTGTGGGGACCTGGCACTACAGCGAGTTCGACGGCGCGGACGTCGATCTGGATCGGCTCGGCCGGGCCTGGCGAACCCTCGTCGCACGCCACGACATGCTGCGCGCCGTCATCGAGGACGGCATGCAGACCGTGCTGGAGACCGTGCCTCCGTTCGTGATCGAGTGCGAGGAAGCGGACGCGTCCGGAGCCGCCCGCGCCCTCGCCGCGCTGCGCGAGCGCATGTCCCATCAAGTGCGCGATCCGGCGCGATGGCCGCTGTTCGACGTCGCCGCCGTCCGATACCCCGGCCCCGAGGGGGAGGTCCGCACGCGCGTCGCCGTCGGCCTCGACTACCTCGTGCTGGACGCACTGTCCATCACGAACCTCTACGCCGAGCTCAACGCGCTCTACGCCGATCCCGGCGCCGAGCTGCCCCCCGTCGACCTGTCGTTCCGCGACTACCTCACCCAGCTCCCGGTCGATCCCGCGTCCGTGGAGCGGGCCCGATCCCACTGGGAGAGACGACTGGAGGAGCTGCCGCCCGCTCCCGCGCTGCCGTTCAGCCGGGATCCGGCGCACGGCGGCCCCGGGACGGCGATGGGAGGCACGGCGATGGGACCGCCCCGGTTCACCCGCAGGCAGCTGCGTCTCGACGCGGCGCGCTGGCGGCGCATCAGGGATCGGGCGGCGCGGCATGGCCTGACCCCCTCCACCGTCCTGCTCGCGGCGTACGGGGAGGTCCTCGCGACCTGGAGCGGCTCCGAGGCGGTCACCGTCACCCTCACGCTGTTCAACCGCCGCGACGTGCATCCGCACGTCCACCGCGTGCTCGGCGACTTCACGTCCCTGTCGCTGGCCGCCTACCACCGGGACGAGGGCGGCTGGCCGGCGGCGGCCTCCGCCCTCCAGCGGCGGCAGGCCGAGGACCTGGACCACCAGGACGTGCCGATCGCGTGGCTGCTGCGGGAGTTCGCCCGCCGCGCGGGCACCGTGGACGCCGCCGCGCCGGTGGTGTTCACCAGCGCGCTCGGCGTCGGCGACGCGGCACTCGCCGACCCCGCCAAGGGCTTCCCGGCGAAGGTGTGGGGAATCTCCCAGTCGCCCCAGGTCTGCCTGGACAACCAGGTCACCGAGGAGTGCGGCGAGCTGGTCGTCACGTGGGACGCCGTCGAGGAGCTGTTCAGCGAGGGCGTGCTGGACGCCATGTTCGCCGCCCACACGCGGCTGCTCCACCATCTGGCCGACGGCGACTGGGCGGCGGCCCTTCCCGACCTGCTCCCCGCGTCCCAGCGGGAACGGCGCGCCGCGGCGGCTCTGGAAGGGCAGGGCCGGCCCATCCCGCCGCGGCTGCTCCACGAGGCCTTCTTCGCGCACGCGACCGCGAAGCCGACACGGGTCGCCCTGGTCACCGCCGACGGCGCCACGACGTCGTACGGCGCGCTCGCGGACGGCGCGCTGCGCGTCGCCGCCGCCCTCCGCTCGCACGGCGTGCGCGACGGCGACCTCGTCGCCGTCGCCCTCCCCAAGGGGCCCGGCCAGGTCATGGCGGTGCTGGGCGTCCTCGCGGCCGGAGCGGCCTACGTCCCGATCGGCCTCGACCAGCCCGCGGAGCGGCGCGACAGGATGCGGGCCGCCGCGGGGATCCGCCTCACGATCGGGCCGGCCTCGGCCGGGGAAGCCGCGTCGCGGACCGCCGGGCACCGGGTGCTCTCCCTGGGGGAGGCACTGGAGCATCGTCCCCTGGACGGGCCCGTGCGACCGCCGGTCGGCGCGATCGCCTACGTGATCTTCACGTCCGGCTCGACCGGCGAGCCCAAGGGAGTGCGGATCACGCACGCCGCCGCCTGGAACACCGTCTTCGACGTCAACGCGCGCCACGCCGTCGGCCCCGCCGACCGGGTGTTCGCGCTGTCCGCGCTCGACTTCGACCTGTCGGTCTACGACGTGTTCGGCCTGCTGTCGGCGGGCGGCTCCCTGCTGATCCCCGGCGACGACCTGCGGCGCGAACCCGCGAAGTGGCCCGACCTCGCGCGCCGGCATGGCGTAACGGTATGGAACACGGTGCCGGCGCTCCTCGACCTCCTCCTGGAGGCCGAGGAGCACGCCCCCACCGAGGCGCTGCTCGGCCTGCGGGTCGCGCTGATCTCCGGCGACTGGATCGGCCTCGACCTGCCGGGGAGGCTGCGCGAGCGGGCACCCCGGTGCCGGTTCGTCGCGATGGGAGGCGCGACCGAGGCGTCCATCTGGTCCAACACCTTCACCGTGGAGGAGGTGGACCCGAGCTGGGCGTCCATCCCGTACGGGCGCCCGCTGACAGGGCAGCGTTACCGGGTCGTCGACGGGGGCGGCCGCGACTGCCCCGACTGGACGGCAGGGGAACTCTGGATCGGCGGCGCCGGGCTCGCCGACGGATATCAGGGCGACCCACGGCGAACGGCGGAGAAGTTCGTCGTGCGGGACGGGGAGCGCTGGTATCGCACGGGAGACCTCGGCCGTTATCGCCCGGACGGGCTCATCGAGTTCCTCGGCCGGATGGACACCCAGCTGAAGATCGCCGGGCATCGGATCGAGGCCGGCGAGGTCGAGGCGGTCGCCGAAGCCCACCCGGACGTCTCGCGTGCCGCCGTGGTGGCCGTGGGGGAGCGCACCGCCCGGAGGATGGTCGCCTTCGCCGTCGTCCGCGACGACGCGGACGGTGCTCAGGACCGGCACGGCTCAGCCGCCCTCGCCGACCGGCTGCACGCCTGGTTCGGCGAGCACCTGCCCGCCTACGCCGTCCCTTCCCAGGTGCTGACGCTGTCCGCCCTGCCGCTGACGGCCAACGGCAAGGTCGACCGCAACGCCCTGACCGCCCTGGCCGTGCAGGAGACGCGGTCCACCGGTGCCGAACCACCCCAAGGAGAGGTCGAAACCGTTCTGGCCGAGCTGTGGGAGGCCCGGCTGCCCGGCGCGGCACGCGACCGGAACGCCAACTTCTTCACCATCGGCGGGGACAGCCTGTCCGCGATCCGCCTTCTCGCCGCGGTGGAACGGCGGTTCGGAGCCGGCGTCCCGATCCGCAGGTTCCTCGCGGCACCGACCATCGCCGCCCTGGGCGCCGAGATCACCAAGACCGTGGCCGCCGGCGCGGCCGAGACCGAAAGCGGGGAGCTGTGACCATCACCGAGCTGCTGGCCCGGTACGCACGTGACGGCGTCGACCTGTGGGCGCAGGACGGCCGACTGCGGTTCCGTGCGCCGAAGGGTTACCTGACGGAGGAACGGCGCGCGGAGCTGCGCTCGCACAAGGACGCGATCCTCCGCCACCTGGCCGAGACGGAGGAAGCCGCCACGCTTCGCCACGACGAGGCGGCGCGCCACGACCCCTTCCCCCTGACCGGCGTCCAGGCCGCCTACCTGATCGGCCGGGCCGACGCCTACGCGTACGGCGGCGTCGCCTGCCACGCCTACGTCGAGCTGGATTACCCCGAACTCGACGAGGAGCGGGTCGCCGCGGTCTGGCGGAGCCTCATCGCACGACACGACATGCTGCGCGCGGTCGTCCACACCGACGGCTACCAGCGGGTCCTGCCCGAGGTGCCCGACCTGGTCGTCACCACCACGCACACGGCCGGCGCCGTGCAGGCCGAGGCGGCCCGCAGGCAGACCCGTGCCAGGATGTCGACGCGCCGGAGCCCGGCCGACCGGTGGCCGCTGTTCGACGTCCACGTCACGCGCGGGCCCGACGGGGCGGTCCTGCACCTGTCGTTCGACATGCTCGCCGTCGACCACGCCAGTGTGCGGATCCTCCTCGCCGAGTTCCACGCCCTGTACGAGGGGAGCGCCGGCGAGCCGGCGCCGCTCGCCGTGACCTTCCGCGACGTGGTGCTCGCCCGGCGGGCCCTCGCCGACACCCCCGCGTACGCCCGGGACCGGGAGTACTGGACCGGACGGCTGGAGTCTCTCCCGGCCGCTCCGGAACTGCCGCTCGCCGAGCCCTGGGCCGCCGACCGGCCTGCGGACGGCACTGTCCGGTTCCGCCGCCTGGAACGGCAGCTGCCCGCGGCCGCCCGGGAACGCCTGATCCGGCGCGCCGCCGAGCACGGCCTGACCCTGCCGGCGGTGCTCCTCACCGCGTACGCCGAAGTCGTCGGCCGGTGGTCGCGAGGCACCCGGTTCACCCTCAACGTGCCGACGGTCGACCGCCCGCCGCTGCACGAGGACATCGACCGGCTCGTCGGCGACTTCACCACGCTCGAACTGCTCGAAGTGGACCTGACCGAGCCCGTCGCCTTCGCCGAGCGGGTGCGGGCCGTCGGCGCCCGCCTGCTCGAAGACCTGGAGCACACCCTGTTCACCGGGTCCGAGGTGCTGGCCGAGCTGTCCCGCCGGGCCGGTGCGCCGGTGCTGATGCCGGTCGTGTTCACCAGTGCCCTCGGGGCGGCCGAACCGGCCGGGAAGCCGCCGGAGGTCTCCTACGCGGTCACCCAGACCCCCCAGGTGTGGCTGGACTGCCAGGTCATGGAGCGGGGCGACGCCCTCGTCCTGTCCTGGGACGTCCGCGACGGCGTCCTGCCCGCCGGTCTCGCGGACGACATGTTCGGGAGCTACGCCGCCCTGGTGGAGCTCCTGGCCGCCGAAGGCGGCGAGGCGGCCGCCGCGTGGCACGCCCCGGCCCGCGTCGAGCTGCCCCCGGCCCAGGTCGCCCGGCGGGCCGAGGTGAACGCCACCGGCGGTCCGCTGCCGGACGCGCTGCTCCACGAGGCCTTCCTCGCCCGGGCGGTGGCCGCCCCCGGCGCGACCGCGGTGGAGACGCCGGACCGCACGCTGACCTACGGCCAGCTCCTCGGGCGGGCGGCGGTGGTCGCGGACCAGCTGGCCGCGGCGGGCCTGCGCCCCGCCGAACCGGTGGCCGTGTGGATGGACAAGGGCTGGGAACAGATCGTCGCCGTGCTCGGCACCCTGCTGGCGGGCGGCGCCTACCTGCCCGTCGACACCGCGCAGCCCGCGGCCCGCCGCGACACCATCCTCGCCGACGCCGCCGTGCGGATCGTGCTCACCCAGTCGTGGCTGGCCGAGCTCGGCGACCTGCCCGACGGCCTGTCGGCCGTCGTCGTGGACGGGCTGCCGGAAGGCGCCCTGTCCGACACGGCGCCCGTACGCCGCGTGGCACCCGACGACCTCGCCTACGTCATCTACACCTCCGGCTCCACGGGCACGCCGAAGGGGGTGATGATCAGTCACCGGGCCGCGCTGAACACCGTGGAGGACATCAACCGCCGCTACGGCGTCACCGCCGCAGACCGCGTGCTCGGCATCGCCGGTCTCGGCTTCGACCTGTCGGTCTACGACATCTTCGGCCCGCTGTCGGCCGGGGGCGTCCTCGTGCTGCCCGGCGCGGCACGCCGCGGCGACCCGTCCCACTGGGCGGAGCTCATTCGCGACCGGGGCGTCACGGTATGGAACTCGGTCCCCGGCCAGATGCAGATGCTCTGCGACTGGCTGCGCTCCGAGCCCCCGGGCGACGGCCGGACGCTGCGCCTGGCCATGCTGTCGGGAGACTGGATCCCGGTGACCCTGCCCGACGAGGCGCGCGCGCTCCTGCCCGGCCTGCGGGTCGTCTCCCTCGGAGGGGCCACCGAAGGCTCCATCTGGTCGATCGCCCACCCGATCGGCGAGGTGGACACCGCCAGGCCCAGCATCCCGTACGGCACCCCCCTGACGAACCAGTACTTCGCGGTGCTCGACCACGCCATGCGGCCCCGGCCCGACTGGGTCACCGGGGAGCTGTACATCGGCGGCGCCGGTGTGGCCATGGGCTACCTCAACGACGACGCCCGTACGGCCGAGCGCTTCGTCACCGACCCGGCCGACGGCGCGCGGATCTACCGCACCGGCGACCTGGGACGTTACCTTCCGGACGGGACCATCGAGTTCCTGGGCCGCGAGGACGCCCAGGTGAAGATCCGCGGCTACCGGATCGAGCTGGCCGAGGTGGAGGCGGCCGTGCAGGCGCACCCGGCGGTCGCCGCCGGGGCGGTCGTCGTCGACGACTCGGCCGCCGGTGGACGCCGCCTGGCGGCGTTCGTCGAGACCGCACGCCGCGAGCCCGGCCGCTCCGGATCCCGGGCCGCCGCCCGCGTTCACGAGGCCGCGGCCGACGCCGTACGGCGCGCCTCCGCGGAGGTCGACGCCGAACGACTCGCCGCCTTCCTCGACGCGCTCGACGAGGTGGCGCTGTCGGTGATGACCCGGGTGCTCACCGGGGCCGGGCTGTTCGCCGGCGGCGCCGCGCACACGGGCGACGAGGTGTGTGCGGCTCTGCGCGCCACCCCCCGCCACCGGCACATCGTGCGCCGCTGGCTGCGCGTGCTCGCCGCCCGGGACCGCCTGACGTTCGACGCCGGCACCTTCGGCCTGTCACGCGCCGCCTCGGCGGAGGAGCTGGACGAGGCCTGGCGGCGGGCGGCCGACCTGGAACGCGAGGTGGGCTGGAGCACCGAGCTGCTCGACGTGATGCGGACCTGCGCCGATCGGCTGGCCGAGCTGGTGGCCGGCGACGTCGACATCCGCACGCTGCTGTTCCCCGGCGCGGGCACGGACGCGGCCGACGCGGCCTACCGCGACAACCTGGCCATCAGGCACCTCAACCGGGCCGTCGTGGCCGCCGTCCGGGAGATCGCCGCAGGCCACGCGGGGGAGGAGCGGCTGCGCGTCCTGGAGGTGGGCGGCGGCGTCGGCGGCACGACCGGCGAGCTCGTGCCCGCCCTCGCGGAGTTCGGCGTCGACTACCTGTTCACCGACTCCTCGGCGTTCTTCCTCGGCGAGGCCCGGGAACGGTTCGCCGACCACCCCTGGGTGCGCTACGAACGCTTCGACGTCGACGAGGACATCCGCGAACAGGGATTCGCGCCGAACTCCTTCGACGTCGTGGTGTGCGCCAACACCCTGCACGCGGCATCCGACGCCGAGACGGCGATGTCGCGGCTGCGTGAGCTGCTGGTGCCCGGAGGGCATCTGGTGTTCGTCGAGAACACCAAGGACGACCACGCGCCGCTGCTGGTGTCCATGGAGTTCCTGGAGGTCGCCGGGCGCACCTGGATGGACCTCCGCGAGCACACCGGCCAGTCCTTCCTCACCGCCTCGCAGTGGAGGGATGTGCTGGCCCGCCACGGCGCCGCGGACGTCGTCTCGCTCCCGGAGCCGGGCGACCCGCTGGCCGCGACGGGCCAGGAGCTGTTCCTGGCCCGGATGAAGACCGACCGCGTCCACACGACCGCCGGAGAACTCGCCCGCGGCGCGTCGACCCGGTTGCCCGAGTACATGGTCCCCTCGGTGTGGCAGATCGTCGACGCGCTTCCCCGCACCGCCAACGGCAAGACCGACCGGGCCCTGCTGCGCTCCTGGCTGCCCCGCGACACCACTCAGGCCGCTCCGCCCGCCGGCGACCGGCCGATGGACGAGCTGGAGAGCAGGCTCGCCGAGCTGTGGGCGGAGCTGCTCGTGGCGGAGCACGTCGGCCGCACCGACGACTTCTTCGCACTGGGCGGCGACTCCCTGCTCGTCGCCCGCATGGTCGGCCGGCTGCGGGAGCGGATCCCCCGGGCAGCCGATCTGGAGTGGGAGCTCGTGCTCCGCCACATGCTGCGACAGCCCACGGTGGCCGGGCTCGCCGCGTTCCTGCGCGGCCTGACCGGCGAATCCCCCGCCGCCGGGTCCGAGGGACCGCGCGACCCCGTCATCCACCTGCACGGCGCCCGCTCGGCCGACGAACCCACCACGGTCCTGGTCCACGCGGGCACCGGGACGATCATGCCGTACCGGGCGCTGATCACCGAGATCAGGCGCCGCTCCCCGGGCGTCGCGAACGTCGTGGGTGTGGAGGTGCCCGAGCTCGACGGCTACCTGGCCGCCTCGCCCGAAGGGCTCATCGAGCGGCTCGCCGCCGGCTACGCCCGCGCGCTCAAGGCGTCCGGCGGCAGCCGCTTCCACGTCGTCGGCTACTGCCTCGGCGGCCTGATCGCGACCGAGGTCGCCCGCAACCTGGCCGAGTCGGGCGCGCAGGTGGAGACCCTGACGGTGATCAGCAGCCACAGCCCCCGGTTCCGCCTCGACGACGAGCTGCTGTCGGAGTACGCGTTCGCCGTCATGATGGGCATCGACCCGGCCGACCTCGGTTTCCCCGGCGACCAGTACCGGGTGGCCGCCGCCGCGGACGCCGTGCTCGCCGACAGCCCCGGTGTCCTGCCCGACGGCGGGCTCGCATCCCTCACCGGTGAGCTCTCCGACGTCGCCGAGCGGTTCCGCGCTCTCGCCGAGGTGCCGCGCGCCACCCGCATCGCCCGGATGTGCGAAGCGGTGCCCGCGTCCGCCGGGAACTACGAGCCGGACCACATGACCCGGCTGTTCTCCGCCTTCCGCCAGAGCGTCTTCGCCATCACCCGCTACAACGCCGAGCCGTACGCGGGCGACATCACCTTCCTCCGGCACGACGGGGCCTATCCCTTCCCCGGCAGCAAGGCCGCCGTCACCGAGTACTGGGAAGAGCTGACGCTCGGCGACCTGGAGATCGTCGACATCGGCGGCGACCACTTCAGCTGCCTGTCGGTCGAACACGCCCCCGCGATCCTGAAGATCCTCGGCGAGCTGACCGGCGGGGCGGTGCTCCGATGACGGGGCAGCGTGTCGTAGGGGTGCTGGGCGCCTCCGGGGCGGTGGGCCGGGCCGCCGTGCGCGAGCTCCGGGACCTCGGCCACACCACGCTGCGTCTCGGCGGCCGCCGCGTGGACGCGCTGCGGGAGGTGAACGACCACGACGGCCCCGCCGGCGACATCGTGTGCGACATCGTGCGGACGGATCTGGACGACCCCCGGAGCCTGGCCGCCTTCGCCGAAGGATGCGACGTCCTGCTCAACTGCGCGGGCCCGACCTACCGGCTGAGGGCCACGGTGGCCTCCGCGGCGCTGGCCGCCGGAGCGCACTGCGTCGACGTCGCCGGGGACGACCCCGCGGCGGAGGACCTCCTCGCCGCGGGCGACCCCGCCGGGGACGGAAGGACCGTGGTCCTGTCCGCGGGGGCGCTGCCCGGATTGTCGGCCATCCTGCCCCGATGGCTCGCCCGGCAGGGCTTCGACAGCGTGTCCGGGCTGGTCGCCTACTGCGGCGGGCTGGAGCCCTGCTCCCCGACCGTGGCCGTGGACCTGATGCTCTCCCTCACCGCCGGAGGCGCGCACGGCGCCGCCTACGGTGAGGCGCTGGCGGCCATCCGCGGGGGCCGGCGGGTCTCGCGGGCCCTGCGGGCCGTCGAGGACACCGTGCTCGGCGGTTTTCCCGGCCGCGTGGCCGTACAGCCGTATCTCAGCGGCGAGACCGAGCGCCTCGCCACGCGTCTCGGGCTGGCCCGGGTCGACTGGTTCAACGTCCACCCGGGCCCCCAGGTCCACGCCGTGCTCAACCTGCTGCCCGCCCGCCTGGCCGCGGGCGCGGGGCTCGACGAGCTGGCCGACCGGCTCATCCTCGCGGCCGATCTCGACCTCGCCGGGCGCACGCCCTTCTACGTGCTCGACTTCCGCATGACCGGGACCGAGGCGGGCGGACCGGCGCAGCGCCGCCTGACCGTGCGCACCGGGAGCAGTTACCGGCTCACGGCGGCCGTGGGGGCGCTGGCGGTGGACGCGGTGGCGCGCGGAATCGTGCCACCCGGTGTGCACTTCGCCTCCGACGTGCTCGACCCCGAGGCCGTCGTCGCCCGGCTCCGCGGCGGCGTCGCCGAGCGGTTCGAGCTGTCCTCCGGTGCCTTCCAGGGGGAACGCGCCGGCGCCCTGGCCGAGGAGGGCGTGCTGTGAGCCGGGCCCTGCGAGCGGTCGTGTGCGGCACCAACTTCGGCCGCTTCTACGCCGAGGCCGTCCTGCGCCATCCCGGCTACGTCCTCGCCGGGATCGTCAGCCGCGGATCGGCCGCCTCCCGCGACCACGCACGCCGTCTCGGGGTGCCGCACTACACCCATGTCGACGAGCTGCCGGACGACGTGGACGTCGCGTGCGTGGTGGTCGGCTCGTCGATCTCGGGCGGAGCCGGCACCGAGATGGCGATGTCCCTGATCGGGCGCGGCATCCACGTCCTGCAGGAGCATCCCGTCCATCTCGCCGAGATGACGGCGTGCCTGAAGCTCGCCCGCCGGTACGGGGTGCAGTACCGCGTCAACACGCACTACCCGCACGTGGAACCGGTGCGCGCGTTCACCGAGGCCGCCCGCAGGCTCGCCGGCAGGCAGCGGCCCCTGTTCGTGGACGCCGCCACCCCCGTCCACCTGATGCAGCCGATGACGGACATCCTCGGCCGGGCGCTCGGCTCGCTGCGGCCGTGGGGGTTCGCCGACCCGCCGGTCGTACCCGACCGGCTCGGCCCGCAGCCGTTCCGCACCGTGCAGGGCACGCTCGGCGGCGTGCCTGTGACGCTGCGCGTGCACCACCAGATGGATCCGGCGGACCGGGACAACCACGCCCTGCACTGGCATCGGGTCTCCATCGGCACCGAAGGAGGAGTGCTCACACTCGCCGACACCCACGGACCCCTGCTGTGGAGCCCCCGGTTGCATGTCGCACGGGACGCCGACCACCGGTTCGTGCTCGACGCACCCGACGCCGGGCACCTCGACCTCACCACGACCTCGGTGATCGGGCATACCGGGACGTTCCGCGACGTGTTCGCGCAGCTGTGGCCGCAGGCCATCGGCCGCGCCCTCGACGGATTCAGGGACGCGGTGGCCGAAGGGCGGGACGCGCTGGGCGCCGCGCAGTACGACCTCGCGGTGTGCCGCATCTGGTCGGACCTGGCCGCGCGGCTCGGGCCGCCCGACGTCGTCCGCCCGCCCGCGCCCCGCCCCCTTCCCGCCGGGGAGCTGTTCCCCGATACCCCGCCGAGCGGCCGGGCACCCGCCTCGTCAGGATCGACGCGGCCGGCGGACGGCGATCCGAGCGGCCGGGCACCCGCCTCGTCAGGATCGACGCGGCCGGCGGACGGCGACACGCCGGCCCCCTACACGCCGTCCGCCGAGTTCTTCGACCTCGTGGCCGCCGAGCACACCGCCACCGCGAGCGCGGCGGCCGTCGCGGACGCGCTGTCCGGCGTGGACCCGTCGGACGGGCCGGTCGTCGACATCGGCGCCGGCACCGGCCTGGTCACCGAGGCCGTCGCCCGGGCCCTGCCCGGCGTGGAGATCCTCGCCTGCGAGCCGGCCGTCGCCATGAGAGCCGTGCTCACCAGCCGCGTCTTCAGCGACCCGTACCTGCGCTCCCGGGTGACGATCAGCGCGGACGCGGCCCCCGAGCTGGAGCTCCCCGACCGGATCGGCGCCGTCCTGCTGTGCGGCGTGCTCGGCCACCTGGACGCCGATCAGCGCCGACGGCTCTGGGAGCGGATCCTGCCCCGGCTGTCCCCCTCCGGAGTCGTGGTCGTCGAACTCATGGGAGTGGACCACCCCCTGGTCCTCCCCGAGACCCGGCTGGCCACCGCCAGGGCCGGACACCACCGCTACGAATGGTGGTTCTCGGGCGCACCCGACGACGCCGGCGCCACGAGGATGCGGCTGCACAGCACCTGGCGGGTGTACCGCCACCACGACCACCGGGACCACGACCACCGGGACCACGACCACCGGGACCACGACCACCGGGACCACGACCACCGGGACCACGACCACCGGGACCACGACGAACGGCCCCTGCGCGAGGTGCACGACTCCTACCACTGGATCCCCTTCGGGCTGGGTCAGGTCGCCGCCGAGTCCGGGCTCCACGCGCGACCCCTGTCCACCCGGCCCGGTGCGCCGCCGCTCGCGGTGCTCACCCGCGCGCCGGCCACGACCCCCCGATGACCCTCCCGCCTGTCTAGGACACAAAGGACGACCCCATGAGCACGACCATCCCTTCCGGCCCTTCCGGTCCTTCCGGCGCGGGAGACCACGCGGACTCCGCACCCCGTACGGCCCGGCCCCGCGACTTCCCCATGCGGCGGGGCTGCCCCTTCGCTCCGCCCGAGGACTACGCACGCCTGCGCGCCGAGGAGCCC
Organism: Microbispora sp. NPDC046933; assembly: GCF_040644635.1. Lineage (NCBI taxonomy): Bacteria > Bacillati > Actinomycetota > Actinomycetes > Streptosporangiales > Streptosporangiaceae > Microbispora > Microbispora sp. NPDC046933. The sequence goes on along the minus strand of NZ_JBEYWW010000003.1, from coordinate 64,883 downwards.
GTCGCCCGGGTCACCCTGCCCACGGGACGCGAGGCCTGGGTGGTCTCCCGCTACGAGGACGTGCGGGAACTTCTGGCGGATCCCCGCATCAGCGCCGACATCCGCCGCGCCGGCTTTCCCGCGCTCGGCGAGGGCGAACAGGAGGTCGGGGCGCGGCTGCGGCCCTTCATCCGCACCGACGCCCCGGAGCACACGCGCTACCGCCGGATGCTGCTCCCCGAATTCACCGTGCGCAAGACCCGCGCCATGCGGCCCGCCGTCCAGGCCATCGTGGACGACCTCATCGACGCCATGCTCGCGTCGGGGGGACCCGTCGACTTCGTGCCCGCCTACGCCAACGCCGTCTCCACCTCGGTCATCTGCGAGCTGCTGGGCATCCCCAGGGAGAACCTCGAGTTCTTCCGCGACGTCACCCGCGTCTCCGGCTCCCGCGCCAGCACCGCCGAGCAGGTCGCGGAGGCGCTCGGCGGCCTGTTCACACTGATCTCCGGCCTGGTGGCGCAGCGCCGGGAACAGCCCCGCGACGACCTGCTGTCCAAGCTCGTCGCCGACCACCTGCAGACCGGTGACATCACCCTGGACGAGCTGCTGTCCACCGTCGGCATCACCATCAACGCCGGGCGCGAGACCAGCACGAACATGCTGGCCTTGAGCGCGCTGCTGCTCATCCGGCACCCCGAGCTGGCGCGGGAACTGCGTGCCGATCCCTCCCTCATGCCGGCCGCCGTCGACGAGCTCCTGAGGGTGCTGTCGATCGCCGACTCCATCCCGCTGCGGGTCGCCGCCCAGGACATCGAGATCTCCGGCCACGTCATCCCCGCCGACGACGGCGTCATCGGCCTGCTCGCCGGGGCCAACCACGACCCCGAGCGGTTCCCCGACCCCGGCCGCGTCGACTTCCACCGCCCGGACAACCACCACGTCGCCTTCGGCTACGGGGTGCACCAGTGCATCGGCCAGCACCTGGCCAGGCTGGAGATGGAAGTCGCCCTGGAGACGCTGATCCGCCGTATTCCGACGCTCCGCCTGGCGGTGCCGTACGAGGAGGTCGAGTTCAAGCACGAGTCGGCGACGTTCGGCGTCGAACGGATGCCGGTGACGTGGTGAACGCGTGGGTCTCCCGGGAAGACCGGGGCGCACGACCGGGCGCGGGGCGGCTCGGGCCATGGCTCCGGTGCTGGAGCCCCCGCCCCGCCGCCCGTCTGCACCTGGTCTGCCTTCCGCACGCCGGAGGCGGCGCCGGCTCCTACCGGCCGTGGGCGGCACTGCTTCCGCCGCAGGTCGAGCTCCTCGTCGTTCAGTACCCGGGCCGGGAGGACCGCTTCGACGACCCCATGGTGGACGACATGGCGGATCTGGTCGCGGGGATCGCCGACGACCTGCGGCCGGTTCTCGACCGCCCATACGCGCTGTTCGGCCACAGCATGGGCTCGGCCGTCGGCTGGGAGCTGGCCTTGGAGCTGCGCCGGCGGGGGGCTCCCGAGCCGCGCCGGCTGTTCGCCTCGGGCCGCGCGGCTCCGGGGACCGCGCCCACGGGCGAGGTCCACCGGCAGCCGGACGAGGCCCTCCGCAGGGAACTCGAGCGGCTCGGCGGCACCACGGGGGAGGTGCTGGCCGATCCCGGTCTGCGCGCGGTGGTGCTCGCGTGCGTGCGGGGCGACTACCGCCTCATCGAGACCTACCGTCCTGGGCGCCACGCTCCGCTGCACTGCCCGATCGACGTGTTCACCGGGGACGCGGACCCGGAGCTGCCGCTCGAGACGGTGAACGAGCGGGCCGGAGGGTGGGCGGACCTGACCACCGCGGGCACCGAGACGCACGTGTTCCCGGGGGACCACTTCTACCTCAACCGCCGGAGACGAGAGGTGGTCGCGTCGGTCCTGCGCCGGCTGGACCCGTCGCTCGCACCGAACGGTCAGACCTGGCCGAGCACCCCCTGACCACCGGCCACGACCAGGAGTAATCATGATCGACTACTACTCGCCGTCCGCCGAGTTCTACGAGATGGTCGCGACCCGCCACACGGCCAGCAGCGGGCCGCCCCTCACCCGGGTGCTCGCCGACGTCGACGTCTCGCACGGGCCCGTGCTGGAGATCGGCGCCGGCACCGGCCGGATCACCGAGGTCATCGCCTCCGCGCTGCCCGAGGCGGACATCGTCGCCGCCGAGCCGTCCGCCACCATGCGCGCCGTGCTCACCTCGCGGATCGCGCGCGATGCGGACCTGCGCCGCCGTGTCACCGTCGTCGACGGCTCGGCGCAGGACCTGGAACTGCCCGATCGGCTCTCGGCGGTTGTGATCTTCGGGGTGGCGGGGCACCTCACCCCCGCCGAGCGGGGCTCGCTGTGGCGGCGGCTGTCCGAGAGGCTGCCCGACGGCGGCCTCATCGTCGTCGAGCTCATGGGCGTGTCCTCGCCGCGTGTCATCCCGCCCGTGATGTCCCTGCGGGAGACCATCGGCCGCCAGACCTACGAGTGGTGGATCGGCGGCGAGCCCGCGCACGGCGACGCCATGCGCTTCACCACCACCTGGAAGGTGCTCCGGGACGGCCGGACCGTACGCGAGGTCGCCGACGACTACATCTGGCACACCTTCGACGTCGCCCGTCTCGCCCGTGAGGCCGGGATGACCAGCCGCCGCGTCACCGAGGCGGCCGGGCAGGCCATTCCCGAGATCGGAGTTCTCGTCAAGTGATGCGAAAGCCCTCACATCAGCCCTCACATCAGCCGCCACATCAGCCCTCACTTCCGGTCGTGCACCGGCCCTCCGCGCCGGGCGACACCTCGCCGCCTCCGTTGCGCGGCCTCCTCCGCCAGGTCCGGGGCCGCCTCATGACGGCCGTCGTCCTCCAGGCCGCCGCGGCGGTGGCGGGAGTGATTCCCTTCGTGGCCGTGGCGCGGATCGCCGTCCGGCTCACCGGCGACTCCCGTCCCCAGGCCGACGACCTGTGGTTCCTGGTCACCGTGGCCTGTGTCTCCGGGCTCGCCGCCCTCGTGCTGGGCTCGGCGGCGGCGTTCGTCAGCCACATCGCCGACAACGACCTGCAACTCGCCCTCCGCCGGCGGCTGGCCGCCCACGCCGGCGGCCTGCCGCTGGGCTGGATCAGCACCGGAGGCGCGAGTCAGATCAAGCAAGCCGCGCAGGACGACGTCCGCGCACTCCACACGCTCGTCGCCCACACCCTGCTCGACGTGACGGCCTTGCTCGTCGCGCCCGCCGCGGCGCTGGTGTATCTGTTCGCCGTCGACTGGCGCCTCGCGCTGCTCGGCATCGTGCCGCTCGCCCTCGGCGCCCACCTGTTCGGCCGGGCGATGTCCGGGGCGGCGGCCCAGATGGCCGAGTACGGCGCGGCCGTCGGCCGGATCTCCTCGACCGCGGTCGAGTACGTCACCGGCATCGCGGTGCTGAAGACCTTCGGCCGGGGACGCGGGGGCCACGACCGGTTCCTCGCGGCGACCGACGGCTTCGCCGACTTCTTCACCACCTGGGTCCGGACCACCCTGGTCACCTCCACCGGAGCCCTGCTCGTCGTCTCCCCGGTGCTCGTGCTGCTCCTGCCGGCCACTGCCGGCACTGTGCTCGTGACCAACGGGTGGATGACCGGCGCGGACCTCGTCCCGTTCATGCTGCTGGGGCCTGCTGTCGCCGCCCCGATGAGCGTGGTCGGCACCCGGGTCCAGCAGATCAGGGCCGGCCAGGCGGCGGCGGCCCGGATCTCCGCCCTGCTCGGCATGCCGGCCCTGCCGCGGACCGAGACGCCCCTCACCCCGCGGGGGTCCCGCGTGTCGATGCGCGGCGTCTCCTTCTCCTACGACGGGCACGCCGACGTGCTGAGCGGCGTCGATCTCGACCTCGAGCCGGGCACGATCACCGCGCTCGTCGGACCCTCCGGATCGGGGAAGTCCACCCTCGCCTCCCTGCTGCTCCGTTTCCAGGACGTGACGGCCGGGGCCGTGACCATCGGGGGCGTCGACGTCCGCGACATGTCATCCGCCTGCCTTTACCGAAATGTCGGCTTCGTCCTGCAGGACGTGCGGCTGCTGCGTGCCTCCGTCGCCGACAACATCCGTCTCGGCCGTCCCACCGCCACCGACGAGGAGGTCGAACGGGCCGCGCGTGCCGCCCAGATCCACGACAGGATCGCCGCGTTGCCCCACGGCTACGCCACCGAGGTCGGCACCGGGGTCACCTTCTCCGGCGGGGAGGCGCAACGTGTGTCCATCGCCCGCGCCCTGCTGGCCGACACTCCCGTGCTCGTCCTGGACGAGGCGACGGCGCATGCCGACCCCTACTCCGAGGCGTTGATCCAGAGCGCGCTGTCGACGCTGGCCGCCGGCCGTACGGTCCTCGTCATCGCGCATCGGCTGTCGACGATCCGCCACGCCGACCAGATCGTCGTGCTCGACGGCGGGCGCGTCGCCGAGCGGGGCGGACACGAGGAGCTGCTGGACGCGGGCGGGCGCTACGCCTCCCTGTGGAAGGCACAGTCCACCGGACGAGAGGCACAGTCCACCGGACGAGAGGCACAGTCCACCGAATGGAAGGCACAGTCCACCGGACGAGACGTGACGGGTGACGAGGCGGCCGTTCCGGCTCCGGCCGGCCGCGGCCGATCCGGCGACGCACGAGAGGGAACCCCGCGATGATCCGTGATCTCCACCGTGTGCTCGGATCCGAAGGATCGCGCCCGCTGAACCGCCTTCTCGCCGTGCAGGCCGGTGCCGCCGTCCTCCAGGGCGTCGCCTTCGCCCTCCTGGTGCCCCTCCTGCGGGCCCTGCTCGGTGACGCTTCCGGCGATGCCTGGCCGTGGCTCACCGCTCTCGTGATCTGTTCGCTCGGATATGCGATCGTGCAGGCGATCGGTCTCGGCCGCGGTTTCGCCGCAGGCTCCCAGCTGTCTCGCGTGCTGCACCGGCGTCTCGCCGAGCACGCTCTGGACCTGCCTCTCGGCTGGTTCACCGCCGGGCGGGCCGCTGAATTCAGCAGGCTGGCCGGGCAGGACGTCATCCAGGTGATGAACATGCCGGCCCACCTGCTGCGCCCGCTGATCACCTCGGTGCTGACGCCGGTCACCATCGTCGTGGCGAGCCTCTTCCTCGACACGCGGGTCGCGCTCGTGCTGGTGCTGTGCGCGCCCGTGCTGCTGGCGGTCCACCTGTGGAGCACCTCCGTCGTACGCAGCCTGGACGACGGCCGCGACGGCGCCATCGCGGAGTCGGCCGACCGCGTCCTGGAGTTCGTGCGGAACCAGCCGGTGCTGCGAGCGTTCGGCAGGACGGCCGAAGGCTACGGCGCGCTCGACGACGCCTTGGTGGGGGAGGCCCGGGGGGACCGCCGGCTCATCCAGCGCGGCACCCCCGGGCTCGTGTCCTTCGCCTTCGCCGCCCGGATGGTCTTCGCGCTGCTGCTGGCCCTGTCGGTGTCGTGGACGCTGGACGGCTCCCTGGACGTCGCGACCATGCCCGCCCTGCTGGTGCTCGTCGGCAGGCTCACCGACAGCGTGTCCACCGCGGCCGATCTCGGTGCCGGGATGCGGATCGCGCGGGGCAGCCTCCTGCGGCTGCGCGCCGTGCTCGACACACGCCCGTTTCCCCGGCCCGCCGAGCCGCAGCTGCCCGACGGGGCCGAGGTGGAGTTCGATCAGGTGAGCTTCGACTACCCGCGGAACCCGCCGGTGGGGGAGGAGCCGTCCGCAGGGGGGCGGGACCCGTTGCTCGCCGACGTGAGCTTCCGCCTCCCCGAGCGCGGCATGACCGCGCTCATCGGCCCGTCCGGAGCCGGGAAGACCACGGTCGCCCGCCTGCTGGCCCGCTTCTGGGACACGACGGGGGGCACCGTACGCATCGGCGGCGTCGACGTGCGGGACATCTCTCCCGAGGATCTGGCCGCGTCGGTCTCGATCGTCTTCCAGGACGTCTACCTCTTCGAGGGCACGATCGAAGACAACGTGCGGGTCGGCGACCCGGAGGCGAGCGAGGAGGCGCTCCACCGTGCGGCCACCCTGGCCGGGCTGGACCAGGTGGTCCGGACGCTGCCCGACGGCTGGTCGACAGTGGTCGGAGAAGGCGGAACCGCCCTGTCCGGCGGCCAGCGCCAGCGTGTCGCCATAGCCCGGGCCCTCCTCAAGGACGCGCCGATCCTCGTGCTCGACGAGGCGACCGCCGCTCTCGACCACGAAAGCGAGGCGGTGCTGACATCGGCCGTGCGGGCGCTGGCCGCGGAGAAGACGCTGCTCGTCATCACACACCGGCTCAGCACGGTGCTCGCCGCCGAGCAGGTGCTCGTCGTGGAAGGCGGGCGGATCACCGAACGCGGCACGCACGACGAGCTGATGGCTCTGGGCGGCACCTACGCCGCCTTCTGGGACCAGCGCGGCAGGGCCGAGGGATGGCGGTTGGAGCCCGCTCGATGAACCTGCCCGCCCCGACAAGCACGACCTGCGGCGCCGACGGCGCCCGCATGACAAGGAGCACGACGATGAGCATCGAACCGGCCACGATGTGGGCGGACTGGGCACGGGCGGTGCCCGCCCTCGGGCCCTCGGCTGTCCACGACGCCCCCGACGACCCGGCCGCCGCGGCGGTACGGCTCGCCCGGGCCGGACTCGACGAGGAACACGTGGTCTATGAGCAGGCCGGGATCTGGTATTTCGCCGCGGGAGGCGCCGTCACGCTCACCGTGGACGCGGCGCGGGTGGTCGCCCGCGCCGGCGGCCGCTCCTGGACCGTGCCCGTCGACGGCCCGCCGCTGGACCCGGTCGCCGACGCGGTCGCGGCGCTGGGGCAGCCCGGCGCGGCAGACCGTCATCTGTACGGGTGGGCCGCCTTCGAGCTCGCCCACATGCTCCACGGCGACCCCGCCGAAGCGGGGGCCGAGCCGCTCCTGCACCTCGTCGTGCCCAGCGTCGAGGTCGCGTTGCGCCCGGGGAAGGCCGAGGTGCGCGCGATCGGCGACGCCTGGACCAGGAGGGTGTGCGCCCTCCTCGCGGACGCGGCAGCGCCCGACGCCGAGGCGGCGGCCCTTCCGGCCCTTCCGGCGCTGCCCGAGCTGCCTGATCCGTCCGAGCTGCCCGAGATGCCTGATCTGCTTGATCTGCTTGATGCCGAGAAGCTCATCGCCGCGGGCGGGCCCGCCTACCGGCAGGCGGTCGCCCGCGGCGTCGCCGACATCCACGCGGGCCTCGTCGGCAAGGCCGTCCTCTCACGGGCCGTGCCGCTGCCTCCTGGCGGCGTGCCGGACTTCGCCGCCTCGTACCTCGCGGGCCGCCGGGCGAACACCCCCGCGCGATCCTTCCTGCTGAACCTCGGCGGCTGGCGGGCGGCCGGCTTCAGTCCCGAGACCGTGGTCGAGGTCGACCCGAGCGGGCGCGTCTCCACCCAGCCACTCGCGGGGACCCGCGCTCTGGGGCCGGACCCGGAGGAGAACGAGCGTCTGCGCCGTGAGCTCCTCACGGACGCGAAGGAGGTGCACGAGCACGCGATCTCCGTACGTCTCGCCTGCGAGCAGATGGAGTCGATCTGCAGGCGCGGATCGGTGATCGTCGAGGAGTTCATGACGGTCAAGGAGCGTGGCTCTGTGCAGCATCTCGCCTCCCGGGTCGCCGGGAGCCTGGAGGAGGTCGTCGGCCCCTGGCAGGCGTTCGCGGCCCTCTTCCCGGCCATCACGGCCACCGGTGTGCCGAGAGCCGCCGCCCTCACCGCCCTGACCCGGCATGAGGTGGAGCCCAGGGGGCTCTACGGCGGTGCGGTGTTCCGGGTGGGGACGGACGGCTCACTCGATGCCGCGCTGGTCCTGCGGACGCTGCTCGGCAGGGGGGAGCGCACCTGGCTCCGTGCCGGAGCCGGAGTGATGGGGCAGTCCGCCCCTGAGCGCGAATACGAAGAGACGTGCGAGAAGTTGCGGAGCGTCGTCCCGTACGTGCGCTTTCATCGACTTGTGGGCGATTCGCGCTAGTTTCGTCGTGGCCGCAGGCGACTCGACTGTGGGACTGGAGCCGTGACGAGGCGGAGAAGGGCGCGGGCGTGTTCCGGCTTACTCGTACGGCTCGCTCGGCTGCGGGATTTCCGTCACCTGGACGGCGGTCATCTCCGGGGGCCCCGTGGTCGTCTCATGGGGCACTGTGCCGTTCGGGATCTCGCGAGACCTCGGCGGGACCCAGGCGCCGGTCACCTCGACCCAGGTGTCGTCGGGCGGCGGAGCGGCGCCGAGCACGGCCACCTTGAGGGCGATGGCGTCGGCCGCGCAGCAGCTCATCTGCATGCGGGTGACGTACCAGCGGTCCTTCCTCTTCGACCGTACGACGAAGCCGGTCAGGCGGACCTTTCTGCCGGTGAGCGTGCGCTCGCGGAAGTCCCAGGCCCGGCCGATGAACTCGCCCACGGCCATCGGGATGATCTTCTCCCCGGAGAGCGGGACATAGGAGCCGGCCGTCGCCGGCGGCCGGGCCGGCCCGTCCTCGGTACGGGCGGCGAAGGCGCCCAACGCGGGAGGCGCGATCAGGGCGATCGCGAAGACGGGCAGGCAGAGCAGCCAGCCCACCTTCGGCGCCCGTGAATGGTCGTGGCCCTCGGCGTGCTCTCCCGTCCCCTCGCGAACGTGTCCGGCGTGAGCGCCGGCGTATGGACGCCGCCACTCCTGGACGAGACCGGTGATCCCGAGGGCGAGGACGACCGCCCCCGCCGCGAGCAGGAAGGGACGGAAGCCGGGTTTCACATAGTTGAGGTACGACGTCGTCAGGGCGGATATCCAGAGCACGACGCCGCCGAGCAGGGTCAGCACGAGACTTTGGGACATGCGGCTCACAGCAGGACTCCTCCGATCGCCGAGCTGACCACGAGGGCGAGCAGGAACGTCAGCGGAACGAACCGCACCGCGAAGGCCCGGCCGAAGGTTCCCGCCTGCAGGGCGATGAGCTTCAGGTCGACCATCGGCCCGACGACCAGGAACGCCAGCTTCGCCGTGGGGGAGAACGCGGTCAGTGAGGCCGCGACGAACGCGTCGGCCTCCGAGCAGATCGACAGCACGACCGCGAGAAGCGCGAGCACGACCGCCGACAGCACCGGGACGCCCGCAACCGAGGTCAGCCACGCGCGGGGCACGATCACGTTGAGCGTGGCCGCGGTGATCCCGCCGACCACCAGGAACCCACCCGCGTGGAGGAGGTCGTGCCGCATGGCGTCGCGGAACTCGGCCCACTTCGAGCCGCCGGGGAACGTGCGGGAGGGCACCCGCAGCCAGGACGCCCGGCCGAAGCGCAGCCACAGCCAGCCGGCCGCGACCGCCACCAGGAGCGAGGCGGCGAAGCGGGCCGCGGCCATCATCGGCTGTCCGGGGAAGGCCACGGCCGTGGCGACCACGACCACGGGGTTGACGGCGGGCGACGACAGCAGGAACGCCAGCGCGGCCGCCGGGGTGACCCCACGCGACATCAGCCCCGAGGCCACCGGGACAGAGGCGCACTCGCAGCCCGGCAGAACCACGCCGGCCGCCCCCGCCACGGGGACGGCGGCGTAGGGGTTGCGGGGCAGGGCCTTCGTCCAGAACGACGGCGGGACGAAGGCCGCGATGGCCGCCGACAGCAGCACGCCGAAGACGAGGAACGGCAGCGCCTGAACGCAGATCGCCACGAAGACCGTCGCCCAGGTCCGCAGCGCCGGGGCCGTGATCAGGGGGGTCAGCACCAGGCGGCCGACGACGAGAAGCGCGGCGACGAGCGCGAACAGCCAGGGCGTCGCCGGAGGTGCGGCCGATCTGCGTCCCCATTCCGGGGGTGGTATCTCTGCCGACGACTCCACTGCGACCCGCTCCGACATGCGCCTCATCCTGGCAGAACCTTCCAGCGGTGATCACGGGCGGCCGTACGAGACCCGATCGGGAAGGGACGACGCGCGCGTTCATGCCGGTCCGTGTCCGCGGGGACAAGGGTTTCCGTCGCGTGCGCCGGTCAGGGGAGTGGCATGGTGGTCGACTCCCGCACCACGAGCCGGCAGGGGTGGGCGTGGCGGCCGGGGGAGGGAGAGCCGTTGATGGCGGCCAGCAGCATCTCGGCCGCCGAACGGCCGAGCCCTTCGAGGTTCAGATCGATGCTGGTCAGCGGTGGCTGGCAGGCTTCGGTCATGACATCCCAGTTGTCGAAGCCGACGAGGGCGACGTCCTGCGGAACCCGGCGGCCGGCGGCCCGCAGTGCGTCGCAGACGCCCCGGGCGATCTGGTCGCTGCCACAGAAGACGGCGTCGAACTCGGTCCGGCCGGCCAGGAGGATGCCGACGGCCTGACGTCCCCACACCTCGCTCCATCCGCCGAACAGCGGGGGAGCGACCAGGGACAGCCCGTCCTCGGCGAGGCGCTCCGTGGCCGCGGCCGCACGTACCCGGGCGGAGTTGTGGTGCTCGGGCCCGGTGACATGTGCGATCCGGGTGCGCCCGACGGCCAGGAGATGCTCGACCGCCTTGCGCGCGCCACCCGCCTCGTCCGGGACCACCGAACAGTCCTGCGGGTCGGCGGAGCTGATGAAGGCGTAGACCACGGGCACAGGCAGGTTGGCGCCGATGGGCGCCCGTGCCTCGGTGCGCCGACCGGTCACGATCATGCCGTCGACCCGGCGGCTGAGGAGGGTCTTGACGTAGTACTGCTCGCGGATGGGATCGTCGCGCCCGTCGCACAGGAAGACCGACATCTCCCCGGCGCCCAGCGCGTCCTCGGCGCCCATCAGTACGGGAATACTGAACCGGCCGATCGTGTCGGTGGTGATCATGCCGACCGTGTAGGTGCGGCCGGAGTGCAGGCTCCGGGCACCGGCGTTGGCCTCGAAGCTGAGCTGCCGGGCCGCCTCCCGCACCCGCATCCTGGTCTCCTCACGCAATGATCCGCGCCCGTTGAGCGCCTTGGAGGCCGTGCCCACCGACACCCCGGCCAGCGCCGCGACGTCGGCGATCGTGGCATGACGCTCCAGCTTTCCCACGTTTCCTCCACTTTCCTCAGGGGTTTCCTGGTTCCCACTCTATAGGCGATGCGTCCGACCGCGGGGTCACTGTAACCACGCCGAAACAGGCTATTGACGATCCGGAGCACGGTTGGATAGTTTCACGGCAACCGTTTTCCTCGTTTCCTTCCTGTTTTCCGCTGCTCGCGATACGCCCCCGGCCGGCTTCTCGCTCGCAGGTATCAGGGCGGCTCCGCCTCGGCGGACTGTCCACGCTCCTCGCCGGGAGCAGGAGAAACCCTCGGTGGCGTGAAGGACGTCCACTGTCCCACGAAAGATGAGGCATGACTGAGCAGAAGCTGTCAGACACGTCTGCCGCTCCCGGCGTTCAGACGATCCAGGCGTCGGGCCCGTCCGGCCTCCACGGCTCCGCGGGGCCGGTCGCGCCGGGGCCCGGGGCGGTCGCCGCACTGTGGCCGCTGCGCCTGCACCACGCCCGGCTCGACCCGGACGGCCTGCTGGGGCGGTGGCAGCGGCGCAACGCCGAGGAAACGCTGCCGCACTGCGTGGACAACCTGCACCGTGCCGGGAACATCGGCAACCTCCGCGCCGCGGCGGGCGAGTCGGACGAGGCGTTCGCCGGCATGTGGTTCGCCGACTCCGACGTCCACAAGACACTGGAGGCCGCGGCCTGGGAGCTGGGCACCTCGTCCGGGGACGGGGCGCTGCGGTCGTTCGTGGAGGACACGACGGCGCTGCTCGCCCGCGCCCAGCAGGCGGATGGCTACCTCAACTCCTACTTCACCGTGGCCGCGCCGGACGAGCGGTGGCGCAAGCCCGACTGGAGCCATGAGCTGTACTGCGCGGGCCACCTCTTCCAGGCGGCGGTGGCCGCGGCTCGCACCGGGGTGAGCCCGGGCCTGGTGGCGGTCGCCCAGCGGTTCGCCGATCTGCTGGTGGAACGGTTCGGCCCGGGCGGGGTGGAGGAGGTCTGCGGGCATCCGGAGATCGAGACCGCGCTCGCCGAGCTGTACCGGCTGACCGGCCGCCGGCCCTACCTCGACCTGGCGCGCCGGTTCCTCGACCTGCGCGGACGGGGGCTGCTCGGCCACGGGCGGTTCGGGCCCGCCTACTACCAGGACCACGTGCCCGTACGGGAAGCCCGCGAAGTCACCGGACACTCCGTACGCCAGCTCTACCTACTGGCGGGGATGGTCGACGTGGCCGTGGAGACCGGCGACCTGGCGCTGCTGGACGCGGCCGAGCGCCTGTGGGCCGACGCCTTCCACCGGCGCACCTACGTCACCGGCGCCCACGGCTCGCGCCACCGCGAGGAGGCGTACGGCGACCCCTACGAGCTGCCGCCCGACCGGGCCTACGGCGAGACCTGCGCGGCCATCGCGAGCTTCCAGTGGAACTGGCGGCTGCTGCTGGCGACCGGCCGGGCCCGCTACGCCGACGAGATGGAGCGGGTGCTGTACAACGCGTTCGCCGCCGCCGTGTCGTCCGACGGCAGGCACTTCTTCTACTCCAACCCCCTGCAGGTGCGCACCGGGCACGCGAGCTCGGGCGAGGAGGCCACGGCGAGCCGCCTGCCCTGGTACTCGTGCGCCTGCTGCCCGCCGAACATCGCCCGGCTGATGGCCTCGCTGCACGGTTACCTGGCCACGGCCGACGACGAGGGCGTGCAGATTCACCTGTACGCCTCAGGCAGCGTGAACGCCGAGGTCGCGGGCGCCGCCGCACGGGTGGACCTGCGCACCGGATACCCCTGGCACGGCCGGATCGAGCTGACCGTGACCTCCGAGACCCGCACCCCCTGGACGCTCGCGCTCCGCGTGCCCTCCTGGTGCGACGCCTACAAGGTCCTGATCGACGGCGGCCCGGTGATGGCCCCCGCCAAGGACGGCTACGTCCGGCTCACCCGGGCCTGGGCGCCGGGCACGACCGTCGTCCTCGACCTGGAGATGCCGGTCCGGCAGGTGACCGCGCATCCGCGGGTGGACGCGGTGCGCGGCTGCGTCGCGCTGGCCCGCGGCCCGCTCGTGTACTGCCTGGAGCAGGCCGACCTGCCGCCCGGCACGGTCCTGGAGGACGTGCGGCTGGACCCTGCCGCCGAGATGACGGCGGCCCACCGCGAGGACCTGCCGGACATCCCGGTCGTGATCACCGCGGGCGGGCTGGTCGCCCACGCAGGCGACTCGCTGTACACCGCCGGAGCCAGGCGGGAGCGGACGGGCACGCCGCTCACGCTCACCGCGGTGCCGTACTTCCTGTGGGGCAACCGGAGCGAGGGCCCGATGCGGGTCTGGATCCCGGTCGCCGCCACGGAATGACCTCGCGGGCCGCAGCGTACGGCCCGCGGCGACAGAGGGAACCGCCCGCGGCGCGCGCCGCCGGTTTCGGGGCGGGCGGTCCCTGCTTCACCTCCTGCTCTACCCCCCACCTGAGCACAGAAAGAGCGAGGTAAGTACATGCGCAGACCCCGACGCACGACCCTGTTGCCCGCACCGGCCGTGTCACTGTCCGCGCTGGCCGTGTCGCTGACCGCGGCACTCGTCCCGCTGAGCCCCGCCGAGGCGGCGGGCGCCACCCTCACGGTGAACGTCGCCCAGCCCTTCCGGCCCGTCACCCACGTCGCGGCCGGCGGCCTGTACGGCCTGGCGGAAAACGGCCGCCCGGCCGACTCCACGCTGCTGCCGCTGAAGGTCAACTCGCTGACGCAGCCCGCCCCCGGCGTGGGGCAGAGGCCCAACGGTCAGCCCCCCGGCGGTGACTCGCTGCTCGTGGCCCCGCAGGCCACCCGCGTCGGGGCCGGGGAGTTCGTCCGGATGCCGGACATCTACCCCAACTTCCCCTATCAGTGGGTGAGCTGGAACGACTGGCTGGCCAAGGTGAACACGATGGTCGCGGCCCGTCGCAACGCGACCTCGGTGACCAACGTCATCGGCTGGGAGCTGTGGAACGAGCCCGATGGGACGTGGAACACCTCCGCGGCCGGGCCGTTCAACGACGGGTGGACGCGCACCTACCGGGCCGTGCGGGCGCTGGACACCACGACGCCGATCGTCGGCCCGAGCATCTCCTACTACAACCGGTCCTGGTTGTCGTCGTTCCTGAGCAGCGCCAAGGCCGCGGGCACCCTGCCCGACGTCATCTGCTGGCACGAGTTGGGCGGCGACCCCAGCGCCATCGCCGCGCACATCGCCGACTACCGCTCCCTGGAGTCCTCGCTCGGCATCAGCCCCCGGCGCATCGCGATCAACGAGTACGCCGCGACGAGCGAGGTGGACGTCCCCGGCAGGATCGCCAGTTACGTGGCCAAGTTCGAGCGCGGCGGCGTCGAGATGGCGCACCGGGCGTTCTGGTACGAATACGGCACCATGAACGGGCTTGTCGTCAACAACAGCCAGCCCACCGGCACCTGGTGGCTGTACAAGTGGTACGGCGACATGGCCGGCCGCATGGTGACCACCACCCCGGCCACCCAGACCGGGCTGGACGGCTTCGCCTCCTACGACTCCACCCGCAAGATCGTCAACGTGGTCTTCGGCAACGAGTCGGGCACCAACACGGTGCGCGTCACGGGCATCGGCGCACTGGGCTCCTCGGTCCAGGTGACGCTGCAGTCGACCCCCGCGAACGGCCGGTTCACCGCCGTGACCGCGCCCACGACCATCTCGACCAGCACGTACGCCGTGAGCAACGGGCAGATCAGCGTGCCGGTGCCGAACATGTCGGCGACCAGCGCCTACAACCTGGTGATCCAGCCGGTCAGCGGTGTGCCGTCCTACCAGCAGCGCTACGAGGCGGAGAACGCGTCGGTCTTCCGCGCCCAGCGGCTGAGCAGCTCCAGCGCGTCCGAGGGCGGCTACGTCGGGCGCATCGACAACAACAACGGCGATCACACCACGGACAGCTACGTCGACTTCGTGGTGAACGTGCCCACGGCCCGGGCGTACACGATGACCATCGGCTACGCCAACGCCACCGGGGCGACCGCCACGCAGGGGCTGGCGTACAACGGCGGCGCCTGGACGACGGTCAGCTACCCGCCCACCGCCGCCTGGGGCCAGTTCGGCGCCACGGTCAGCACCACGGTGAACCTGCGGGCGGGCTACAACGTGATCCGCCTCGCCAAGGGATCCCCCAACTTCGGCGGCGGGACCGGCTATGCCGAGCTGGACTACATCCAGCTCACCTGAGCCGCCGCGCGGGTTCGCACCCTGACCGTGCGGACCCGCGCCGGTGAACGAGATGACATCGGCCGGACGCCGGCCGTCGAAAGGAAAAACGATATGGAAAGCCTCGACAGGGGCCGGCGCGCCGCCGGCCTGGGCCTGGTGGTCCTCGCCGTCGCGGGCGGTCTCACCGCGTGCTCCGGGTCGTCCGGGGGTGACGGCAGTGGTGGCGCCTCGGCGGGCGCGGGCCAGGCCGCCGGGGGAGGGACCTACACGATCTGGGACCCCTACCCGCAGTTCGACGACTCCTCCGACTGGGTGAAGCTGCTCACCCAGTGCGGCACGCAGGCAGGCGTGACCGTCAAGCGGACCGGTTACGACACCACCGACCTGACCAACAAGGCGCTGCTGGCGGCCCAGCAGGGCAACTCGCCCGACGTGCTGATCGTGGACAACCCGGTCGTCTCGACGCTGGCCGAGGCGGGGGTGCTCACCTCGACCGACGAGACGAAGATCGACACCTCGGCCGTCTCGCCGAACCTGCTCGCGGCGGGCCAGCTCGGCGGCAAGACGTACGGCATCCCGATCGGGGCCAACACCCTCGCCCTCTACTACAACAAGGACGTCCTCAAGAAGGCCGGGGTGGAGGCCGACGGCATCAAGGACTGGGCGTCGCTGACCGCGGCGCTGGAGAAGGTGAAGGCGGCGGGCAAGAAGGGCATCACGTTCTCCGCGATCGGCACCGAGGAGGGCAGCTTCCAGTTCCTGCCCTGGTTCTGGGGCTCCGGCGCGAACCTCACCAAGCTCGACTCCCCGCAGGGCGTGGCTGCGCTTTCGCTGTGGACCGACTGGGTGAAGAAGGGGTACGCACCCACCTCGGTGATCAACAACACCCAGACGACGAGCTGGCAGGAGTTCGCGACCGGTGACTTCGCCTTCGGCGAGAACGGCACCTGGCAGCTCGCCAACGCCAAGAAGACCGGCTTCGACTACGGCATCATCCCGATCCCCGGCAAGGACGGCGGCACGGCTCCCGCGCCGACCGGCGGCGAGTTCGTCAGCGTCCCCGTGCAGAAGGACGCCGCCCGATACGTCGCCTCGCAGAAGCTGGTGACGTGCCTGGCGAGCACCGGCAACTCCCTGACCACCACGACCACGCTGTCGTACATCGCGCCCACGGAAGCGGTGCAGGCCAGGCAGGTCGAGCAGAACGCCGAGCTGAAGGTGTGGGTGGAGGCGGTCAAGGCGGCCAAGGGCCGCACCAGCGACAACCTGGGCACGAAGTACCCGAAGATCTCCGAGCCCATGTGGAAGGCGATGCAGGCCGCGCTGAGCGGGTCGCAGCCGCCGCAGGAGGCGCTGACGGCCGCCCAGGCCACGGCGGCGAGCGCCGTCCAGTAGCGTCGCGCGGGCCCGGAGCGCCCGTCTCCGGGCCCGGCCCTGGTCGTCCATACGAAGGAAAGCATGAAACACGCAACACGGATGCCGGCCCCGCCCACCGGGGAGAACCGGCGGGAGGGGGCCCCCGCCCGGGAGACCGGCGGCGCCCGCCGCGCGCCCGTACGGCGGTCGGGCCGGTGGGCGGCGTGGGCGTTCCTCGCGCCGGTGGTGGTCTACCTGCTCGCGTTCTACGTCTATCCGCTGTACCGCAACGTCGACCTCAGCCTGCGCGACTACACGGTGCGGTCGTTCGTGCGGGGGGACGCGCCGTTCACCGGGCTCGCCAACTACGCGAAGGTCGTCCGCGACGCGACGTTCGGGCCGGCGCTGTGGCACACGGTGGTGTTCACCGTGGTGTCGCTGGCCTTCCAGTTCACCATCGGGCTCGCCCTGGCTGTGTTCTTCGCCAGGAACTTCCGGCTGTCGGCGACCCTGCGCGCGCTGTTCCTGGTGCCCTGGCTGCTGCCGCTGATCGTGTCGTCCTCGACGTGGTCGTGGATGCTCAACAGCGAGTCGGGCGTGGTCAACGCGGTGCTCTCGGCGGTGGGGATCGGCCCGGTGAACTGGCTGACGTCCCCGGACTGGTCGCTGTGGTCGGTGACCATCGCCAACATCTGGATCGGGATCCCGTTCAACCTGGTGGTGCTGTACAGCGGCCTGCAGGCGATCCCCTCGGCTGTGTACGAAGCGGCGGCGCTGGACGGGGCGACCGGCTGGCAGCGGTTCTGGCGGGTGACGTTCCCGCTGCTGCGCCCGGTCTCGGCGATCACGCTGCTGCTCGGGCTGGTCTACACGCTGAAGGTGTTCGACATCATCTGGATCATGACGAAGGGCGGGCCGAGCGACGCGTCCACGACGCTGGCCACCTGGTCGTACCGGCTCGGCTTCGGCAACCTGCTGCCCTCCTTCGGGCCCGGCGCGGCGGTCGGCAACCTGCTCATCGTGATCGCGCTGGTCTTCGGCCTCGTCTACATCCGCACGCAGCGAAGGCAGGGGGCGGCATGACGGCGACCCGGCGCACCTGGTGGCGGACCGGCCTGGGCGTGGTGTTCACCGCGCTCATGCTCTTCCCCGTCTACTGGATGATCAACGTGTCGTTCACCCGCGACCAGGACATGCGCAAGTCGCCGCCGTACTGGTTCCCGGTCCACGGGACGCTGGAGGGCTACCGCGCGGTGCTGGAGCAGCAGGGTCCCTACCTCGCCACCAGTCTCGTGGTGGGGCTGGGCACCGTGGCCCTGACGCTGGTGATCGCGGCGCCCGCGGCGTACTCGCTGGCCAAGCTGCGGCCGCGCGGCGGCGGCGTGCTGAGCTTCGTGCTGCTGATCGCGCAGATGATCCCCGGCGTGATCATGGCGATGGGTTTCTACGCGATCTACCTGAGCACCGGGGTGCTGAACACGGTGCCGGGGCTGATCGTGGCCGACTCCACCCTGGCGGTGCCGTTCGCGGTGCTGATCCTCACCGCGTTCATGTCCGGCATCCCCGAGGAGCTGCTGCAGGCCGCCCGGGTGGACGGCGCGGGCGCGCTGCGCACGTTCTGGTCGATCGTGCTGCCGGTCTCCCGCAACTCGGTCATCACGGTGTCGCTGTTCACGTTCCTGTGGGCCTGGTCGGACTTCGTCTTCGCCAGCACGCTCGACCAGGGCGGCGCCCACCAGCCGATCACGCTCGGCATCTACCACTACATCGGCAACAACAACCAGCAGTGGAACGCCATCATGGCCACCGCGGTCGTCGCGTCCATCCCGGCCACGGTGCTGCTCGTCATCGCCCAGCGATACGTCGCCGCGGGCGTCACCGCCGGCGCCGTCAAGGACTGAGGAATCCCCCCGCATGCCCCACTCGTATCGTCCGGCCTCGCCGTACGGAGCCACGCGGGTCCGGATCCCGCTCGCACCACAGGAGCGGTGACGGGGGCGACGGGCCGTCGCCTCTGCCCGCACCACGCGCCGGGCCTCCCCCGGTGTGGCGTATGACCTCGGGTGCCAGGTGGTGTGGTGTCCGAAGACCGCCGTCCCGTTCTGGGTGGCCGGGTGAAGGCCCGCCGTGAAGAGCTGATCCGCGGCCTGCTTTGGCTCACCGGTGATTCCGCGCTTCCTGCCTCCGGGTTTTGTCGGCACCTTCCGGTAGCGTGGTGATCTGATTACTGAATGTAGGAGGTGGGTGTGCGCCGGTCGTTCACGTTCCTGCTGCGCCCCACCGGCAAGCAGGCCGCCGCGCTGGCGGCCTGCCTTGAGGATCACCGGGTCCTCTACAACGCCGCCTTGGAGCACCGGCGGACGGCCTACCGCACGGCGGGTGTGACGGTTCGCTACGGTGACCAGTCTGGGGAGTTGAAGCACATCCGTGCCGATGACCCCGCCGGTCAGGGCCGGTGGTCGTTCTCCTCCCAGCAGGCCACCTTGCGGCGGTTGGACAAGGCGTTCGGGGCGTTCTTCCGCCGGGTGAAGGCCGGGCGCACGCCCGGGTTTCCCAGGTTCAAGGGGTGGGGCTGGTTCGACACGGTGACCTGGCCGAAGGACGGGGACGGCTGCCGGTGGGACTGCCAGCCCGAGCACCCCACGGCGACGTTCGTCCGCCTTCAGGGCATCGGGCATGTCCGGGTGCACCAGCACCGCCCGGTGCGCGGCCGGGTGAAGACGATCAGCGTCAAGCGGGAGGGTTCCCGCTGGTACGTGATCCTGTCGTGCGACGACGTGCCCGCCGAGACCTTGCCCGCGACGGGCGCGGCCGTGGGCGTGGACATGGGCGTGGCATCGCTGGTCACCACCAGCGACGGTGACCCCCTGGCCAACCCGCGCCACCTGAAGGCGTCCGCCGGTCGTCTGGGAGCGGCCCAGCGGGCTCTGGCCCGCACCAGGCGCGGGTCCACACGGCGGCGGAAAGCGGTGGCGAGGGTGGCGGCGCTGCACGCGAAGGTCCGCCGCCAGCGTTTGGACGGCGCGCACAAGGCGGCGCTTACCCTGGTCCGCGCATATGACGTGATCGTGCATGAGGACCTGCGGATCGCGAACATGACCCGCTCGGCCGCCGGCACGATCGCCCAGCCTGGGCGGAACGTCGCGGCCAAGTCAGGGTTGAACCGGAGCATCCTGGACGCGGGTTGGGGGGTGTTCCTGCGTGTGCTCGCGTACAAGGCTGAAAGCGCCGGTCGCGAGCTGATCGCGGTTGATCCCCGCAACACCTCCCGCACCTGCTCGCGGTGCGGGCACTGCGCGAAGGACAACCGCCTCACCCAAGCCCAGTTCCGATGCCAGGCGTGCGAGCACACCGCGCACGCCGACGTGAACGCGGCCAAGAACATTCTCAGGGCAGGGCTTGCCCTTCGCGACGCTGCGCAAGCGGCCTAGCGAGAAGCCGCTCCCCTCAGGGAGCGGAGGAGTCACCGTCATCGACAACCCTCCGGCGTGGGCCGCCAGCACGGTCTACAACACCGGTGACCAGGTGTCTTACCACGGATCCGGCTGGCGCGGCTCGTGGTGGACGAAGAATCAAACCCCCGGCGATCCGTACGGGCCCTGGCAGCAGATCGTGACCACGGCGGACGGCACCGCCGTGTGGACCCCGTCACGGATCTTCGTCACCGGCGACCGGGCGGACTACCAGGGCATCGTCTACCAGGCACGATGGTGGACCCGCAACCAGACCCCAGGCGACCCGAACGGTCCCTGGAAGCGAATCGGATAAGGCCGGCCGGCCGATGTCCCGGGCCGGGCGTCCTCCAGGCGCCCGGCTCTGCGCCTGCCGGTCGGCCGCACGCCCGTCGGGGTCGGGTGACGCACCCCGCGGCCGTACGCGGCCGGGGTGGGTCCGGGGTATCGGCTACGTGACGTATCCGCGCGCGGGCACCGGACGGCCCGCGGTTTCGCCGGTGATGACACGACCCGACGAAGGCGACCGTCCGGACGTTCGTCTTTGCCGCCGTGAACCTCCTCATCGGTGACTGTCCGAGAGGGCGGCTCCAGGGACGTGGTGTCTGTCCGCCGGACCGCCCCGCACGATGGCCACCGGGTGGTGGCCGCAGGTCCTCTGTTAGCGCTAACAATTTCGCGCCTGTCGCGGTTCCTTCTCTGTCGAGGTGGCTGTGGTGGCAGGTCGGAGCCAATACAAGACGAAGAGGCGATGTCAAGGGCGGCACCTCGCCCCAACGGAGGGGCGGCGGACGGGCGTGCGGCTCATCAGGCATTATCGGGGCTCGCCGCCCGTGGCGGCGAGAGCGTCACTCTGAAACTTTCTCGCGGGGCTTGACACATTTCGGCGTGATTTCCAAACTGTGTCCTCGAGGCGGCCTCCTCCTGCCATGTGGTGGTGCGCGGTGAGGGCCGCCGTTCGCGACGCCCTGGTGGTGTGCGTTCCCCGATCACGGGACGCGGCGTCGATCGCGCGGGGTGACCTCCGCGTGTCCGCTTTTCCCGCAACGGCTCCATCGCCGCCGGCGGCTCCACGACTTTCGGGTTCACCGCGAACGGCACCGCAGCCACCCCGACCGCTACCCGCAGGCACCAGCTCCTGACGGCGGCCGGACATGATGATGAGGAGAATGACAGATGCGTCTGCCCTGGCGAGCGCGGTCACCGCGCCCTTCCGCCGTCACGACCGCGGCGCCGCCCCGGCGGGCCTCGCGCCGCGGCCTCGTGATCGGCTCCATCCCGGTCCTGCTGGCCGGAGCCGGCGGCCTGCTGGTCACACAGCCCGCCCAGGCCGCCGTCGCCTGCCGGGTCGACTACACCGTCAGTTCGAGCTGGCCGGGCGGCTTCAACGCCAGCGTCACCATCAACAACCTCGGTGACGCGGTCAACGGCTGGCGGCTGACCTGGTCGTTCGGCGCCGGCGAGCAGATCACCCAGATCTGGAACGCCACCCAGACCCAGTCCGGCTCGTCGGTGACCGCCACGAACGTCTCCTACAACGGCAGCATCCCCAGCGGCGGCAGCACGAACTTCGGATTCAACGGCTCCTCGAACGGCTCCACGCCGGTGCCGACCTCGTTCTCCCTGAACGGTGTGGCCTGCACCGGCAGCCCGGGCTCGCCCAGCCCCTCCCCGACGCAGTCGCCCAGCGCGTCTCCGTCCTCGTCCCCGTCCCCATCGCCGTCGCCGTCGCCGTCTCCGTCGCCGACCGGCACGTGCGCTCTTCCGTCGACGTACCGCTGGACGTCGACGGGCCCGCTGGCGACCCCGAAGTCCGGGTGGGTCTCGCTCAAGGACTTCACCAACGTCGTCTACAACGGCAAGCACCTCGTCTACGCGACGACGCACGACAACGGATCGAGCTGGGGTTCGATGGCCTTCAGCCCCTTCACGAACTGGTCCGACATGGCCTCGGCCACCCAGACCGGGATGAGCTCCGGCACCGTCGCGCCCACCCTGTTCTACTTCGCCCCCAAGAACATCTGGGTGCTCGCCTACCAGTGGGGCGGGACCGCCTTCTCCTACCGGACCTCCAGCGACCCCACCAACCCGAACGGCTGGTCGGCGCAGCAGACGCTGTCCACCGCGAGCATCTCCGGCTCGGGCACCGGGCCGATCGACCAGACGCTGATCGGCGACAACAACAACATGTACCTGTTCTTCGCCGGGGACAACGGCAAGATCTACCGGCAGAGCATGCCCATCGGGAACTTCCCCGGCAGCTTCGGCTCGAACTACACCACGATCATGAGCGACTCGACGAACAACCTGTTCGAGGCGGTCGAGGTCTACAAGCTCCAGGGCCAGAACAAGTACCTCATGATTGTCGAGGCGATCGGCGCGCAGGGCCGTTACTTCCGCTCGTTCACGGCCAACAGCCTGGACGGCACGTGGACGCCGCAGGCCGCGACCGAGAGCAACCCCTTCGCCGGCAAGGCCAACAGCGGCGCCACCTGGACCAACGACATCAGCCACGGCGATCTGGTCCGCAGCAACCCCGACCAGACCAAGACCGTTGACCCCTGCAACCTGCAGCTGCTCTACCAGGGTCGCAGCCCCAGCTCCGGCGGCGACTACGGCCTCCTGCCCTACCGGCCGGGTCTGCTGACGCTGCAGCGCTGATGACATGACGCGGGTCCGGCTCGGGTGTTCCTGACGTTCGCGGCGAAGGCGTATGTGAGCCTTACCGGGGAGCGCGATCAGGAGCGGTGGAGCTGGAGCGGCGGGGGGGGGGGGGGGGGCCGGGCCCCCCCCGCGGGGGGCGGGGGCCGGCCAAAAAAATGTGGG
>NZ_JBEYWW010000003.1:0-42131 GCF_040644635.1 Microbispora sp. NPDC046933 | reverse complement strand
TGTTCTGCCGGGGGGGGGCTTGGTTTTTGGGGGGGGGGGGGGGGGGGCGGGTTGGGGGGGGGGGGGGGGGGGGGGGGGGGCGGGCCCCCCCCCCCCCCCCGCCGCGGTCATGCGGAGAGCCCAGATCATCCTGCTGTTCCGACCATCGCGGAAACCAGTGGGGCCCGTTCTCGGGCTTGATGGCGATGGCGGGTCTTGCCCTGGTTTGGCGGGACGGCGTGATGTGCCCCGGGACTTCGCCGGCGAGGGCCTGCGGGTGGTGAAGACGCCACCGCGAACGCCGCAGGACAACTACGAAGGAACCGGATCGGTCACGTGGCGGAGGCAAGGTCCGCCACGTGGCGGAGACATACCGGTCTCACCTCCCCCTTTCCGGGGGATACCACTATCTCTCCGATCTCGTACCTTTACGGTGTGGCGCTGCCGAAAGACCGGAGAATCCAGTGGCGATCAGGTTGGTCATCGCGGACGATCAGGCGATGATCCGCGCCGGGCTGCGGCTCGTCGTCGAGACGGCGCCCGGCATCGAGGTCGTCGGGGAGGCGGCCGACGGCCGTCAGGTGCTCAGCGTGGCTCGTCAGCTGCGGCCGGACGTCCTGCTGATGGACATCGCCATGCCGGGACTGGACGGGCTGAGCGCCGCCCGGCAGCTCCTCGAAGATCCCGAACCACCCAAGATCGTCATGTTGACGACGTTCAACACGGACGACCACCTGCATGCCTCGCTGCGCGCTCGGGTTCACGGCTTCGTCCTCAAGAGCTCACCCGCCGAGCAACTGATCGAGGCCGTACGCGCGGCGGCGGCCGGAGACGCGGTCATCGACCCCGCGGTCGCCCCACGTGTGATCGACTCGTTCGCGGCCCAGCCCCAGCCGACCCCGCCGCCCGAGCTGGCCACGCTCACCCCGCGCGAGCTGGAGGTGTTGCGGCTGATCGCGGACGGGATGTCCAACCCCGAGATAGCGGGAGACCTGCACATCGGCGAGGCGACCGTGCGAACCCATGTCGCGCACATCCTGCACAAGCTCGGCTTGCGCGACCGCATCCACGCGGTCGTGTTCGCCTACGAGGCCGGGATCGTACGGCCCGGGCGACGACGGGAGGGCTCGCGGGACGGCGTGTGGGGCGAGTCGTGCTGACGAGGCTGTTCCGCGGCCGGCGGCCTACCTGGCCGGATCTGCTGCTCTCCCTCGCCGTGACCGTGGCCGGGCTGGTGGAGTCCTTCGGCCGCCAGGGGATCGGATACGACCAGATCGAGAACCCGACGCCGATGGCGGTGGGAGCGATCCTCTCCGGGGCGCTGCTGCTTTTCCGGCGCGCGTTTCCGATGACCGCTCTGCTGATGCTGACCGCGCTCGGCTTCGCCGTACAGAAGATGACGAACGCGGAGTATTACGCCGCGTGGCATTTCTACTCGACCTTGATCCTTCTGCACACCGTGGCGAGCGCGGCCGAGTTGCGCAGCCGCCGCGGGATCGCCGGGCTGGGCTGCCTGCTGATCGCGTACGGTCACCTGCAGACCCTGAGCCACATCGATATCCCGGAAGTCCTGATCAGCGCCATCTTCGTGGGGGTGGCGTACACCAGCGGCATCCTGCTGCGCCGGCAGATGGACCGGACGGCACGGCTGGCCCAGCACAGCACCCGCCTGGAGATGGAACGTGAGGAGCGGGCCCGCTGGGCGGTGGCCGAGGAGCGCGCGCGGATCGCCCGCGAACTGCACGACATCGTCTCCCACAACGTGAGCCTGATGACCCTGCACGTGGGCGGGGTGCGCAGGATGCTCGGCGACGGCCCCGAACGGGAACGCGAACGTGCCTCGCTGCTCGGCGTCGAACAGGCCGGCCGGGAGACCGTCGGCGAGCTCAGGCTCATGCTGGGGATGCTGCGGTCCTCCGGCGACGGTGACGCCCCCACTTCTCAGCCGGGCCTGGACCGTCTGGACGAGCTGATCGGGCAGGTCCGGGAGGCGGGGCCGCAGATCGAGCTGCGGGTCATCGGCACCCCGATGCCCCTGTCATCCGGGCTCGATCTGTCCGCCTACCGCCTGATCCAGGAGGCTTTGACGAATGTGCTGAAACACGCGCGTGCCTCCGGCGTCGACATCACCATCGCGTACGGCCCCGCCGAGCTGAGCATCCTCGTGATCAACGACGGTGCGGGACCGGACGACGGCGCCGCCCGCCGCCCGTCAGACGGCGGACACGGCCTGATCGGGATGCGGGAGCGGACCGAGATGCACGGCGGCGAACTGTCCGCCGGCCCCATCGCGGGCGGGGGTTACCGGGTGTTCGCGAGGTTCCCGCTCGGCGACCCGGTCAAGTCCGGCTGAACCGGCTCCCCCGACCACTCCTCGTCACTCATGCGCAGCATCCGGAGCCCGATCACACCGGCGCCGGCCAGATAGAGCGCCCCGCCCGCGATCGTGCCGTACGGAAAGATCGGCGCCGACAGGATGCCGGCCAGTATCGCGAAGGGAGCCCACCACGGCCCGCGCCGGGCGTAGGCCAGGGCCAGGCCGAGCAGGAACAGGCCGAACAGCCCGATGAAACCCGGCATCTGGAATGCGAATCGGGCCCCGGGGTCGGCGAACGCCTGGTCCGCGAGACCGGCCCCCTCGGCGGCGGGGAGGGCTCGTTCGAGCCGCGAGTAGAAGAAGTCGCCGAGCATCAGGCTGGAGAAGTTCACGATGCCGAGGAACGCGATCCCCCCGGCGATGTGCCCGAAGACGACCCCGCGCTGCCGGATCAGGTGGATCATCCCGATGATGCCGGGGAGCAGCAACACCCAGCTCCAGTGGAGCACCGAGGCGCTGACCGAGACCTGCTCCGGATACTGGCCGTAGACACCGACGGTGTCATCGCCCCGTCCCTGTCTGAGCGCCGGGTCGGTGAGGATGCCCGCGACATAGACGAGCGGCGCGATGATCAGGCAGAGTCCCGCTGCCGATCGACGAAATGTGCGTGGGTCTGAGAGCACCGACATTGATCTTTCCTTCTGTACGTGCGCCATGTACGGCGCGGCCAGGTTGGGAAGGTAGATGTCGGCGCCGCCGCGCGTCGTCCCCCCGACGACCGATCGGCGCTCCTCGTTTGAGCGGAGCCGTCATCGACAGTACGAGGCCTCCACTCGACGGCTGGGACGGGTTTTTCGGGTCCGTCCCGTCAACGGCTCTGCCGCGGATTCGGCGGTGCCGAAAGGTTGCGTCACAGTGAGTCGTGCATGATCTCGACACAAACCCCAACCCGTCACCGGTCCCGGTGGCGGGTCCCAGCCGGTACGGGCGACGGGCGCAGCCGAACGCACATTGTTCGCACGCCGCCGCTGCCCCGTCCGCGGCGGTTGCTGGTCGGCCCCGTCTAGGGTGGGCGCATGGCCGAACGGCGTCCCTTGATCGCGCGCAGGCTGCGACCGGGACACTGGGTCGCCGTCGACGCGTTCGCGGCCGTTGCCTTGGCCGCCGGGTTCTCGGTGTCGGCGGTGCTGGTGCCGGAGTCCGCCGGAGTGCCGCCGTATGCGGCTGTGCCGGTGATCGCGCTGGCCTGCCTGCCGCTGGCAGGGCGGCGCCGGTGGCCGGTGCCGGTCTGCGCGCTGGTTCTGGTGGCCGCGGTGTTTGCGCCGTTCGCCGGCTGGGAGGAGGCGTTTGTGCCCTTGGCGGTCGCGCTGCACGCGGTGGCGCTCCTGGACGCGCGCCGGACGGCGGTAGCGGCGCTGATGGCCGCGCTGGCGGTGACCGCCGCCGGTGTCGCGATCGACTCGCCCTCGTGGACCGAGGCGGCGTCGGCGTGCGGATTCGCCTGGCTGGTGCTCGGCCTGGCGTGGACGATCGGGCTTGCCGTACGGGAGCAGCGCGCGTACGCCGCGCAGGCCGTCGCGCGGTCGGCGCAGGCCGCGGCCACGGCGGAACGGCTGCGCATGGCTCGTGACGTGCACGACGTCGTCGCCCACAGCATGGGCCTGATTTCCATGCGGGCCGGCATCGCCAACCACGTCGCCGCCACGCACCCCGAGGAGGCGGGCGAGGCCCTGTCGATCATCGAGGAGACCAGCCGGAAGGCGCTGGTGGACCTGCGCCGCCTCCTCGGTCTGCTCCGCGACGCCTCCGGGGACCGGGACGGCCCGCCGTACACGCTGGACTCGCTGCGCGAGCTGGTCGCGGCGATTCCGGCCGGCGACGTGCGGGTGGAGCTCGACGTCGAGCCCGGCCTCGCGATAGGCGACGAGGCTGCCCTCGTCGTCTATCGCCTCGTGCAGGAGTCGCTGACCAACGTGCTCAAACACGCCGGCCCGGCCCGATGCCGGGTGGCGGTCGGCACCCGTGGGGAGCGTGAGCTGGTGGTCGAGGTCGTCGACGACGGTCGCGGGGGTGCGCCACGTGTGGGGGGCCACGGGCTGGCCGGGCTGGAAGAGCGGGTGATCCTCTACGGCGGAACGTTCTCGGCGGGACCGGAGCCCGGAGGCGGCTTCGCCGTTCGCGCGAGGCTGCTGTTGCCAGGCGGTTCCGGGGAGGATGAGAGGTGAGCACATTCACGGTGCTGGTCGCCGAGGACCAGGCGTTGCTGCGCGCGGGGCTGCGCAGGCTGATCGACGCCGCGCCCGACCTGGAGGCCGTCGGCGAGGCCGGGACAGGGGAGCAGACGGTGGAACTGGCCCGCGGCCTCCGGCCCGACCTGGTGCTCATGGACGTCCGCATGCCCGGCCTCGACGGGATCAAGGCCACCGAGCTGATCCGGGCCGACCCGGTGACCGCCGAGACGCGGGTGGTGATGCTGACCACGTTCGATCTCGACGAGTACGTCTACGGGGCGTTGCGGGCCGGAGCCAGCGGATTCCTGCTGAAGGACACCCGGCCGGGCGATCTGCTGGAGGCGCTGCGCATTGTGGGAGAGGGACAGGCGCTGCTGGCCCCGTCGGTCACCACGCGGCTGATCGGGGAGTTCGCCCGGCGCGAGCCCACCGGAATCCCGGCCCGGCTGGCGGCGGGGCTGACCCAGCTGTCCGGACGGGAGCGGGAGGTGCTCTTGCTGGTGGCCCGAGGGTTGACCAACCCGCAGATCGCCGAGCGACTCGGCATCGGGCCGGCCACGGTCAAGACACATATCCGCAGCCTGCTGGCCAAGCTCGCCGCGCACGACCGGGCGCAGCTCGTCATCGCCGCCTACGAGGGCGGCGTGGTCACGGCCGGCAGGTAGGCGCCATCAGCGGCGGTAGGAGACCTCGGGGAAGGCGGCTGACGGGCCCTGCAGCAACGCCTGCGGACGGCCGCGCAGGTGCTGCTCGAAGAAGGCCAGTGGGTAGGCGCGCTGGAAGGCCAGCGCCCGCTCGGCCGGGATCGTGCCGACAATCTCCTCGAGTTGCTCCTTTCCCAGCCCCAGCGGCTCGGCCGACATGGGAATGAGCAGGACGTCGTCGCCGAAGGAGTTGTGCGCCGCCCCTTTGAGCGTCACGTTGAGCCGCCAGCCCCGCAATCCGTCCCAGAAGGTGCGCAGCGTCGGATTGGTCGCCATGCCGCCCTTCCCGTCGGTGTCGACCACCATGTACGGCCGGTCGAGGCCGGACTGCGTGACCTTGCCGAAGACGGCGCCATCCAGGCCGAGCCCGGCCTTGATCCGCGGGTCGGCGTACATCGCGGAGGAGGTGGCCGCGCCGCCGAGCGAATGCCCGAACATTCCGATCCGCGCGAGGTCGAAGAGCGGCTTCCCGTTGCGGCCGGGCAGCTTCTCCTCCAGGGAAGGCAGGCTGTCCAGGACGAAGCGCACGTCGGCCACCCGGACGTCGACCGCCTTGGCGAAGTCGGTCAGCTCGGCGCCCGTCTCCACCCGGCCGCCGGGGAACTCCACCACCGCCGCGTCGTAGGGGTGATCGACGGTGACCACCGCATACCCCCGGCTGGCCAGCTCCTCGACGACGCCGGTCCCGTACGCGCGCGAGGCGTTGGCGCCCGGCGAGTACAGGACGACCGGCAGCCTGCCCAGGCTCGCGTCGACGGGCGCGCCCTCGTGGCCGTCGGTCCTGTCCAGCAGCACCGAGCCCGGCTCCAGGTCGTTCATCTCCAAGTACCGCTCCGCCGCCGCCTTCGGCATCCAGGGGGCGACCGGGTAGGCCTGCACGTCCCGGGCCGGGTACCACAGGCTGACCATCAGCTCCCGCTTCCTGCCGGAGCCGCTCCAGGGATCCGGGCGGGACTGGTCGACCAGGTGGACCGAGACGGTCCCCACCGGATGCGGGCCCGTCGGCTTCGGGACCGTCAGGCGCTGCGGCGGGGTGGAGCCGCATCCGGCCAGCGTGAGGGCCAGGGCGGTGATGATGAGTGCACGTTTCACCCTGTTCACGGTGCCGGTCGTGTACGGCTGCCGCCTCTGGCGTGGGTAGGATCTCCGGCTCAACCCAGGAGGGTAGAGCTCGAAGAAGATCGTTTTCAGGGAGGACGCTCACGAACGAACCGCGCCTGAGCCCAGGACCTGCCGGCGACACCCGCCTTACCCAGACCGCGGCTCCGCCAGGTTTCGCCAAGGCGGGCATATAGATCGCCGTAATGCGGACGTTCTCCGTGACTCTCGTGATCTTGCAGCCAGACCGCTGAACGCCCTCCCCGAAGCCGACCTGAGCCTGCCAAAGAGGGATGCCGTCGGCACTCCAGCTCACCATCGACCTCGGTCAGCGTGGGCGGCTGAGGGCGGCCTCGGCCAGATCCACCCATTTCTCGGCTGAGGAGTAGGGCACGACCACCCAGTCCTTTATCACCCTGCCCCGTCCCGAGGGGTCGAACAGAGACGCCCCGGGCAGTGTGAACGCGGCTGTGTACTCGGGGGTATCCCTGACCAGCCGGAACGCCATCGCGCCGTCGCGCTGCAAGGTCGCGAACACCTTTCCCGTCTGATCTTTGAGCGCGGGACTCCCCATCATCCTGGAGATCCATACACCCAGATCGGCCAGCTCGGCGCCGACCTGCTTGAAAGCCTCTTCCGCGTTCATCGTCAGTTGGTCCCAAACTTCATGGCGGCGTGGTCCAGCCGCTCGTCGTGGTCGGGGCTCTTTCCTTGTGACGAGATTGCCCCGGCCCGCTTTCCGGCAGCACGCCGATCAGGCTAGTCGTCCTGGCGGCAACGATCAAGGTCGAATGAGGTGCCGCCCGTACCGATTCCTGCCGGCGGTCCTCACCTTTGCGCGACAGAAGAGCACCCACCTCCATCGATATGCCAGAACCCCTTTCTGGGATTCTCCTCGTAATGTGGAGACCGAACCGCCTGCGTTCCAAGCTCCGGGCCGATCCATGCCACGGTCAGCCCTGGCCCCGCAGGTCGCCGCCGTACTCCGGGGTTCTGAAGGCGCTGAAAGGATGAACCCGAAGGTCGCAGAGCCGTCACTAGACTCACACAGCGAAATCGCCTAGAGACGCGATTTCTCAGGTTCACCTGCGCCGAACTGGAACCAACGATCTAGTACTCCAGCGACACTTTGAGATCATGGTTGGGATCTGCGCTGGGCCTTCGTGTTGATCTGAGCCACTCCAAGGATTACGAAGTGGCCGTCTCTTGTCACATCGATCTCACCCGTACCAACCGCAGGGCTTGGTCACCCGCACACCATCTCCCCGGACATGAACTCCGCTTCCGGATCACCCGAGGTCAACGCCGCGCTGTCCCGACAGGGCCGCTACACCACAATCGAGCCAGAACATGGGCGTCAAGGAGGTGCGGATCAGCAAGGCCGAACGATCCGTGATCTGCCACAACCCATGAAGCTGACCGACCCGGGACCTCCTCGCCTAGAGAAACGCTCTCCAGGCAGGGGAAGCCATGTCCGGCCAGGCCAAGGTCTGGGTCCGTGCCTCTAGACCGCTGAATTACACGGAACGCAGGTGGTCACGCGGCGGCGCCTTGATCCGGAGTTCCGGGCGGGCACCTGGCACGACCAGCCGTGCCGCGTGAGCCGCTTCCACACCTCGGGCAGGGAGTACGACCGGTGGAACATCCGGCCGGTCACCCGCCGGATGCGGGCCAGGGTCCAGCACTGGTCGTCCCAGCCGTACGCGGCCGGGCTGTGCAGCAGCGCGGCCTCCAACCGGACGAACCGCTCCTCGTCCAGCAGCGGCAGCGAGGCCGAGCCTGCGATGGCCAGCGCCGCGCTGCCGCCGCGTGCCCAGGCGCGGTTCCACCGGCTGGCCGACATGCGGCTGGCCCGTAGTTCCTTGGCCGCCCGGGTCTCGGTGTAGCCGTGAGCGAACGGTTCGACCGCCTCCAGCCGGGTCTGCTCGCGCTTGGCGCGTTACGCGGCGGTCAGCCCGCCGCCTTGTGTGTACCGCATGACCTGGATATACCGCCAGAACCCGGGAGGGTCACATGGTTGGGAAACAACACGAAAGGTCAGTAACCAGTCCCTGTAGAAGAGCTGCACCATTCGACGATCCGCATTTAGTAGGCGGTTGCGAAGTGCCGACGCTCTGGCCGTCGACTCGGGGCCCCCTCGCCGCCGGGAACATGGTCGCTCCTCGTCAATCGCCTATGCACGATTTAATCCTTCTTGTACGATTTTGGGGATTTTAATTATCTTATGTCTAGTTTGAGCTTGGTGTGAAATGGCGCCAATTGGTGAAATGTCAAGGCTTGACAGGGGTTGAATTTGAACGGCATTATTGCTCTCGCGAGACAAAAGGGTAAAAACGGACTATTGGCGGAATTGCATCGCTATCAGTTATAAGTTGGCATTCCGTTAACCTGCCAGATGTGTGGTTGCTACCTCGTTTTCGCCTACGGATTTGGGGGATCCCGTGAAGAAGTTCAGCCGCGTGCTGTCGGTTTCCATGGCCACCGTGCTCGCCGCCGGGACGCTTGTCGGCGTGACGGGCACCTACATCGCGAGCGCGGAGTCGGGTGCGAGCGCCACCGTCCCGGCGGCTGCCGGCAGTATGAAGGCCAGGAGCCCAGAGGAACTGCTGGCGCTCCTGGGCGAGCGGATCAAGGCCAAGGACGTCGACGGCATCATCGCCCTCCAGGAGCCCGAGGCCGCGATCGTCAACTACGACCTGTCGGTCATCAGGGGCCACAAGGACATCAAGGCCTTCTATATCGATTGGTTCAAGGCGGATCCGGTGCTCACGGTCAATCCTGGCCAGGTCGTGATAGCGGGAGGGGCGCGCCTGTGGAACGGATTGGTCATTCTCCGTACGGCGTCCATCATGGGCACATATACCCTGGAGCAGACCGGCGCGGACGGTAAGCGCGAGAGCTTCACCGGGAACTTCTGCGACACCGTGCAGGAGCAGTTGGACGGTAGCTGGTTGTACGTCCAGGACAACCCCTACCCGCCCCACGGTGGCGCTGCGGCGGCCTCGTCGGCGGGCCGGAGAATCTCGCCGTCGAAAGCGGCAAGTCTCGCGAACAGCGGATCAGTGAGCCCACATCACCACTGATCGGGGCTACTTCGGCAGTCCTTCTCTGTGCTCAGCCGGCCTGACCGGCGAGCTAGCGGCACCACGAGTTCAAACCTGCCGCCTCCAACTTCGAGTATTTTCGACGACCCTTGTCCAGGGAACTTGGCCAAGAGCGAATGGGCCGTCGGTGAAAGCCGTATAGCCGAGTTGTGGAGAGGTCACGGCGTTCCAGGCCGCCGTCCGGGCAGCGGGCGGAGTGCCTGGTGGGTTCCACCTGGAGACCACCCCCAACGCGGTGACCGAATGCGTCGACACCCACTGCGGCACCGACCGGATCGGCGAGAACTACACGACGCTGGGGTATCGGTGGTTTCGGCGTGGCAGACGCAAAAGTTGAGGACCATGCAGAGGGAGAACTGTGTCGGGCATAGCTCCGATCCCCGCCTACCCATTGCCCACTTCGAATGAACTGCCCGCCAATACCGCACAGTGGACCCCCGATCCGAGCAGGGCGGTGCTACTCGTGCACGACATGCAGCGCTATTTCCTCGCGCCGTTCCCCCCGCCGATGCGTACCCCGCTGGTGCGCAACTGCGTGCTGCTGCGGGAACGCTGCGCTGCGCTCGGGGTTCCGGTGATCTATACCGCGCAACCCGGCAGTATGACCGATGAGGAACGCGGCCTGCTGAAGGACATTTGGGGCCCCGGCATGCGAAGGGACCCTGTCGATCGTGAGATCGTCGAGGAGCTCGCACCCCGGCCTGGGGACCAGGTGCTCACCAAGTGGCGCTACAGCGCATTTTTTCGTTCGGATCTTCTGGCGCAGATGCGCGACCGGGGCCGCGACCAACTGATCGTCTGCGGGGTGTACGGGCATGTCGGCATCCTGGCGACGGCTCTTGAGGCGTTCACCAACGATATCGAGACGTTCCTGGTCGCCGACGCCGTTGGTGACTTCTCCGCCGAGTACCACCGGCTGACCCTCGACTACGCGGCCGTTCGCTGCTCGGTGGTCACTACCACCGGGGAGGTGTTCCGATGAGTCCGCCTCAGTTGCTCCAGCACGTGCTGGGGCCCAACCCGGGTGCTTTCGCCTTGCTGCACCGTCCCGAGACCGTGCGACCGGAGCGGGTGGAGATCCTGCTGGGCGAGGTCGCCACCCCGGCCGGACTCGCCGACATCCCGCTGGCCGACCAGGCCACGCGGCTGGGCGAGGCCCGGCATGAAACGCTGGTTCTGGTGCCCCACCAGCAGATCACCGAACGTGGCTACGCGGCCGCCGTGGACGGTTCACCGCTGATCACCATGACTGTGACCGACCAGGGGCAGATCGCCGTGTCCGAGGCGCTGAGGCTCCTGCCGGACGAGCCGATTACTTTGACCGGTGGGCGTTTCGACATCGAGGACGACGCGTACGCTGACACGGTTCGCGCGGTGCTCGGCAACGAGATCGGCACCGGTGAGGGCTCCAACTTCGTCATCAAGCGTTCGTTCGGCACCACCATCACCGGGTACTCCACGCGCAGCGCACCGAGTCTGTTCCGTCGGTTGCTCACCAGGGAGACCGGCGCATACTGGACCTTCCTGGTGCACACCGGTACGCGCACGTTCGTGGGCGCCACGCCGGAGCGTCACGTCAGCCTGCGTGACGGCGTCGTGGCGATGACCCCGATCAGCGGGACCTATCGCTACCCCTCGACAGGGCCGGTCTTGTCGGAGGTCGTGGACTTTCTCGCCGACGGCAAAGAGACCGACGAGCTGTACATGGTCCTCGATGAGGAACTCAAGATGATGGCCCGGGTCTGCGAGGGCGGCGGTCAGGTGGTGGGCCCGTTCCTGCGGGAAATGGCCCGCCTCGCCCACACCGAGTACATCATCGAGGGGCGCAGCGACCTCGATCCCCGCGACATCCTGCGGGAGACGATGTTCGCCCCCACCGTTACCGGCAGCCCGCTGGAGAATGCCTGCCGGGTGATCGCCCGCTACGAGGCGCATGGACGCGGGTACTACGGGGGTGTCGCTGCCCTTATCGGCCGTGATGCCGCCGGTGCGCGCACCCTGGATTCGGCGATCCTCATCCGCACTGCCGACATCACTGCCTCAGGCGACGTTGAGATAGGGGTGGGAGCAACCCTGGTCCGGCACTCCGACCCCGATGCCGAAGTCGCCGAGACGCGCACCAAGGCCGCGGGCCTGCTCTCTGCGCTGACCCACGGAACTGTCTCCGCTCCCCAAGGGCCGGGCGAGAACAAGCGGCTCGGCCGGCATCCGCTGATCCAGGAAGCCCTGGGGAAGCGCAACCAGTCGATCGCGCGATTCTGGCTCAGCGACACCGATACGCGGGCACAGCCGTATACGCCGCTGGTCGGCCGCCGGGCGCTGATCATTGATGCTGAGGACACTTTCACCTCGATGCTGGCCCACCAGCTGAGCGCCATCGGGCTGACGGTGCAGCTCGTCCGCTTCGATGAGCCCCACGACGTCGACGACCACGACCTTGTCGTGCTGGGTCCCGGGCCCGGCGACCCGAGGGAGGCTGACCAGCCCAGGATGGCCCACCTCGCCTCGGTGATCGAGCATTTGCTGGCTCGGCGTGCCCCCTTCCTGGCGGTGTGCCTGAGTCATCAATTGCTGTGCCGACGCCTGGGTTTCCAGTTGAGACGCCGTCAGGTCCCCAACCAGGGCACTCAGCGCGAGATCGACCTGTTCGGCTCACCCGAGCGGGTCGGCTTCTACAACTCCTACGAAGCCATCGGCCCAGCTGAGCGTGTGGAGTGTCCCGGCGTCGGTGAGGTGAGGGTCAGCCTGGACAGCGGCACGGGCGAGGTGCACGCCCTGCGCGGGCCGCATTTCAGCTCGGTGCAGTTCCACCTCGAATCGGTGCTCACCCAGGGCGCCGAACGCGTCCTGGGTGAGCTGGTGGTCCCGCTGATGAAGATCGAGGAGGTACTGAACGCATGAGAGCCACCATCGCTTGGTGGGACCTGTCGGGATCCGGCCAGACCATCGACTCCCTGCGTGAGTATCTGCGGGATGAGGGTGTAGAGCCGTGGGAGCGGGTTCACGGGATGCGGTTGAAATTCTGGATCTCCGATCGGGACACCAACCGCTGGGGTGCGGTGATGCTCTGGGACTCTGGCGCCGATCTGAAGCAACCGATGCCGCCGAACCGGGCCACCGAGCTCATCGGATACCCCCCGACCGTCCGGTTGGCGTGCGATGTCGAGGCGATCGTCGAAGGTGTTCACTCTGGCCGGCTGATCGATCGCGGGCTGGCTTTCGCATCAGAGGGGAAGTCATGAGCGCACCAACCGAGCCGTTGTCGGCTGAGGAGTTCTCCGCCCCGCCCGCCGAGCCGATGGGCCTGCTGAAGACCTGGTTCGACGGCGCCGTCGCCGACGGTGTTCGCCAGCCGGGCGCCCTGGCGCTGGCCACGACCGATGCCGGGGGCCGCGTCACCAACCGGATCGTGGCGGTTCTCGCGGTCCGCGACGACGGCCTGGTGTTCGCCAGCCACGCCGACAGCCGCAAGGGCCGGGACCTGGCTGAGACCGGCCGGGCATCGGGCGTGCTGTTCTGGCGCGAGGCCGGCCGCCAGGTGATCGTGACCGGCGCGGCCCGCCCGCTGCCCGATGCGGAATCAGACGCCCTGTGGGCCGCCCGGCCGCTCGACACGCATCCGATGTCGGTCGCTTCGCATCAGAGTGCGCCGCTGCTGGACGAGGAGGCGCTGAGACAGAAGGCGCGGCAGCTGGGTAGCGCGGGTGTGGCGCTGCCTCGCCCGGACCGCTGGCTGGGCTATCTGCTGGAGCCCGCGTCGGTCGAGTTCTGGCAGGCCGACCCGGAGCGGCTGCATCGCAGGCTGCGTTACGAGCGCGACGGCTCCGCCTGGCAGGCTGGCCGGCTTCAGCCGTAACCCGCCCCTGAACACAGTGCACTCGAAGAGGAAGAAGGCGTATCACATGTGTGGACTTGCGGGCTGGGTCTCCTTCGATCGGGACCTGACTCAGCAGGGTGCGGCGGAGCTGGACGCGATGACTGCGACCATGACCTGCCGGGGACCGGACGCCTGCGGCACCTGGGTTGACCGGCATGCGGCGCTGGGGCATCGCAGGCTGGCGGTCATCGACATCGAGGGCGGCACCCAGCCGATGTCGGTGGACACCGGCGAAGGCGTGGTCACGATCACCTACACCGGTGAGGTCTACAACTTCACCGAGCTTAAGGATGAGCTGCTGCGCCGGGGCCACCGGTTCCGGACCCGCAGCGACACCGAGGTGGTCCTGCACGGCTACCTGGAGTGGGGCGAGGCGGTCGCCGAACGTCTGAACGGCATGTTCGCCTTCGCCATCTGGGACGCCCGGGCCGAAAAGCTGGTGCTGATCCGCGACCGGATGGGTGTCAAGCCGCTCTACTATTACAGCACCGACGACGGGGTGCTGTTCGGCTCAGAGCCGAAGGCGATCCTCGCCAACCAGCTGGCCGAACGCGCCGTCGACCTTGACGGCCTGCGCGCGGTGTTCAGCTTCACCATGCCGCCCGGCAGCGCGCTGTGGTGCGGAATGAACGAGGTGCTCCCGGGCGGCATCGTCACCGTCAACCGGGGTGGCCTGCGCGAGCATCGCTACTGGACCCTGCCGACCCGGCCTCACACCGATGACCAGCGGACCACCATCGCGAACGTACGTGCGTTGCTTGAGGACATCGTGGGCCGTCAGATGGTCTCCGACGTGCCGCGCTGCACGCTGCTGTCGGGTGGGCTGGACTCCAGCGTGACCACCGCACTGGCCGCAGTCAAGCTCGGCGAAGACGGCGAGAAGGTGCGCAGCTTCGCCGTGGACTTCGTCGGGCGGGAGAAGGATTTCGTCGCCGATGAGCTGCGCGGCACGACGGACGCCCCCTACGCACGCGAGGTAGCCTCGCACGTCGGCTCGCAGCATGAGGCCATCGTGCTCGACCATGCCGCGATCGCGGATCCGGAGGTGCGCCGTGCGGTCATCACCTGTAGGGACAGTCCGCTCACGCTCGGCGACATGGACAATTCGCTGTACCTGCTGTTCCGGGCCATCCGCAAGTACTCCACGGTCGCCTTGTCCGGGGAGTCCGCTGACGAGGTGTTCGGCGGGTACCGGTGGTTCTTCCAGCCGGAGGTGCAGGCGGCCAAGACGTTCCCCTGGATGGCCGTCTTCGTCAGTGGCGCGCGGGCCCAGGTGTCGGACCGGTTCAACGCCGACATCACCAAGGCCCTCGACCTGCCGACCTTCATCCGCGACCAGTACGCCAGCGCGGTCGGCGAGGTCGAGCGGGCCGAGGGTGAAAGCGACCACGAGATGCGGATGCGGGTGATGTGCCACCTGCACCTGACTCGTTTCGTCCGGATGCTTCTGGAGCGCAAGGACCGGATCAGCATGGCCGTCGGGCTGGAGGTCCGCGTCCCCTTCTGCGACCACCGGCTTGTGGAGTACGTCTACAACACCCCGTGGTCCTTGAAGACCTTCGACGGCCGGGAGAAGAGCCTGCTGCGCGCCGCGACCGCCGACCTGCTGCCCCAGTCGGTGCTGGACCGGGTGAAGGCTCCCTACCCGGCCACCCTGGACCCGCACTACACCGGCGCCCTGCTGCAGCAGTGCAAGGACCTGCTCGCCACCGACGATCCGGTATTCGAGCTGGTCGACCGCAGCTATCTGGAGAACATCACGCAGCAAGGGGCGGACGGGATGCCCATCGACGTCCGCAACGGCATGGAGCGAGTCCTCGACCTGAGCACCTGGCTGGATATCTACCGCCCCGAGCTTCGCCTGACCTGACCCCCTTTCTCGATGCCGCCCTCGGAACACGCGCCGGAGGCGGCATCGACGGCGGCGACCGGGAACGGAACACCGTGACCGGCTTGATCGCCAGCGCAAGAAACACATCCAGCCACCACACGAGAGGTGATCAACGTGGCACACAAGATTGTCAACCCTGACGGCCTGCACAACCCGGTCCCGTTCGGCTATAGCCACACCGCCGCCGTCCCGGCCGGCAGCGAACTGGTGTTCGTCTCGGGTCAGTACGGTTCGGGCCCGGACGGCAAGGTCGTCTCCGGCGAATTCGCCGAGCAGGTGAAGCAGGCGTTCGTCAACCTGGGTACGGCCCTCGCGGCCCACGGTCTTGCTCTCGCTGACGTAGTCCAGCTCCGCACGTACGTAGTGAACCCCGACTTCGAGAAGCTCGGGATCATCGGCCAGGCCGTGGCGGGCGGCGGCGCCGAGCAGCCGCCGACGCAGACCGTAATCGGGGTCGCCGGTCTGGCCGCGCCCGACATCCTGTTCGAGGTCGAAGCGGTCGCCGCGCGGTCCTGACGCCATGCCGCCGTCCGCGCTCCGGGATCTCCACCCGGGCGCGGGCGGTGGGGCCCGGCCGCGTGATCGAGCACTGGAAACGGTAAGGGGAGTCGAAAATTGTCAGACACCACGACGCAGCCCGAGGGATTCGACACGGACGCCGACCTACGCCGCCGTAACCGTGAGGTCGTCGCGGATTACATGAGCCGCAAAGGCGAGAACCGCTTGACGCGCTATCTGCTGTTCACGCAGGACGGCAGCGCCGGCCTGTACACCACCGACACCGGCGCACCGGTCGTCTCGCAGGGGCACGAGAAACTCAAGGCGCACGGTGAGTGGTCGCTGCGGATGTTCCCTGACTGGGAATGGACGAACGTGGAGATCTTCGACACGCAAGACCCGAACAGGTTCTGGGTCGAGTGCGACGGGGAGGGACAGATCCTCTATCCGGACTACCCGCCCGGCCACTACAGGAACCACTTCATCCACTCGTTCCTGTTCGAGAACGGAAAGATCAAGCTGCAACGCGAGTTCATGAACCCGTTCCAGCAACTGCGCGCGCTGGGGATCGAGGTACCGAAGATCAATCGCGGCGGCATCCCCACCTGAGGCTCGAACGGTCGCCCTTCGTTCAC
The DNA here is from genome assembly GCF_040644635.1 of Microbispora sp. NPDC046933. Taxonomy (NCBI): domain Bacteria; kingdom Bacillati; phylum Actinomycetota; class Actinomycetes; order Streptosporangiales; family Streptosporangiaceae; genus Microbispora; species Microbispora sp. NPDC046933. Next base: position 25,797 of record NZ_JBEYWW010000003.1, on the reverse strand, counting down.
ACTGCCCGCTCTCACACCCCAGGAGCATCGGATGGGATCTCGGCTCAACCCGTACATCGCCTTCAACGGCAACGCACGGCAGGCATTGGAGTTCTACCGGGACGTCCTCGGCGGCGTGCTGGAGCTGGGCACGTACGGCGACTTCGGCTCTCCTGAAGCTCCTGGCGGCGACAGCGGCACGATCATGCACGGCCGGCTCGACACCCCCGACGGTTTCACGGTGATGGCCTGGGACGTGCCGGAGAGGGTGCCCTTCAACCCGGGCACCAACGTTGCGCTGTACCTCGGTGGCGACAACCCCGAACTCCGCGACTACTTCACCAAGCTGTCGGAGGGCGGCACCGTGACGCTGCCTCTGGCCAAGCAGTCGTGGGGTGACGAGGCCGGTACGGTCGTCGACCGGTTCGGGATCACCTGGATGGTGAACATCAGGCAGCGGTCCTGAGCCACCGAACCCGATGACGGACGAGCTGGATGACAGGCTGGACCGGATCGCGCGGCATCCCTTCCGCGCGAGGTTCCGGCTGTACGGAAGAGATCGCGCGGTGGTCGACCTGCGCGGCATCGTCATCGTCCGCAGGCACGCCGAGGAGCTGATCAGCAGCAGGCTGGCTCCTGCGGAGCCGCGCAACGACGGCCGTCAAACGCCCTACCGGGGGCATCCGGTGTTCGTCGCCCAGCACGCCACCGCGACGTGCTGTCGCACCTGTCTGGAGCGCTGGCACGGCATCCCCGCCGGGCACACGCTCGACGATGACGAGCGGGCCTATGTCGTGGAGGCGATCTGCCGGTGGATCACCAAGCAGTACGCCCCCCACCAACCGCCGCCGTAACCAGTGGCTGGGGCGGGCTCAACGTGATGAAACAAGGAGATGAGTTCGTGACAGCCGATGTGCAGGTCACTCGGGACGTGGTCGACATCATCACTGGTGGGTGGAGGGCGCAGGCCCTTTACACGGCGGTCAAGCTTGGACTCCCGGACCAGATCGAGGCCGGGCGGACTAACTGTGCCGAACTCGCCAAAGCGACGGGGGCGAATGAGAAGGGCATTCGCCGTCTGATGCGCCTTCTGGTCGCCATGGGTGTTTTCGAGGGCAGTGAGTCGACCGGCTACCGGAGCACCCGTGTCAGCGCGGCGCTGGTGGAGGGCCCCCAATCGCAGCGTGACATGTGCCTGCTCTACGGTGAGGAGTTCTACGCCGCCTGGGGGCACGCCCACCACGCCATCAGTACGGCAAGCTCGGGTTTCGAAGTCGCCTACGGCCAGCCGCTGTACGACTATCTCAGCCAGAACCCGGCCCTTGCCGAGCGGTTCGGGCGCACCATGAACGCCGGAAGCATGTTCTTCCACCAGGTACCTGAGGTCTTCGACTTCTCCGGTAAGACCGTCGTCGACGTGGGCGGAGGGGGCGGGCACCTGCTCGCCACGATCCTCGGCGCCGTACCGGACGCCGCGGGCACGCTGTTCGACCGCGAACACATGACGCTCAAGGCGCGTGAGCACCTGGCCGCCACTGTCGGACTCGACCGTGCGCAGGTGGTTGGGGGTGACATGTTCATCGAAGTCCCGGAGGGTGGGGACGTCTACATCCTCTGCCGCGTGCTGGCAGGCCACGACGACGACGCGGTCGTCAGCGTCTTCGAGAACTGCCGCCGCGCCATGGCGGACTCGGAGTCGCGGCTGCTGATCCTTGATCGTTTCGTCGAGGACGAGGAGCCCACCGTGCTGCCCTCCCTGTGGGACCTGCACCTGCTGGTGACGACGGGCGGCGAGCACCGCACCCTGAACGGGATCACGGCGCTGCTGAACCGGGCTGGCCTGGACATCAAGCGGAGCGCCGATCTGCCGATGGAGACGACCGCCCTGATCGTCGCGCCACGAGGCTAGAGGCCATCGGAACATCGTCGAGAGTAAGTGAGCGGACGGGAGGTCTGCGGTGCCGGCAATGGCAACCATCGGAGTCTATGGCTTCGATGTCGGTTCTTATCTAGAACGTCTGCAGCAGGCTGGTGTGTCGCTGCTGCTGGACGTACGCCAGCGTCGCGGCGTTCGTGGAGCCGAGTACGCCTGGGCGAACGCACGCCGGTTACAGGAGGCTCTCGCCGGTGCCGGAATCGCCTACGAGCACCACCTTGAACTCGCCCCGACAACGGAGTTGCGGAAGCTGCAGTACGCCGAGGACGATCGCCAAGGGGTCGGCAAGCGCGCACGCCGTGAGCTCTTCACCGAGTACACCCACCGCTACACCACCGAGATCCTCGACCAGGTCGACCTGGAACCGATCGTGGCGGGGCTGCCGGGCCGCGGGATCGCGGCGCTGTTCTGTGTGGAGCGCGACGCCGAGGCCTGCCATCGCTCGCTGATCGCTCAGCGGCTGACCGAGGAATACGGCGTCACCTTCGAGCACCTGCGCCCGCTGTGATGGGCGACATCATTCCGGACGGCGCGCCTCGACCCCGTATCGCGGTGTTCGCCGGGCCGACGGCGACGATCCTGAACACACCGGACCTGGTCACCTCGAACAAGGCGCGCGCACGTCACGGCCTGCCGCTACGGCCTTCTCGCTTCGACTCCCTTCGCGCTCAGCGGCTCGCGGCGCCGGTGACGGTGTACATCGAGGCGTTCAGCGCCCACCCGCTCGAACGGGACGCAGCCGACTTGTACGCTCCCCCGGACGGCTGGCTCGACTCTGGCGGCACCTTCCACGATGAGCGGCCTTCCGGGGATGCCACACCGGTGTATGTCGTCGAACTCCACCCCGACGACGGTCTCTATCCCTTGCCCTACATGGCCAGGCAGGCGGATGGGTCCGCGTGGGACGGAACGGCGGCCACACCGCTGGCTCCACCGGGGGACGCCCGGCAGACGTTCTACCCCGACGCCCGCCGTCTGTATGAGGAGATCGAACGGTTCGGCCTCGCCGACCACGGCACCGGCGCCTCGCTCGGGTCGGTCGCCGAATTCGACTTCTTCCGCGCTGCCCCGTCGGGGGGATACACCACCGGCCCCGACGCCGAGCGGCACGGGCAGGACTTCTTTGTCTACTATCCGTACCACCTGCAGAGCGAGCCAGGCCTGACGAACCTCGCCAAGGCGACCAACCAGGTCCAGGCCGTCCTGGCCACGGGCGAATACGCGGGCGTCCAATGGCTTGAAGGCAGCCCGACCGTCGAGGAGACCTTGTACTGGCTTGGGCTGATGATCGATACGACGGTGCCGCTCGTCGGGCACGCGGCTCAGCGCCGTCACCAATCCCTGAGCGCCGACGGCGACCGCAACGTGGTGGACGGCGTGAAGTACATCGCCTCCGGCGTCGCCTTGAACGAGCGGGGTGAGGACCGCGTGGGCGCCTGTGTGATCGTCGATGAACTCGTCTACTCGGCCCGGGATGTGACCAAGGTCGACGCCCGTCCGGGCGGTTACGAGGTGACCGGCGGTCACGGGGGAGTGGTCGCCGACCTGGGTGGCTACGGCCCCCCGCAGCTCACCTACCTTCCCACCCGCAAGCACACGCACTGCTCGGATCTGCGCCTCACCGTGCTCGGTGAGCGGGTGACCGGCGTTACCGGGGCATTGGAAGAGGGCGTGTCCCTGGTCGACGTTGTGGTGAAGGACGCAAACGGACTCGTTCCGGCCTCGATGCCGCACGTCACGATCACCAAGTACACCCGGTATGCGGCGACAGGGCCTGGCACCGAGGGTTCACCCATCACGGATGACGAAGTCGAGATCCTGGCGCGGATCAAAGCCAATCTCGCTCAGGCACCCCTGGCCGGTTTCGTGTGCGAGGGCATGTCGCCGTTCGGGATGGCCGACCCGGCCAGGAACGCGGCCTTGAGCGTCGCCATCTTCGCCGGCATGCCCGTGGTCCGCACCGGCCGTGGCAACACCGGAGGCATGGCGTACCGGACCGACCCGACGTTCATCTCCGGCAACAACCTCACGGCCACCAAGGCACGCATGCTTCTCATGGCCGCGCTCCTCAAACTCGGCGCCCTGCCTCCTGCCGCGAATCCGTTCAACCCGACCTCTGACGAGCGTGCGGCCACACAGCAGGCGGTCGCTCGATACCAGGCACTGTTCGACACCCACTGACCCGGTACCGATCCACCACCACATGCATACAGGAGGCAACGGACAACCTATGGGCACTTATGAGTACGCAGTGGCCGACGTTTTCACCGACGTTCCGCTGCAAGGCAACCCGACCGCGGTCTTCCTCGATTCCGCCGATCTCCCCCCTGAGCGCATGCAGCAGATCGCCCAGGAAATGCATCTGTCGGAGACCGTTTTCGTCCTCCCCGCCGAAGCCGACGGTGATGTACGGGTCCGCATCTTCACCCCCGTGAACGAGCTGCCGTTCGCAGGGCATCCGACCCTGGGCACCGCTATCGTGCTCGGCGAGTTGAACGTGCTGGGTGAACTGCAGGCAGTGGACACGCTGCGGATGGAGACCGCCAAGGGCACCGTGCAGTTCGACCTTGAACGCACCCCCGGCGGCCGGGTCGGCGCGGCTAGCATGTGGCAGCCCATCCCCACCTGGGAGCCCTACGAGCAGGCCGACGAGCTACTCGCCGGTCTCGGCGTGGCGGCGTCCACCCTGCCGGTCGAGGTTCACGACAACGGGCCACGGCACGTGTTCGTCGGCCTGGACAGTGTGGCCGCACTGTCGGCCCTGGAGCCGGACCAAAGGGTTCTCGCCAGGCTCCCCAACATGGCCGCCAACTGCTTCGCCGGTTCGGGCTCGCACTGGAGGCTGCGGATGTTCTCGCCCGCCTATGGCGTCGTGGAGGATGCGGCCACCGGATCGGCCGCCGGTTCGCTCGCTGTGCACCTGGCCCGGCACGGCCTGATCGGTTTCGGGGAGTGGATCGAGATCCTGCAGGGTGTCGAGATCGGCCGTCCTTCGACGATGCGGGCCCGGGCCTGTGGGACGCCGGAAGGGATCGAGTCCGTCCAGGTGGCGGGGTCCGCCGTCATTGTCGGTCGGGGAACACTGCACGTGTAGTAACAGGGTCTTGAGGTCTTCTCGGCAACGTCGCGTGTGTGATGTTCCACGGGCTTTCGTGGAGTCACCTTGGTTGACTGGCATGCCTGAATCCCGAGAGAGGTCGGCATGCCGAGGAGCTATCCCCCGAGTTCCGTCGCAAAGTCCTGGACCTGCTGAAGGCCTGCCGCACCGTGCAGCAGGTGGCCGCCGATCTGCAGATCAGCGACCAGACGTGACCCAGGAGGAACGCGTCGTCGTCGCTGATCCGGCCCTCCCGATAGTGCAGGTCGATGCGACACACCCCGCAGGTCTGCCCATTCGCCACACCGCCTCGCCGGGGCCCGGGACGAGAATGGTCTCGACGGACACTGGCTCACCTTTGCCGCAGGCGATCACGGCTTGAACCTTGTAGGTCAGGTCATCAGATGCTCTTCTCCAGGTGAACGCGGACCGGGATGCTCTCCCAGGCCCGCAACGTGTTGTTGTGGTGGCGCCGGGTCGGCCCATCGAGCTCGATCCGGCGCACCCGGCGGGCCAGTGCCGTCAGCAGCGCCTCGGCCTCGAGCCGGGCGACGTGCTGGCCCACGCACTGGTGGATGCCCATCCCGAACCCCACGTGCCCCGATGGGTCGCGGGACAGGTCGAAGGCGTCGGGGTCGTCCCAGCGGCGCGGGTCGCGGTTGGCCGCGCCGAGGAACATGAGGATCTTGCGGCCTTCGGGAACGACGTGGTCGCCGACCCGGACGTCGTTGGTAGCCGTACGGAAGAAGGTCTGCACCGGAGACTCCCAGCGCACCGCCTCGTCGAACGCGACCCGCGCCAGCTCCGGCCGCTCGCGCAGCCGCCGCCACTGCTCCGGGTGGGTGGCGAAGGCGTACAGGACCGCGGACAGGCCGTGCACCGTGGTGTCCACCCCCGCTGATAGCAACGAGCGGACGACGAGCGGCGCCTGTTCAGGCGTGATCTCGCCGCGGTCGGCCGCCGCCCAGATCTGCGCGCCGAACCCGTCGCCGGTGAGCAGGTCACGAGCGCACTGTGCGTTGACCCAGGCGGACAGCTCGGCGGCCCGAGGGGCGCCCTTGGCCACCAGGTCGTTGGGCGGGCCGAAGGCATTGAACAGGTGGTCGCCGTACGGCAGCAGGTGCTCGCGCCCGTGGTTCGGGATGCCGACGGCGTCGGGGAAGACCCGCAGCGGGAACGGCTCAGCCAGCGACGTGACGGCGTCGAACTGGTCGCCGCCGGCCAGGACCTCATCGACGAGCCGCTCGGCGTCGGCGTGCCAGCCCTCGCGCAACCGGCGCAGCGCGCGCGGGCCGAGCACCTTGGTCAGCACCCGCCGGGGCGCGTCGTGCCGGGGCGGGTCGGCCTCCAGCAGCAGGCTCGGCGGCCGCCATGGCTTTTCGTATCGGAAGTTGGACAGGCCGACACCGGCGGCCGACTGGAATCCCTGCCAGTTGGCGAGGGCGGCGTGCACGTGCTCGTAGCGGGCGAACGCGTAGACGTCGTACATGGTCAGGTAGACGACCGGGCCCGCGTCGCGCAGCTCGGCGTGCAGCGGCAGCGGGTTCTCCAGCACCTCGTGGCCGAAGGGATCGGCATCGTTGACGGGCAGGGTTCCGTAACCCTGAGTCACGGTCATGGGCAGCGCCTTTTGGGAGATCGGGGAGTGTCAGAGGTCGAGGACCAGGCGGTCGCAGCGGGAGCGGGACACGCAGATGAACATGCAGTCGTTCGCCGCGCGCTCGTGGTCCTCCAATACAGCGTCGCGATGGTCGGGTACGCCAGACAGGACGACGGTCTCGCAGGTGCCGCAGGTGCCCTGCCTGCAGGAGGACAGCACCTCGACGCCGGCGGCCGTGACGGCTTCGAGCACCGTTTGCTCTGGGGGTACGGCGACCGTCGTGCCGGTTCTGGCCAGCTCCACCTCGAAGGGGGTGCTGCGGGCGGGCGCGCCGAGATCTTCCGCCACGAACCGCTCGGTGCGCAGGGTGTACGGCGGCCAGGCCGCGCACGCGCCCGCCATTGCGGTCAGCAACGGAGCCGGCCCACAGGCGTAGATCTTCACTCCGGCTCCGGGCGCGCCGAGAAAGGTGGGCAGGTCGAGCAGTCCGAACTCGTCCTGCGGGACGACCTGAACGCGATCACCATAGGGGGCCAGCTCGTCGAGGAACGCCATGGACGCGCGGCGGCGGCCCCCGTACAACAGCTGCCAGTCCGCACCGAGCATCTCAGCCTGCCGCACCATGGGCAGCAGCGGGGTGATACCGATACCGCCGGCCACGAACAGGTACCGCTCCGACGGCACGAGCGCGAAGTTGTTGCGCGGCCCGCCCACGCCGATCAGGTCCCCGACCCGCAGCTCGTCATGGATGTAGGCCGAGCCGCCCCGCCCCGCGGGCTCGCGCAGCACTCCGACGCGATAAGTGAAGGGGTCCCATCGATCGCCGCACAACGAATACTGCCGAGTCATCCCGTTCGGCAGCACCAGATCGACGTGCGCGCCCGGCGCCCAGTCCCGCAGACGGTATCCGGCGGGGGACGCCAGCTCCAGCGTCAGCACGTCGTCGGCGACGAGCCGCTTGGCGGTGACGCGGAGCGTGGCGACCTGCGCAGAGACGGCACCCTTCCCGGTGCCGATCACCCCGGTCAGTGTGTGGATCACGTGCCCTCCTCCTCGTTGGAGACAGCGTGAGCCACGTCTCATCGAGGGCGAAACGCATTCTCATTGGACGAGAAACGCCATGATGAGGAGGACATCCGCATGTGACACTGACCGCATGCCGCGGACCGCCACCGGGGAGTCGTCGATCGCGCGAGCGGTCCGGATCTTCGCCACGTTCACGCCCGACGACGTCTCCCTGCAAGTCTCCGAGATCGCCCGCCGGACCAACCTGCACATCGCCACGGCCTCCCGGCTCATCGCCGAGCTCACCGCCCACGGTCTACTCGAGCGCGGCCCCAACCGAGAGGTACGCGTCGGGGTGAAGATGTGGGAACTCGCCTCACGCGCATCCCCCACCCTGTCGCTGCGCAACGCCGCCATGCCGTACTTGGAGGACATGCACGCCGTCGTCGGGCAGCACGCGCAACTCGGAATCCTGGACGGCCTGGACGTTCTGTTCATCGAACGGCTCTCCGCCCGCGACGCCATCGTCAACTACTCCCGGATCGCGGGCCGACTGCCCCTGCACATCTCCTCCTCCGGCCACGTCCTGCTCGCCAACGGGCCCCTTGAACTGCAGGAACACATCCTCAGCCGGCCGCTGCAGCGCTACACAGACCGCACCATCACGACACCGGAGGAACTGCGGGCCGCACTCGACGACACCCGCCGACGGGGCTACGCCCTGCTGCCCGGCCACGTCCACCCACACGCCACAGGCGTCGCGGTGCCGGTCCGCAACGCCTTCAACGAGGTGGTGGCCGCGCTTTCCCTGATCGTGCCCAACGACGGCCGCGCCGAGGCTCACGTGCAACTGCTCATGGCAGCCGCCCGAGGTGTGACCCGGGCGCTGTCGGACCCGCGCTATACCTGCCGCTGAGACCTGAGGTTAAGAGTCGAGCTGTCGCACCACAGTGTTCGCGTTGACGATCTCCCGCATCTCGTAGCGGCCCTGGTGGCCGCTGACGGAGGGGTGCGCGCCTTACGTCGTCTGCTGTCCTGGCAGTACACAATCTTCGTCTTATCCGGGTGAAGCCCCAGCCCTACCTGGGCAATCCGCGCGTGCAACGCAGCCAGGACACGCCTGGCCTGGTAATCGGTCGAGCAGTGGATCACCGCGTCGTCCTCCCGCACTTCGTGTAAAGCTAGTAACATAACGAGGGTTGGTGGAGGATGGCCACCGAGGGTAGGACGATGCCGAAGATCGTGGATCCGCAGGAGCGAGCACGGGAGATCGTCAACGCCGCCTTGAGCATCTTGGGCAAGGGCGGGTTCGCCAAGTTCACTCTGCGCAACATCGCCAAGCAGATGGGAGGCTCGATGTCTCTCATCACGCACTACTTCCCCAATAGAGAAGCGCTCATCGAGGGCATCCTGGCCACCGCCGAGGACGACATCGCGACCTTCAACGACGAGATGCGGGAGGTCGCCGACCCCGTCGAGCGGCTGCATCGGGTCATCGAATGGTCCGTTCCGCTGGATGAGTGGTCGCTGACCATGGAGCGGGCGAGGATCGCGCTGCTGGCCCATCGAGACGCGGACCCGGCGGTGGACGCGTTCTTCGTGCGGCTTGAGCCGCTGATGCGAGGGATCTGCCGGGATCATGTCGCGGCTCTGGTCGCGGAGGAGGATTTGGAACTCACCATCGACCTGATCAGGTCGTGGACCAGTGGTATCACCCTGTCCACGGTGGAGCACCCGGAGATTTGGACACGGGAGCGCCAGTTGCGGGTGGTGGACCGTCTCGTTGCCACGCTGCCGCTGCTCGAGCCGGTCACCTCGGCTGGTACGGCCGGGATCGACTGACGCGGTCCCGGCCGTACCAGTCATACCGGGTCGGCCGTCAGGGACTGCGCATCCGTCACGTCACCGGCGAACGGGTCCTCTGCCTTCAGTTTCTCTTTGGCGATCTTGCCGCTGGGGGTGTGCGGCAGCGCGTCACGGAACTCCACGTAACGGGGGACCTTGAAGGGGGCCAGTCCTTGCCGGCACCAGGAGAGGACCTCGGCCACAGTCAGCGTGCTGTCAGGTTTGAGCGCGATGATGGCTTTGACTTCCTCTTCGCGTTTGGGGTCCGGGACGGGTATCACGCTGACTTCGAGGACGCCGGCCAGGGCGGCGATGTGCTGTTCGACCTCGACTGCGGAGATGTTCTCGCCGCTTCGGCGGATCATGTCCTTGGTCCGGCCGATGTAGAAGTGCTCGCCCTCCGCGGTCTTGCGGACGATGTCGCCGGTCCTGAACCATCCGCCCGGCAGGAACAGCTCGGCGTTGACCTCGGGGCGGTTGTGGTAGCCGAGCATCATGCCGGGACCGCGCAGGCACAACTCGCCAGGCTCGCCTGGGGGGACCTCGGCACCGGCGCTGTCGATCACCTTGGATTCGCGGTTGGGCATGCACCATCCCATGGAGCCCGAGCCGACCAGGTCGGTGCGGTGCCAGGGCACGAACGTCCCGGACCCGATCTCGGTGCTGCCGTACAATTCGCGCGCCATCAGGCCGAAGCGTTCCTCCAAGGGCCGGTGCAGGCTCGGCGTCAACGCCTCGACGGGGGCCTTCTTCAGTTTCAGGCGCCTGTCGAGCTCGGAGGGCTCCAGATCCAGGAGTCCTTCGTCGATCCAGGCGAAGTCGATATCGTGGTCGATGAGCCAGCCCATGAACTTCCTGCGGCTCAGTCCGGGGGTGACGTGCAACCGGCCGCCCGCTGCCAGGGCCATCATGAAGTAGGCCTGGTTCTGCATGTAGTAGAACGGACTGTTGGCGAGGAACTCTTGCGGGTCGTCGAAGAGCGCCGCAGTGTGGACGCCTATCTCGAGCCAGTACTCGTGGGTCAGGAGACAGCCCTTGGGCAGCCCGGTCGTCCCGGAGGTGAATTGGATCCCCACGACGTCCAGGCGCCCGGCCTGATGGGTCCTGTCCGTGACGGCATGCGTGAGCAGCGCGTCGAACTGCGGGCCGGTCAGGATGACGCGTTCCGCGGGGACGGCTCCATCGATGAGTGGATGGAGGTCCTCGGCGGCGACGAGCCAGGACGCTCCGGAGTCGTTCAGGACGAAGTCCACCTCCCGGCGCGTGTACTTGGGGTTCAGCGGTACCGCCACGGCGCCGGCCTCGATGACCGCCAGCCACGTCAGGGGGAACTCCGCCTGGTTGCGGAGCATGATGCCGACCTTCTCGCCCGGCCGCAGTCCCCGGGACTCCAGCGCCGACCGGACCCGGCTGACCGCGGTCCGTAGTGTCGCCCAGGTCATCCGCTGCGCGGACTCCACGAAATGGAAGGCGCCCTTGTCGGGCCAGGTCCGCGCCGCCAGGTCGAGCGACTCCGGGATCGTGAGGCTCAGTAGCTGCTGGTGATGGGGGGTGAGTTCGAGAGACAGGTGCGTGGTCATGGTGTTGCTGTTCCTTCCTGAACGGGCGAGTGCGAGTTCCAGAGGATGCGCTGGGTGACCACGAATCCGGGACGTTCGCGCCCAGCGACCTCCGCGGTGCAGTCGAGGACGAGCAGGTGCCCTTGCTCGCCTCGGTCGATCACCTGGCTGACGGTGCCGCGGACGCGGAAGCGGTCGCCGTGCCGCACGACGGACACGAAGCGGACGTGGTCCAGGCCGTAGTTCCAGGCGATCCAAGGTCCCTCGGACCACAGCACGTGGTTGAGGAGGAGGTCGAGCATGCCGAGCAGGTGGTAGCCCTCCACCAGGTCGTCGCCGTACCCGGCGCCGCCTCCGTAGGGGTGAGGCAGGTCTTCCATGTACGTCGCCGTTTCGAACAGCGTCGAGCGATCGGCGTCAATGCTGAACCAAGGGGATACGAAGGTCTTGCCCAGGAGCAGCGGCGCCTCCGATGGATGCCGCGTGCTGAGGGTCACCACCTCCGACAGATCGGAGAGGTCGATGGCCATGCGTGTCGGTCCTTCCCAGAGTTTTTTAGAACAACTTCTACAAATACCGGACAGGGGCTCGCGTGCACGGGACGGAAGATCAGGAGGGAGTCCCCGCCTGCCGACGGCGAGGGATCCAGCCGGGGCGCGGCACGGCATCCAGCAATTGCCTGGTGTAGCTCTCGCGTGGATTGTCCAGGACATCGCGGGTCTCGCCCTGCTCGACGAGGGCGCCCGCGCACATGACCAGGCATCGGTCGCTGATCTGGCGGACCACGGCCAGGTCATGCGAGACGAACAGATAGGAGATGTCGCGCCGGTCCCGCAGGTCGATCAGCAGGTTGAGCACCTGCGCCTGAACGCTGACGTCCAGTGCCGCCACCGCCTCGTCGAGGATCAGCAGGCGGGGCTCCAGAGCGAGCGCGCGGGCGATCGCGACGCGCTGCCGCTGGCCACCGGACAGGTTTCTCGGGTACTCGGAGGCGTGCCGCTCATCCAGCCCGACCTCGTCGAGCAGTCCGGCGACCCTGCTCCGGCGCTCAGCCTTGGACAGGCGGAAGTGCACGGCGAGCAGTTCCGCGATGGCGGCACCCACCTTCTGCCGGGGGTCCAGCGAGCCGAACGGGTCCTGGAAGACCATCTGTACGTCCCGGCGTCGCCGCCGGCCGGTCCCCGCCATGGGACGTCCGTCGAGCAGCACGTCGCCCGCTGTCGCCGAATCCAGACCCGCGATGATCCGCGCCGTGGTGGTCTTGCCGGAGCCGGACTCGCCGACGATGGCCAGCGACTCGCCCTGGGACAGGTCGAAGGTGAGATTGTCCACGGCCACCACGTCGTCGGCGAAGACCTTGCGCAGACCTCGCACGCTCAGAAGCGGCCCCAGAGACGGCGCGGTCATGAGCGCACTCCTTCGGCAGGTTCCAGCTCTTCCGCGTAGTGGCAGGCCACGGTCCCGGTGGCGACCGGGCGCGGATCGGGGCGTTCGGTACGGCACAGGCCGGTGGCGTGGGAGCACCGCGCGGCGAACACGCAGCCTTCGCCCGCCTCGAAGGCCGAGATCGGCCGTCCTGGGATGGACACCGGCCGTTCGACGCTCGTCGGGCTGGGCCGGGAGGCCAGGAGCGCCGCCGTGTAGGGGTGACGTGGGGCGGCGTAGACATCCGCCGCCGGGCCGTGCTCCACGATCACGCCGGCGTACATGACGGCCAGTGAATCCGTGACCGCGGCGGCGAGATCCAGGTCATGGGTGATGAACAGCATGCCGAGGGAGCGTTCGCGGATCTGCTCGGAGAGGATCGCCATGACGTCGGACTGCACCGTCACGTCCAGCGCCGTGGTCGGTTCGTCCGCGAGGATCAGCTCCGGAGACGGCAGCAGGGCCATCACGATCATCACGCGTTGCAGCAGGCCACCGGAGAGCTGGTGCGGGTACTGCGCCACGCGCCGCCGGGGGTCGGTCACGCCGACGTCGCGCAGCAGGGCGCAGGCGGCCTCCAGTGCCTCCGGCCGGCGCATCGCGCCACTGGCGACGACTCCTTCCACGAGGAAGTCGCCGACCGTGCGCAGCGGATTGATGTGCGCCCGGGGGTCCTGGTAGATCATGGAGACGCCGCGTGCGCGGAAGCCGGCGAGCTCTGCGCCCTTCATCTCCAGGACCGCCCGGTTACGGTAGAGGATCTCGCCCGTGGCCACCGCGCCGCGCGGCAGCAGCCCCATGACGGCCTTGGCCGTCATGGACTTGCCCGATCCGGACTCGCCGACCAGCCCGACCGACTCGCCGGGCGCGACGGACAGGGACACGTCATGGATGACCGTGCGCCTTTCGCCTCGGCGCTCCCGCGGGGCGAGCTCGACACGCAGCCGCCGGATGTCGAGGAGTTGAGGTTTCACGTGCTCGCTCCGATCCGCGCGGACAGGCGTTCGCCGAGGATGTTGAAAGTGACCACCGCCAGGACGATGAGCAGACCGGCGGACAGGCTCTGCTGCAGGGCGCCGTCGAGCATCTCCGGGCGTCCCTCGTTCACCATGACGCCCCATTCCGCCTGCGGCGGCTGAACGCCGAGGCCGAGGAAGGAGATCGCGCCGAAGTCCATCAGCGCCCATCCGAAGGCCAGGGTCGCCTGCGCCACCGTCAGCGGGGCGACGTTGCGGAGCACGTGCCGGGTGCAGATGCGCCAGCCCGACAGGCCGGCCAGGCGGCATGCCTCGACGTACGGCAGACGGCATTCGCGCACTGCCGCGCTGCGTACCACTCGCGCGACGTAGGGGATGTAGACCAGGGACAGGGTGACCACGGGCATCCAGGGGCCGGTCCCGAGCACCGCGGCCCCGATGACGGCGACGAGGATGCCCGGCACCGCGAACATGATCTCCAGTACCCGCGCCGTCACCTGGTCGACCCGGCCACCGTGCCAGGCGGCGGCGATGGCGATGGCCGTCCCGAGCACGGAACTGATCAGGACGGTGATGGCGGGGAACAGGAGGCTGGGCCGAGCTCCGGCCAGCAGCCGGGACAGCAGATCGCGTCCGAGAGAGTCGGTGCCGAGCGGGTGCAGCGCCGAGGGGCCCTGACCCGCGGCGAGGATGTCGGTCTGGTCCGGCGGGTAGGGCGTCACGAAAGGACCCACCAGCGCGAGCAGGATGAGGATCGCGCAGAGCAGCATCGTCGCGGACAGGACCAGGTCATGGCGGGCGAGCCGTTTGACCAGGGCAGGGGAGCGCGCTATTTGTGCGGTGCTCACGCCTACCTCCTTTCCCGCAGCCGCGGGTCGAGGGCCGCCTGCGCGGCGTCGATGACGGTCATGACGACGACGAAGACGGTGACGATGATGAGCGAGACAGCGCTGACCACGGCGTAGTCCTTGCTGATGACGCTCTTGACCAGGAGCGAGCCGAGACCGTCGATCGCGAAGGCGGATTCGACGACGACCGCGCCGGCGACCAGGCTGGCCGCCATCAGGCCGGACACCGTGAGCACCGGGATGGCGGCGTTGCGCACGACATGCCGCCGCAGAATGAGCGAGCGTGGCAGTCCCCGGCCTACGGCCGTGGAGACGTGGTCGCGTCCCGCCTCCTCGCCGACCGCCGCCGCTGTCACCTGCGCGATGTACGCCGTTCCGCTCATCGACAGCGCGAGGGCGGGGAGCGTCAGATGCCACAGCCGGTCGGCGAAGCCGCTTCCCGCACCGAAGGTGGGAAACCAGCCCAGCCCGACGGCGAACACGCCGATGAGCACGGCTGCCGCCACGAACCCTGGGATGGCCACGCCGAGCCCGGTCAGGGCGTTCATGGCGGGCCTCCACCGCGAGTTGACCCCGCCGAAGACGCCCAGCCCGATGCCGGTCGCCAGGGTGATCAGTGCGGAGAGCGCCACGAGGGCGAGCGTGCTCGCGATGCGCGGGCCCAGGAGGGCGCTCACCTCCTGGCGGTAGGTCAGCGAGGTGCCGAGGTCGCCATGGAGCACACCGGTCAGCCAGTGCCAATAGCGCACGACCAGAGGGTCGTCCAGCCCGAGTTCGGCTCTCATCGCGGCGCGCTGCGCGGCGGTGGCCTTCTGCCCCACAAGCTGGGAGACCGGGTCGCCGGGAGCGGCCGCCAGTGCGGCGAACACCACGAAGGACGAGGCGAGCAGCGTGACGGCCGCCCCGCCGAGTTTCGCGGACCATCTCCTGATCGTGCGCATGGGCGCACGGTTCTTCACCATGTCGGAGCCGCTATCCGGCAGCGCCGACGAAGGCCATCTGCGGCATCGTCCAGTAGGAGAACGCGGTGATGGCGCCGCTGAGGCGATGGTTCAGGAACGTGATGGTGCTGTTCTCGACCAGGGGGATGAGTGCGGAATCCGGCTCGTAGAGCTGCTGCGCGGCGACGATCATCCGCGCCCGCTCGGCGGGGTCGAACGTCTGGCGGGCCTCGGTGAGCAGCTTGGTGACCTCGGCGTTGTCATAGCCGGTGTAGTTGTAGGCCTGGCCGGGCAGCAGGGTGAAGCCCAGCGGTTCGAGCGGATCCTGGGCCACGTTGAAGCTCCCCCCCAGGAGCAGGTCGAGGCCCTGGCGCTTGGTGGGGTCGTATCCGGCCTGGTCGAACGCCAGCGGCGGAAGAGGGCTGATCTTGATGGTGATGCCGGCGGCCTTGGCCTGCTGCTGGACGAGCTGGGCGGTACGGGAGCCGCTGTCGTCGCCGCTTCTGATCGCGAGGACGAGCTCCTGGCCCTGGTATCCCGACTCCGCGACCAGCGCCTTGGCCTTGGCGACGTCGAAGGAACGTTCCTTGACGAAAGGCTGGTATGCCTCCTGGTACACCTGCTTCTGGTCGTTCGGCCAGGTGGTCGAGGACAAGCTGGTGTAGCCGGGGGTCGCCGCGCCGTTGAACACCACCTTGGCCAGCGCTTCGCGGTCGATGAGCGTCTGGAAGGCCTGACGCAGCTTGACGTTCCGCAGCGGGCCGTCGGGTCTGGCCACGGCCAGTCCCGTGGTCTGCATGGATGGCCCGAACACCAGCCTGCCCGCCTTCGACGAGCGCAACGCGGGGACGGCTGAGGGCGAGATCTCGTAGGCGCCGTCGATCTCGCCGGCGTTGAGTGCCTGCGTCAGCGCGGTGCTGTCGGTGACGAACGTGAACTTCACCGACTTGGCCAGAGCCCGGCGCTCGGAGTCCCAGTACGCGTCGTTGCGCGACAGGGTGATGCTGTCACCGCTCTTCCACGAGTCCAGCTTGAACGGGCCGCTGCACATCACCCCGCCGCTAGGCGCGCCGAGGTTCTTGCCTGCCTGCTCGGCGTACGTCTTCTGCATGACCATGCCCGCGATGCTGGCCATCTCGTGGTTGAACAGCTCGTCCGGGGTGGAGAACTTGACGGTCACCTCGTCGCCGGCGGCCTTGATGCTCTTCACATTCTGGTAGATGTAGCTGACGAGCGACGAGGGGTCCTTGGCGCGGTTCATGCTGTAGGCGACGTCCTCGGCCGTCAGCGGGTCACCGTTCCAGAACTTCACGCCGTCGCGGACCTTGTAGACGAGCGTGTGCGGGTCGACCTGCTCGAAGGTGGCGAGGCCAGGAGTCAGGCGGAAGTCGGCGTCGCTCTTCAGCAGCGTGTCGCAGAGGTTGCCGAGAACCTGCCCGCCACCGTAGGTGGCCGCGTTCGGCGGAAACAGGGTGTCGGGCTCTCCGCTGAGATTCCAGACGATCTGATCGACTTCGCCCTTGGCGGCGGGTAGGCGCGCGAGGAGCTCCGTCGGCTGGGTGGCATCGGCTGCGTCGGAAGAACGCCCGAGACCGGCCGAGCAGGCGGTCAGCCCGAGAACGAGAAGAGCGGTGGCGAGATGGCGTACGGGCATGAGGCGCTCCTTTGATCAGGCCTCGTGCGAGGTCAACGCGAGATGGGACTGGAATATATAAAGCTTGTTCCAAAGCCACAAGGTTTCCGTTTCTGGGTGGTGGCGAGGCGGCTACCTCTTGACGGGGTGAGGGAGGAGTCGTTTCTATAAAGGCTGTTCCATGACCGGGCCAGGCTCGGTCAACGCCCGCTGTGAGTGAGGTATGCCGTGGCCGTTGAGCTGACCTGGACCGGTGCGTACGAGTTGAGCGGCCTGATTCGGCGCAAAGAGGTGTCGCCGGTCGAAGTGGTCGACGCGGTGCTCGCTCGCCTGGAAGAGGTCAACCCCGCCATCAACGCCTTCGTCACCGTGACCGCTGATTCCGCCAGGCAGCAGGCGAAGCAGGCCGAGGCCGCGGTTCTGCGCGGCGAGGACCTCCCGCCGCTGCACGGTTTGCCGATCACCGTCAAGGATCTCACCGACACCGCTGGGGTCCGTACCACCTACGGCTGCGTGCAGTTCAAGGATCATGTGCCGGACACCGACGCGATCTCCTGGGCCAGATTGAAGGCTGCCGGCGCCATCCTCATCGGGAAGACGACGACTCCCGAGTTCGGCATGCTCGGTGTGACCGACAGCCACCTGACCGGCAGTACGGGCACGCCATGGAACCCCACGCACACGGCCGGCGGGTCCAGCGGAGGCGCGGCCGCGGCGGTGGCGGCGGGGATCGCCCCGCTCGCCTGGGGTTCGGACGGTGGCGGCTCGATCAGGGTGCCGGCCGCGAGCTGCGGAGTGGTCGGTTTCAAGGCGTCGACCGGCCGCATCCCCTTTCGCCGGGCCTCCGATGGCGACTCCACCGAAGGTCCGCTCACCCGCCTGGTGATCGACGCGGCGATGCTGCTGGACGTGACCGTGGGCCCGCATCATGCGGACCGGTTCTCACTTCCCGCAACCGGCGAGAACTACGTGAAGTCGGCGCTGCGCGGAGCCGACCTCTCCGAGGTGAGGTTCGCCTACAGCATCGGCCTGGATCAGGGCCCGGTCGATCCGGAGACGCGCCGCGTCGTCGACGCGGCGATGGGCCGGTTGGCCGCCAAGGGCGGAGCCCAGGTCGACATCGTGACCATGGACCTGCCGGACGCGATCGACAACTTCCTCAGGTACTGGTCCGCGGAGTTCGCCGAGGGGGTGGACATGATGTTCCCGCCCGGGACCGAGGTGTGGCCGCTCATCAAGGAGATCGCCGAGTTCGGGCGCACGATGTCCGCCCGCGACGTAAGCCGGTCCTTGCGCGAGACCAAGACCCAGATCTACGACGGCTTCGACCGCGTTCTGCAGGAGTACGACTTCATCGTCACCGCCACCACCCCCACGCCGCCCTTCCCCCACAACGCCCTGGGCGGGATGGAGATCGTCGACGGCGAGAGGGTGCGCCACCCTGCCCTCTTCTTCCACCGGCTGACCGAGCTGCCCAGCCATGCGGGCTTGCCCGCGATCTCCATACCGTGCGGTTTCACCTCCGATGGGTTGCCCATCGGCCTGCAGATCATCGGCCGGCCGCACGCGGATGCCGCCGTCATCGAGGTCGCCGCGGCTATCGAACGGCTCTCACCCTGGCAGGATCGCCGACCCGAGCTGCCCTGACCACGAAAGAAACATCATGATCCGCTATCTCCGCGTCACTGCGGCGCCCGTGCCCGACGACGCGACCGAGCACAAGGTCGTGGTCCGTGACGGCGTCGCTCTGGCCACGGACGTCTACCTACCCTCTGACAAACCCGGCCCGCACCCGGCGATCCTCGTGCGGCTGCCCTACGACAAAGACGGCGCCTACTGCTACATGCCGCGCTTCGCCCGGCTCATGACGCAACGTGGATACGCCGCGGTGATCCAGGACGTCCGCGGCAAGTTCCGCTCGCAGGGCGCGACCGAGTTCGGCCGCCACGAGGTCGACGACGGCTGGGACACCATCGACTGGATCGTGTCCCAGCCATGGTCCGACGGCAACGTGGCCATGTGCGGCGACTCCTACTACGGCTACACGTCGCTGGCCGCCGCGATGAGCGGCCATCCCGCGCTGAAAGCCATCGCGCCCCGGCTCACCGGCACCCAGCTGTCCATGACGCTGACGAACCCGGACGGCGATCGCGACGTCGAGCAGACCGCGCGGCGGGCTTACCTGGCCTCGGTCTACATTGAGCAGGACACCTATGAATGGGAGCCCGACTGGTCGCGTAGGCCGTTGCGGGAGAGCTTCGAGGAGTTCTTCGCCGAGATCGGCAGGCGCTCGGCGGGGTTCGACGCCGAGTTCGCGCCCGAGACCTCCCACGTCCCACCGCCCCTCGAACGGCTGTTGCTCCAGGAAAGGACGGTGCCCCTTCTCTTCACCGTCGGCTGGTTCGACAACTGCGCGCCCTGGTCCTGGCACGACATCAGGGCCCTCATGGAGCATCCGGCCTGGTCGCGGCAGCTTCACCTGCGCATGGAGCCGATCGACCACGAGAACCTCCGGCTGGACGAGGCGCCCGCGCCGCCTGACAGGTCCATCGGTGATGACGTGCTCGCCAGGATTCTCGACCCGACCCTGGACTTCTTCGACCACTTCGTCCGTGGGATACCCGGACCTCCGATTCCCCGGGTCTCCTACGAGATCTGCCACGGGCGCGTTCACAGTGGCGAGTCGTGGCCGCCGGAGGACACGCACGAGGTCCGCATGTTCCTGTCTGAACAAGGCGGCAAGCGGACGCTCACCCCCGAGCAGCCCGCGGCAAGCACCCGGATCAGCTGGAGCCACGACCCAGCGGACCCCGTGCCTTCGATCGGCCGGAACCCCTTCGCGATCCTCTACGACTGGCACGACATCAGTGATACGGGACACCGCGCCGACGTCGTGCAGTTCACCGGCCCGGCCGCCGAGCACGATCAGATCTATGCCGGACCCGTAGCGCTCCAGGTGCCGTTCAGCGCCGACGTGCAGGTCACCCACCTGCACGCCCGCCTCCTGGACATCGACACCGACGGCCGTGCCTTCCTCATTGCCAAGGGACAGACCAGGGTCGTCATGCCAGCCGGCGGTGGCCTCGCCACCGTGGACCTTCTCCATGTCGGCTACCGGCTGCGCCGCGGCCACCGCTTGGCGTTGCAGCTCATGAGCAGCGACTTCCCTCACTACGTCATGACGCCCGGCGACGACGGCGACCCCTTCGAAGCCGTCGACTTCGTGGCGTCGAAGCAGAGCATCGGCACCGGGGAGTCCGCCGTACTCAGCCTTCGGGCGCTCGCCCCATCCGGTCACTCGCCCGCCAGCTGAAAGGGACGACCTCATGAACTGGGCCGGGACCATCCGTACGGTGCCGCAAGAGGCGCGAACCCACATGGTCCCCATGCGGGACGGAGTCCGTCTCGCCACCGACGTCTACCTACCACCGTCACCCGAAAGCGCCATCTCCGCGATCCTTATCAGGCTCCCGTACGGCAAGACCAGCGAGTATTGCTTCGCGGACAAGATCGCGGCGCGTCTGACGGCCCGTGGCTACGCGTGCGTCGTCCAGGACGTCCGGGGCAAGTTCGACTCCGAGGGCGAGACCTTCGGGCTGCTCAGCGAAGCCGCCGACGGGCACGACACACTCGACTGGATCGTCACCCGACCCTGGTCAGACGGACGAGTGGGGATGTTCGGCGACTCCTACTACGGATTCACCCAGTGGGCCGCGGCGAGCACGTCTCACCCCGCCCTGCGGGCGATCGTGCCCCGAGTCACCACTCACGCCTTCGACCGCATGCCTGAGCGGCGCGAGCCCACCGTCATCGACCCGCCATGGCTGACCTTCGGCACCTACCTGCAGCAGTGCTGGGTCGACCGCGGCCTCAATGAGCAGGTCGCCGACTACACGACGCGTCCTCTCACCGAGGCGTTTGACGCTGTCTTCCAGGATTTGGGCGCCCGTTCGCCGTGGTTCGACCAGTTCGTCCACGGACCGCTGCGGACCCCCGTCTTCCCGTTCGGGCACCCGCTTCGCGCCCGCCCGATCCCCGTTCTGCATACAGTCGGCTGGTACGACAACCTCGCCATCGCCTCCATGCGTTCCTATGTCGAGTTCCTGGCCGATCCGAACTGGGGTCCGCTGCAATACTTGTTCGCCGACTCCATCGATCACGAGAACTACCACCTGGACTACGTCCCGATCCGGCCCGAGCACGACCATGCGACGATGGACCCGAAGGCGCTGGACATCCTGCTGGACCGCTATGTCGAGCCGGCCATCGACTTCTTCGACGTCTTCGTCCGCGAGAGCGCTGACGCGTCACGATTTCCCCGCGTCCAGTGGCACCAGGGCCATGTCGGCTACCGCACCGCCGAGACATGGCCGCCGAGCCACGCCCGGGAAGCGCAGCTCTACCTCGACGGCCTGGAGCGGGCCGCCGGGGGAGAGGGCGGAGCCCTCACCTGGATCGCGCCGACCGTCCACCAGCGGGCAACCTGGACGTACGACCCTTCGGACCTCGTCCCCTCCAGCAGCGTCAACTCCTGGTCGCAACTGCTCGAATGGCCCGACGAGTCTCCGGCGGGTGAACGGCCCGATGTCCTGCGCTTCGACCTGCCAGCGACCGAGGGGGACATCGATCTCGCCGGTCCCGTCAACCTGTGGGTGGCCGTGGACTCCACCGCCGAACGGGCCGATGTCTTCGCCAAGCTCCTCGATGTCGCGCCCGACGGCCGGGCGACCCTGATCGTGCGGGGGCAGGGGACTCTCACCAGCCCCTCACCCGATGCCGAGGTCCGCATCGAGATGGGCCACGTCGGCCTGCGGCTGCGCAGCGGCCACAAGCTGCGTCTGCACATCGCGAGCAGCGACTTCCCCGAGTACGTTCCGAGCACCGGGGACGGGGCCAACCCGTGGACCGCCGCCGAACGCCGCGCCTCCACCCAGACCCTGCACGCCTGCCCGGCCACTCCCGGCCCGTCTCAGCCTCACGGTGCTGGACGTCGCGACGGACGACCCGGCCTGAGACCTCCGCCGCATTCAGGACCTTGATCCTGCTTTTTATGAAGATTGTTCTAAATAGAGGCAGGTATGAGCACCAGAACAGAACGGCAAGAGGCCGCCATCGCGGCCCTGCGCGGAGCCGAACAAGCTCCACTCTGGCTGGCCGTCCCCGACCGGCCGGCGCCCCGGCCGCCGGTGGACGGCGACATCAGTGTGGACCTGGCGGTCATCGGTGGGGGATTCACCGGCCTGTGGAGCGCCCTGCGAGCCGCCGAACGTGATCACTGCCGTGACGTCTTGCTGGTCGAGGGTGACCGTCTCGCAGAACACGCCACCGGCCGCAACGGCGGCTTCTGCGAGGCGAGCCTCACCCATGGCGAGAGGAACGGACGGCGGCGCTGGCCCAGCGAATACGAGGAACTGCGTGAACTCGGTCTGCGCAACCTCGACGAGATCGAGCAGACCATTGAGAAGTACGGCATCGACTGCGGCTTCACCCGATCGGGCACGCTCGTCGTCGCCACCCGCGGACACGAGGTCGCGGAGTTCGGGCCGGGCACACCCGGTTTCCTCGACCGCGACGCGGTCCGCGACCTCGTGCGTTCGCCGACCTATCTCGCCGGGCGTCTCATACCCGGAGAGAGCGCCGTCGTGGACCCCGCGAGGCTGGCGTGGGGGCTGGCCGCCACCGCGGAAAGGCTCGGCGTCCGCATCGCGGAGCACACTCGCGTCCTCCGCATGAAGCGCGAGGGGGACCGCGTCGTCCTGCACACGGAGCGAGGCAGGATCAGTGCCCGCCAGGTGGTTGTGGCGACCAACGCCAACACTTCGCTGCTGCGAAGGAACCGGGCGGCGATCGTCCCGGTGTACGACTACGTCCTGGCCACAGAGCCGCTCTCCCCCGAGCAGCTCGGGTCCATCGGCTGGGAACAGCCTTTCGGCATCTCCGACAGTGGCAACCAGTTCCACTACTACCGGCGCACTCAGGACGACCGCGTCCTCTGGGGCGGCTACGACGCGATCTATCACTACGGCCGGTCGATCAAGCGTGGGCACGAGGACCGCGACCAGACCTACGAGAAACTCGCGTTGCAGTTCTTCGAGACGTTTCCGCAGCTTGAAGGAGTTCGGTTCACCCACAAGTGGGCTGGGGTGATCGACACCTGCAGTCGTTTCTGCGCGTTCTTCGGCAGCGCCCACGGCGGCCGCGTCGCCTACGCGACCGGCTTCACCGGACTGGGGGTGGGCGCGTCCCGATTCGCCGCCGACGTCATGCTGGACCTGCTCTCCGGCCGGCAGACCGAGCGGACACGACTGGACATGGTGCGGAAGCGACCCCTGCCCTTTCCCCCCGAGCCGTTGGCGTGGATCGGCATCCAGATCACCCGCTGGTCTCTAGCCCGGGAGGACGACACCGGCAGAAGGAACCTCTGGCTGCGTGTTCTGGACCGCCTTGGCCTCGGGTTCGACTCATAACCGAGACCACATCCCGGCGCCTCATCAGTGCGGACCTGTTGTCGGAAACGACTGAACCCGATGGCGTTTCCGCCGCGCTGCGGACGGTCGGCCGATCGTTGACGGCGATCGGCCCCGCCCAGCTCGGCATCTGGGAGGTCGGCCCGGGCGTCGACGTCGACGTCGGTCCAGGGGAGTCCAGTCGCGTCCGGAGGTGTCTGGCGACGTTGCCGTCAACGGTTGCCGTCAGTTCACGCGCCTCCGGGCCTGGTCACTCGGGCTTGTCGCGCTTTTCCGGGGCTGTGACGAAGCTGCCCATGCCGGGCTCGGTGTGGATCAGGCCGTCTGCCCTGAGTGCTCGCATGACCTTCTGGCCGGTGGCGTTCGCGATGCCGAACTCTTCGATCAGAGCGACGAGTGATGGGATGCGCTCGCCAGGCTTGTACTCGCCGGAGGCGATACGAGTCTTGATGATCTCGTAGACCTGCCGCCACTTGGACTGATTGGCCTTGAACTCCACCACGCGAGCAACGGTAGGAAGCCATTGCACGCCGTGGCGATGGGCAGCACGCTATAGCGTGCCATACCTTTGCTTTCTTTGCCTACGATGCAGCTCATGGGCCTGTGGGAGGAGAGCGAAGTGAGCGGCGAGAAGGCGGCGAGTGTCCCTGTCCTGACCGTGAGCAGCTTGCGGGAGGCGTTTCCCGGCTGGAGCATCTGGCGAAGCTCGGCGAGACGACTGTGGGCTACGCGGAACGGGCGTCTTACACGAGGACTACAACCGCGGCCTATGCCAGACCATCGACGGCGATGATGCCGCCCAACTGGCGGAGGAGCTTCGACGGCAAGCCGCCCTGGCTGGCGCTCTGCCCAACAGCGAAGCGCAGTGCCCTGCCGCTTGGGACACCTCGCACTGAGCGGCGCGAGATGAACGCGAAGCTGCGGGGCCTCGTCCAGGACCCGGGTGCCTTCGTCCCGGACGGTGCAGTACCTTCACGCGCTGCTCCGGGCCGCGCTCGCTCAGGCGGTCCGCGAAGACCTGGTGCTGCGCAACGTCGCGAAGGACGTCCAACTGGGCACGGTCGAGAGGCCGGAGATCCAGGCGCTCACCCCCGACGAGGCCAAGCAGTTCCGCCGGTAGGCACGCAAGGGCCGGTTCTACGCGGTGTACGCGGTGGCGCTGGGCGTCGGCCTCCGGCGCGGTGAGGCGCTCGGGCTCCGCTGGGACGACGTCGACCTGGACAACGGAGTGCTCCGCGTCCGGCAGGCACTCCAGCGGCAGAAGGGCGAGGGGCTCAAGCTCGTGCCGCTCAAGACGCAGCGCTCTCGTCGTACGATCCGGCTCCCGGAGAACCTGGTGAAGGTCCTCAAGGAGCACAGGGCCGAGCAAGCCGCGGAGCGCCTGGCAGCCGGATCAGCGTGGAACAACCCGCACGCCTGGTGTTCACCACGCACATCGGGACCGCCATCGAGCCGGAGAACCTCTACCGGCACTTCCGGGCCGTGTGCGACGCGGCGGGCATCCGGCGCGTACGGCTGCACGACCTCCGGCACACCTGCGCCACGATCCTGCTCGCTCAGGGTGTGGACACCCGGACGATCATGGAGATCCTCGGCCACAGCACGATCGTGCTGACGATGAACACCTACGCCCACGTGCTACCCGAGCACCAAGCGACAGCGCTCGACAAGCTCGAAAAGGCGCTCGGAGGTCTTGCCTAAGACCTAAGGGTTGACCCCTAAGCCGTCAGGAGTCGATCTCCCAGGAGAGTGCTTCTGTTCCTTCTAGACCTTGGAGAACCTGAACGAGGGGGTTCGGGTCAGCGCCGGGAGGTAGGTCGACGGCTAGGTAGGTGCCCTGCAGCCACTCGTGGGCGAGGCCGGTCTCAACGACTTTCTCGTGTAGCAGCTCATGGAGTTGACCACTTTGCGGGTGCTGCTGTTCCAGGGCGACGCGCAAGGTGCGGTGGCCGGACTTCCGAACCACAGCGGATACGAGGTGTTGATCGTCGATCGTCACGATGTCGCGGTAGCAGATGCCATAGGTGAAGAAGGGAAGGCAGGCGATCTCAAAAGTGTCCGGCGACACCTGGTGCGTCCACAACTGTTCGCGCCAGCCGTTCTCCCGCTCGGAGAGGTCGGCGTGGATCATGTAGTTAGTGGAGCCACGACCTATCGGGTTGTCGTGCGCGATGATCGCGATGGAGCAATCGTCAAGACCTGTGGATCACGAGTTCCTAAGCAGCTGCTGGTGAGGGCTGATCGTCGGGGCGTTCGAGGAGCTTGCCGTTGATGAAGGTCGCTCCGGCGCGGACCAGGGCAACGAGGTGGGGAGCGTTGACCGCGCGCCAGCGGGCCTGGGCCGACTCGATCAGCTTGAACGCCATGGCCAGCCCGGCCGCCCGGGATCCGGGGCCCTTGGTGACCTTGGTGCGGTGCCGCACGGTGGCGAACGTCGACTCGATCGGGTTGGTCGTGCGCAGATGCACCCAATGCTCGGCTGGAA